>JAMCQF010000164.1 GCA_023379605.1 Actinomycetota bacterium
CTAAGTGCCATTAGGTCTTGGTTGGATGCCCGGGCCTGTTCTTGGAGGACCTGGTCTCCAGTCCTAACGCTAGGCTGCAGCGCCACGAGGTTGCGAGAATGTCCTTCATAGACAGTAGCGCCCGGAGCGCCAAGAGCGCTCCGGCCAGTGGTGCTTACGTATTGTTTGCTTACGTATTGTTATGGATGCGACCGTCTTCAAAGACATGACCAGCTTCGACAAGGCGACCTTGGGAGGGTAGGACACGAGCGGAATCCTCCAAAAGGCGCTGCATGGGACCTATGTCCCGATACCACCTGACACTAGGATCCGTGTAACGTATCTCCGGGCTGTCGAACGCTGGTCGCAAGGCCAGCGTGAGGCACACCGTATGGCGCAGCACCGAAAGGCCAGAGCCCTGAGTAGCGCCCAGAACCGGGCCTTTGTCCTATGAACACGACAGAGCAAGCCGACGCTAGCAAGCCCATCTACTAGTTATTTGGAACCAGACCGTTGGTCGTGGTGGCGTGAGGGGAGCGATGCCAGGCAACTCCAACCGAGCGGACGGGTCACACGCCCCGTCCGTAAGGGGGGCTCACCGATACGGTAAGAGATGATAGCGAAGGGTCGGTGAGGTATGTGTATCGATTTTGAGACGGTGGATCTCCAATCCGGGGGGTTACAATGACAGAAGATCTAGAGCTGGCCTATTTGGGACGTAGCTAGAGTTAGGGGAGGTATATGGGGAGGAGTGGCTCCCAGGTTTCCTGTGATTCGTCTCTGTCCCGGCTTGGTTTAGAGGTTCCGCTGGGGGAGGAGAAGTTGCGGCCGGTAATTGCCGCTTCGTGGCGACGTTCAGCAGCGTGTGGCGTGGGTAACCAGAAGGAACCGAAGCTGCCCTACCTTCCAGAGTTCGATCGGGAGTGTTGCCTCATGCGCGCTGCGAGGCCGATCCTGGAGCGCTTGATGGTGACCTTAGGGGGAACTGCGACAAGTGTCATCCTGGCAGATCGGGAGGGGCGCATCCTGGAGCGCTGGGTTGGTGACAGCGCCTTGAACAGGGCTCTGGACAAGGCCAATGCCGCTAGCGGCTTTGTCTTCGCTGAGGAGTTTGCCGGGACTAATGGCCTAGGTACGACTTTGGAGGAGTCCTCGGCGGTGACGGTGCGCGGTGAGGAGCACTTTGCTGATTACCTAAAGCACTTGGCCTGTGTGGGAGTGCCAATCCACCACCCCATCCATGGAACTGTCGAAGGAGTATTGGACATCACCTGTTTGGCGCGAGAGCATGATCCGCTCATGGCACCACTGCTTGTGGAGGCCGTTCGGCACATAGAGACACAGCTGGCTCAGCTGTCCTCTCCAGAGGAGATGGCTCTCCTAGAGGAGTTCCTGGGTACCTGTCGCCGCTACCCAGGTGCGGTGGTTGGCCTGAACCCGGCTTTGAACTTGACGAACAGCGCAGCTGCCGAGCGTCTCGTCCCATTCGATCATCCCGTGCTGTGGGAGTTTGCCCGGGATCTGACCACTAGCGGGCGCACAGAAGGAGTAGTGGAGCTGGCACAGGGCTCCTGTAAGGTTCACTGCTTGCCTGTTGCCAACGGACGGTGCGGCCCGAGCGCGGTGGTCATGAGACTTGACTTTGCTTCACCTAAAGGTGAGGAAACCACTACGGCGGTGCATAAGGCCCACGTGCCGCTTGCCACTCACCCTTTGCCAGGCCGGAGCCCGCAGTGGCGTCAGGTGATGTCTACCGTTTTCAACCTCGCAGACTTACGTGAACCTGTGGCCATCATAGGGGAGGCTGGGGTAGGCAAGGTTCACCTAGCCCGGTACCTGCACGAGATCTCTGCTCATGATCACCCATGCTCTCAGCTGGTCGTTTACGATCTCTCTTCTTTGGATAGTGCATCATTGACAGCTCTGCTCGATGCATTGGAAAGAGCATCGGAATGTGGCGACACGTTCGTTTTACGTCATGTCGATTCTCTGTCGCCAGCGGCAATGGCAGAGATGCGCTCAATTCTAACCAAGGCCCGAGGCCCAAGGGGCGCCAGGAGAGGAAGGGTCCTGGCAACGGCAGTGACTTCAGCTGATGCAACTGAGGAAGATGAGCTTTTGAGCGTATGCTTTCCATTGCAAGTACGGATCCCTCCGCTAAGGCAGCGAAGCGAGGACATTGCTGATTTAGTCCCAGCTCTGCTCGCTGGTAATGAGGAGCACAAGAACGCCCGGTGCTCAATACGTGCACTGCACACGCTCATGCGTTATCAGTGGCCAGGCAACATAGCCGAGCTAAAAGAGGCGCTTATGATTGCGCTTAGGTCCAGTAGGGGCCATGACATTGAGCCAGAGCACCTGCCATCCTGGATCCTAAAACGCTCGGCTTCAGATCGGTTGTCGGCATTGGAAAGAGCCGAGCGAAACGCAATCATTGAAGTTCTGGCAAGCGTTGGAAACAGCAGGACTGAGGCAGCCAAGGTTCTTGGAATCGGTCGGGCAACACTATATAGAAAATTGCGGAGCCTTGGCATTCCAACCAATCGCGAGATGAGCTTTTGAGTGACAAGCGTGCCACTCTGCACTTAGTGCAAACTGCCCACATGAGCTTATGAGGTCAGTGGCCGGAGAAGTGCGGGTCTCTCTTTTGGGAAAATGCACTCATAGCCTCGCTGGAGTCATCTGTTGACTGCACGACCGCCATGTGTGATGCCATCATGTTAAGATGAGTTCTCACGTCCATGTGCAATGACTGGTAGGTAGACCGCTTTATGAGCCCTGCTGCAATTGGTGGCATGGACGCTAGCTTGTTAGCGAGCTCATAGGTCTTCCCGAGCAGCTCGTCGTCGGGGTAGCAGTGGTTTACGACGCCGATTCTCTCGGCTTCTTGTCCATCAATGAAATCTCCGGTAAGGAGCAGTTCAAGAGCGCGGGCCACACCGACCAGTCTGGGTAGCCAAAGACAGCCACCATCACCGGGTATCAAGCCGACTCGGATATATCCTTCGCTGAAGCGAGCCGAGATACCTGCAAGCCTGATGTCGCACATGAGGGCCATGTCCATTCCAGCCCCGACGGCAGGTCCAGCTACTGCTGCCACAACAGGTTTGTCAAGGTCCTCTAGGGATAGTGCCACACGGTGTATGGTGTCGGTAAGCATCTGGCGCCGTGCCAAAGGTGTTGGCTCGACCTTCTCCAGCTCTTCGATGTCTATACCAGCACAGAAAGCATCTCCTGCACCCCTTAGAACTATAGACCTTATCGCGGGGTCCTTGGCGGCCTCTTGTAGCGCACCAGCCCATTTGTCGACCATATCCAAAGTGAAAGCATTCTTGCGCTGAGGGCGGTTGAGCATGATCGTTGCAACGGGCCCTTGACAAGAGTATTCGATGTCGCTCATGTTCCTTCCCCAGGTGTATCTCTTGTGACCAGGTCCCAGAGTCCCGGTGTGCTCAATGCTCTCTCTCCCAGGATGCGGGCCCAATGGCGCTCGTTACCGAACTCATCCCTCCATGCCCACAGCCTAGTAGTGTAGCGATGCAATGGATGCTCCTGGGTAAAGCCGATAGCACCGTGGACTTGGTGGGCCAGCCGTGCGACAATTCCGGCAGAGCGGCCTGCCTGCACCTTGGAGGCTCCGACAAAGATAGGATCAGGCGATCCGTTCCTGGCCGCATTGGTTGCGGCTGACATCGCAGCTGCATTGGCGGCGGCTGATTCGGCGGCCATTTGCGCTAGATATTGCTGTATCGCCTGAAAGGCAATGATTGGCCTTCCAAACTGAGTTCTTTCACGGGCGTAGGACACACTGGCTGACAAGGCGGCCTCTATCGCTCCGGCTATGAGCAGCGATGTCCCAAGTGCTCCTCTGATCATGAGCTCACTGCCATTGATCTCCTTATCGCTACCCACTACAGCCGCCCATTCCTCAGATACGAATAGACCCTCAATGTTTATACTATCTCTTGGTTCGCCACAGAGGTTTCTTCCTCGCACCCACTGCCAATCCCGGGGGTCTAAGCTCATGACCAGTGGAGGCGTGGTTGGCAACACCACCACCACATTCTCGGCTATGTGTCCGTAGGGAACCTTTGAAAGCGTTCCTGTGAGGACATAGCCACCTCGGACACGCCGAGCACCCATCGCATCTGGGGCTGCAGCGGTCAAGGGGCCAGCAGGGACCGCAAGGCCGGTAGCCGACAAGAGCCAACCGGCCAGCAGAGCAGTCTCCATTAGAGGAACAGGTACACCAAACCGACCAACTTCTCGAAGCACCACAGCCGCTTCGAGCATGCTCGCCCCAGCGCCTCCGTGCTCTTCTGGTATGGGCAGGAGAGTGAACCCAGCTTTTACCAGAGCCTCCCATACTTGAGGAGCCCAGTAAGGAGGATCTCCAGGTTCAGTCCCGGTGGACCACAAGGCTTCAAAGATTCGAGCCGTTGTCGCCGCTACTGCATCCAGCTCGTCTTTCATTGGTGTCCCAAAGCCCTCGCCACGATTCCCCGGAGCACCTCGTTTGTACCACCTCTCAGGGTGAACCCAGGAGAGTGCAAAGTACTGCGTGCGAGGTGGTACGCGAGCGTGCCTGGAGCTGCATCCTGGTCGGCAAAGACATGAGAAACCAATCGTACCCGTTCTACCACTTCCTGCTCGAAACGGGTCCCGAGGTCTTTTACAAGTGCAGCCTGCACGTCTACTTCGCTACCTTCAGACAGCGCTGCCGCTACAGACAGCGACATCTGGCGCAGCGTTATAAGACGCGCCAGAAGCTCCCCGATCTCTTCAGTTTCTGCCGTGGTGCTACTTGAGCTACTTTCCAGGTGATGAGCAAGGCTGGCAAGCAGCAGAAAAGTCGAAAGGAAACGCTCCGGACCGCTGCGCTCGAACCCGAGCTCGGAGGTCACCTGGCGCCAGCCGCTCCCGACCTCCCCCAGCACGTGAGCATCGGGGACGAACACGCCATTTAATACCACTTCGTTGAAGTCATGAGCCCCGGTGAGCAGTGGAATGGGTCTTATTTCAACCCCTTGCCCGCGCAGGTTGACGATGAACTGCGTCAGCCCAGCGTGCCTGTCTGGACCCAGTGGCTCGCTGCGTGCGAGCACCACGAAGAAATGGGCACGGTGAGCCCCGCTCGTCCATACCTTGGTGCCATAGAGCTCCCATCCGCCCTTCACCCGCTGCGCAACGGTACGTACCGATGCCAGATCGGATCCGCTGTCTGGCTCGCTCATGCCGATCGCGAAAAAGCAGCGCCCCTGGGCGATTTTGGGCAGAAAGCTTTGGCGCTGGAGCTCGGTTCCATAGCGCAGCAGAGACGGAGCCGATTGGCGGTCGGCCACCCAGTGCGCCGCGACGGGCGCACCGGCTGCAAGCAGCTCTTCGATCACCACGTAGCGCTCCAAGGCGGATCGTCCGTGGCCCCCGTACTTGGTCGGAATGGTCATCCCCACCCACCCTCGCGCGGCAAGTTGTTCGGTAAAGGACTCGTCCCAGCCACTCAGCCATGAGTCGCAGGTACCCACAAAAGCCCCCGCCGCGGTCTGTTCTGCAAGGAACCCACGGACCTCTTTCCTTAGCCGCTCTGCTCCAATGGGGAGCAAAGCGGTTTCCAAGAGTGGCAGCATGGTCAGGTTCTCAGCCGGTGAGTGGAACGGTCTCGGGCCATGGCGACCCGAGACCGTTCCACCATTAGGTCTTGGAAGTGGGCCAAGCAGAGCACCGATTGCAAATATGGCACCAAGCCCACCAAGTGTTGCCTAAGCCCCCGCTTGGCCAGCCATCGCCTGCCTCTTCCCGGTGCCGGTAGAGGCGCCGTTGCCGGAGATGCCATTTGCAAAGACATCCAGGTCCACACTTGAAGCTGGATATTCAGGAGAGCCACCGCACTCACGCCTTAAAACAGGGGCGATCTCCTCGGCAAAGAACTGCATTTGGGCCTCGATCTCAGCTCCTTCGAACCCGCCCAGCTCGAACCAGGCATTGAACATGAAGTCATCGTAGCCGCACACCTGCTTGATTTTCATGATCTTGTCTATGACTTCCTGCTTGGATCCGTGGATAGCGACCTCCTTCTTACGAAGCAGATCTGCTGTCACTTTCATGTTGAGATCGTAGTATGGCTCATCTGCCTCAGCAAGGACGGCAGCAAAGCCAAAGGGGCCGTAGTAGTCCCACTGCAGCTCCATCGCCCTAGCGGCCCTGTCTAGGTCCCCCAGGCCTTTCTCGACCACATGGATATAGCGACAAGTGACAACACCACGGTGCTTTTGAGCGTCCCAGCCGAACTTGAATTGGCCTCTATTTAGCCTGTCAGGCCAACCATTCTTGGCTGCCTCATCGTAGTACATCTCTATCATCATGCGGATGCGCGAGCTGGGCTCTACTATGAAGTAAGCGTTGACGCCCTTGCCAGCAGCCCAGCGCGTTGAGCGCTCTGAGGTTATTGGCTCCCAGATCTGCGGGTGAGGCTTTTGCAGCGGTTGTGGATAGACTGGTATCTCAAGAAGCTTAGAGGTTGTTGCCAGCACAGGGTTGCCGCCCGAGTACATGTCCGGCGGTCCGACCTTCACAACCTCTTCGAGGGTACGGCCGACACCGGGCTGGCTGAAGTAGGCATTGGTCTGCCGGTGGTTCCATCGCGTATATGACGGAGGTATGGAGAAGCGCTCCCCATGGTGCGACATGGACGGCTGTGTCCATGCTTTCTCGATTATCTCGTATGCCTCTTCATAGGACGCCCGGTTGCGCTCTTGATCCTGGATAGTAGAACCATATGCTTGGCCAAAGACCTCTGCTTCGCGCGGCTGGTAGCCACGGCCAATGCCGCACTCGACCCTGCCCCCCGAGATGACATCCAGCATTGCGACCTGCTCGGCAAATCGAATCGGGTGCCACCAGGTGATGATATTTGCCAGCTGGCCAAGACGTATCCTCTTAGTCCTAGATGCGATGGCGGCCTCGGCCAATAGCGGGTTAGGGCTGTACTCCGCACCTTCGGGTTGGAAGTGATGCTCAGTCATAAAAAAGTAGTCATAACCAAGCTGATCTGCCAGGATCCCTTGCCTGACTTGGTTGATGAGGCCACGTTGAGCTGCCTGGTGTGTGGCCTCAAGATCACCATCATTCACGACGGTGCGGAGTACAGCCCTAACGGTGGGCAAGTCGGCCGCACCGTTGTGGAATATGCCGATCTCGATCATGTACTCCTCCTAATCTCTAATGGGGTCTCGCCCATGGCGGTAGCTCGAAGTATGCTCTAGAACCTTTTAGCCGGACCGTCTCATTTTGGGACGCTTCAAGAGGTGACCCGGGGTGAGTGTTTCAAACTGATACGCCCTGACATCCTTGATGACAGGCATCATCATCTCTGATGGGAAACGAGCCGTTTGGCGTCATTGCGAACATGGAGGTCATTGAGAGCTCAGTTCGGGCAGCGGTCGAGGCATTTGCCCGAGGAGAGTTCGTCATCGTGATCGATGACGAAGATCGCGAAGACGAGGGGGACCTCATAGCGGCTGCAGAGACGATCACCGCTGAGCGAATGGCATTCCTGGTGCGCCACACGAGCGGGCTGGCTTGTGTGGCGATGGAGCCAGAGCGACTCGACCAGCTCCGACTTGACCAGATGGTGGCTGCCGGGAACGATCCGCGCGGCACCGCCTTTACCGTATCGGTGGATCTGCGCGGCGTTACAAGCACAGGCATATCAGCGGCAGATCGTGCTGCTACCATACGAGCGCTCGCAGATCCGACGCTGACAGCTAGTGACTTCAGCCGTCCAGGCCATGTTTTCCCTCTTCGGGCGCGTAAAGGAGGAGTTTTAAAGCGGGCGGGCCATACCGAGGCAGCGGTGGATCTTGCCAAGCTTGCCGGCATGACCCCAGCAGCGGTCCTTGCCGAGGTGGTAAACGACGATGGCACCATGGCAAGGCGGCCTGCACTTAAGATCTTTGCGGCTCAGCACGACCTAGCTGTTGTCACCATAGCTGATCTCATAAGGTACAGGAGGCGCCATGAGAGCCTTGTCGAACATACTTCCGAAGCTATGTTACCTACGCCATATGGGATCTTCACCATATCGTGTTACCGGTCCCTGCTAGACGATACCGATCACATTGCCCTGGTTGCAGGGGACATTAGAGACGGAGATGACGTTCTCGTACGGGTTCATTCCGAGTGCATAACAGGCGATGTGATGGCCTCGGCCAGATGTGACTGCGGTGAACAGCTCCACAAAGCCTTAGAGCGCATAGGCAACCAGGGCAGGGGCGTACTTGTCTACCTGAGAGGTCAGGAGGGTCGTGGTATAGGTATAGGGCACAAGCTACGGGCGTATACCCTTCAAGATCAGGGCATGGACACAGTCGATGCGAACCTGGCTCTAGGCCTTCCCGTGGACAACCGGGAGTACGGTGTCGGTGCACAGATACTTCTTGACCTAGGGGTCCGCTCGATCAGGCTCATGACGAATAACCCTGCAAAGTACACAGGCCTTTCGGGGTACGGCATCGAGATAACCGAACGGATTCCTCTAATTGTTCCTCCCGGCCAGCACAACTCGAGCTATCTCAGGACCAAAAGAGAGCGGTTGGGCCATGAGCTAGGCCGTGCTTTAGATCCCCAAGCTGGAGCTCAGGCGTGATTGCCGGGCAAGCAGGCGAGACTGCCTGCATACAGGATATGTGCCTTGACCAGTCTGTGCACCCCGAGGAGTTCTCGGAATTATTCAAGGAGGCGATGTCGCGCTTTCCAAGTGGGGTGACCATTGCCACCACCCATGACCAGGCAGGCCGGAACTGGGGCTTTACTGCGAGCTCATTCTGCTCACTCTCTGTGGATCCGCCGCTAGTACTTGTGTGTCTTGTGAATTCAGCTGACTGCCATGTGGCGTTTCAGACCGCTGGGCGATGGGCGATAAACGTCCTAGCGCATGATCACCGGCACCTGGCTTTGCGCTTTGCGACAAAGGGTGCCGATAAGTTCTCTGGCGATGAGTTCGATTACACCGAAGAGCACATTCCTATACTGAGGGATTCGGTGGTCTCCACTGTCTGTGACGCCTACGAGCGCTATCCAGGTGGGGATCATGTCATTCTGGTCGGCAAGGTGGTGCGTGTATTGCTGCGTGAGCGTGAACCGCTGGTTCATCACGCGCGCCGTTTTGCGAGGCTTGAGTATTGACTCCCGGATCTTGACTACAAGAGCAGATTGTGAAGAGGAGTTAGCTTGGAAAGCTTGATGATGGATCGGCCACTGCAGCTTAAATCGCTGCTCTGGCGAGCAGAGCGCATTTTTGGTGACAAGAAGATTGTCACCCGTGTAGATGATAGCTTTGTAAGTTATTCTTATGCCGATTATGGGCGTAGGGTGCGCAGGCTCGCCTCAGCCCTGAGCGAGCTGGGTGTCAGCCCTGGGGATCGCGTTGGTACACTATGTTGGAACACATTCGAGCATTACGAGGCTTATTTCGCAGTTCCCTGTATCGGCGCAGTCCTCCACACGATCAACACCAGGCTTTCGTGTGAGCAGATCAGCTACATCATAAACCACGCTCGGGACAAGGTTCTTATAATAAGCCCAGACCAAGTTCCGACGGTGGAGAGGATGGGCGATGCACTTTCAAGCGTAGAGACATTTATCATACTAGGATTTCCAAGTGCTTCAGCAAGCAGGCTCAGATCTACTCAGATATATGAGGACCTTATAGCAAGTGGTGACGAAAATTTTGACCTCCAAGACATCGATGAGCGCTCAGCGGCAGGCATGTGCTATACCTCGGGTACAACTGGGGAACCAAAGGGGGTTTTGTATAGCCACAGAAGCACTGTTCTGCATGCACTTATGCTATGCCTCAATGGATCGATTGGTGTATCTGAGTCAGAAAGATATTTACTCGTAACGCCGATGTCGCATGTAAACTCCTGGGGCATGCCATTCGCGTGCGCTCTTCAGGGAGCTACCCTTGTCCTTCCTGGGGTTCAACCACGGCCCGCCGACTATCTAAAGGCAATCGAGCACGAGAGCGTAAGCGTCTGCGTGGCTGCGGTAAGTGTGGGAATGCTAATGCGCGAAGAGATCGAGTCGAATACGAGAACCTACGATCTGAGCAGCCTGAAGACGCTGTGGTTGGGTGGGCAGGCCCCACCGGTGAGCGAGATGCGTTGGTGGAATGATAGGTACCACACTGAAGTGGTTCAGGGTTGGGGCATGACCGAGTCCTCACCACTGCTGACGTTCACCACGCTTAAGGATAAGTTCTTGCACGCGAGCGAAGAGGAGCGCTACAAGCTTCTCAGTAGGCAGGGTCTTCCCTTGCCTCTGGTAGAGATGAAGGTTGTCAATGATAGAGGTGAGGAGCAGCCCTGGGATGCTCAGAGCGCAGGTGAGATCTTGGTTCGCTCTCCGTGGGTGGCAAGATCGTACTATAACGATCCACGCTCACAGGAAAGCTTTCAGGATGGGTGGTTCAGGACCGGGGATGTCGGTCACATAGACCCAGAAGGCTATTTGTCACTGGTAGATAGAACTAAGGATCTCATCAAGAGTGGAGGAGAATGGATCTCCTCGGTGGATCTGGAGAATGCGCTAATGGCACATCCCGCAGTTCGAGAGGCGGCTGTAGTCGCGGTAGCGGATCCCACCTGGCTGGAGCGTCCGGTGGCGTACGTATCCACTCGCTCTCCTGTGGAAGCAAGCGAGCTGGCCGGGCTGGTTCTTTCCCGCTTTCCGAAATTCTGGGTGCCTGATCAGTTCATCTTTGTAGACGAGGTTCCAAAGACCAGTGTCGGAAAGTTTGATAAGAAGGCACTTAGGCAAAGACTGGCTTCACTGGAAGAAAGCGTGACTACTGATGCCAGTTTACCTGGCTGAGAAAGCATTTGCCAATATCGAATACATATTGGCGTCCGATAGGTTTGTCTCATAGTCACCATTTTCCCTCTTGATTATATCAATACGGCCATGCGCTCGACTGTAATAGCAACTAAATAAACGTGAAAGGAAAGCTTCTATGTCACATCCAACTGTAAAGAGGCTGTGGGCTCTGGATTCGCCTACGTTCACTCTTGACAACGCGATCCTCATGGTGGGTGCTACTGGGACGGCTACAGTTCCCATGCCTGCTTACTTGATTGAGCACTCTAAGGGTCTCGTGCTTTTCGACACTGGGCTGGTGCCTGCAGCCGCGGACGATCCGGAGGCCGTTTACGGTCCCCTCGCCCAGTTCCTTGGGCTGCAGTTCAGCCCAGAACAGCGATTGGACAATCAGCTGCAGGCGCTGGGCTACAAGGTATCCGATGTAACCCATGTTGTGGCATCACACACTCATTTCGATCACAGTGGCGGCTTGTACCTGTTCCCAGAAGCCAAGTTCTATGTAGGCACAGGCGACCTGCGCTATGCGATGTGGCCCGATCCTGCAGGAGCGGCATTCTTTCGCCGTGAGGACATCGAGCTCACGCGCTCCTACAACTGGACCCAGATCCCTACAGACCACGATCTGTTCGGTGATGGCAGCCTGGTCATCCTGCATACACCCGGTCATACCCCAGGAGAGCTCAGCTTGCTGGTGCGCCTCCCGAGCAGAAACTTCATCCTTACTGGCGACACTGTGCATCTGCGCCAAGCGCTCGAGGAGGAGATCCCAATGCCCTATGACGCCAACACCGAGCTCTCGATCCGTTCGATCCAGCGTCTTAAGCTTCTACGGGAGAGCGCTGATGCTACTGTATGGATCTCTCACGATCCAGATGACTGGGCAGAGCTGGAACACGCTCCAAAGTGCTACGAGTGAGTTGCATATGAGCGTTCTTGTTGATTTTGCCTGCCCTAGATGTGGCGGGATACAGGAGAAGAGAGTCTCGGTCCCCATCCCGACGATGATCCCATGCCCTGTGTGTGGCTCACAGGCGCGACGACGCTTTGGGATCGCACTTTTGAAGGGGGTCACTGCACCGGGCTCACCGTCGGGAGGCCAGAAGGGTCCGCTGTGCCAGCGCTACCCTTTCATCCCAGGGCTGTGCCACATGTCTCCAGCGGCAGCTCGTGGCTGGATAGCAAGGGCCCGGGCTGACACTCAGGCGCTTGAGCGGGAGCTAGCCCTCCAAGAGTCAGTTGCCGGCAGCGCTGAGTCTGACAGCGCCATCGTCTCAGCCACTCATGGGCATCTCCATGCCCATCCTCATGCTGGTGCTCGTGAGAATGACCATGATCACCAACATCCTCATGCTGGTGCTCGTGAGAATTACCATGATCACCAACATCCTCATGCTGGCACGGGTGTATCTGGCCCTGTCGCGCCGCTTGGCGATCTCAACTAGCCAGGCAAGATGTTTGAAGGACGCATTGCACGCTTCAACGCTCCTGGAGAGCCATTCGAGATCAGGCGCGTCTGCATCGAATCGGTAGGAGCTGGAGAGATACTTATAAAGGTCCACCGGAGCAATATCTGTGGCTCAGATCTGCATGCCTGGCATGGCGCCTTTGCCACGCGCGGGCTAGGTGGAGCCATGCCAACGGTACTGGGGCACGAGATGGTTGGCTCCATAGCCGCGTTCGGGGACGGAGATGAGCTAAGAGAAGACTCCAATGGCGAGCCGCTTGCAGTAGGGAGTCGTGTCGTCTTTCCATATTTCTTTCCATGCCACCATTGCAGGAACTGCCTGGCCGGCCGGAGAGTGTCGTGCCTAAAAATGGGCATGGCGATGCTCGGGGATGCGAGCAAACCTCCGTATTTCGTGGGTGGTTACGGAGATTACTTTCTTCTACCCGCAGGTGCCGTGCTGTACAAGGTTCCCGACAACCTATCCGACGAGCTTGCATCTGGTGTGAACTGCGCCTTGTCACAGGTCATGTATGGCTTGGAACGGGTTGAGCTCTCGCTTGGAGAGAACGTGGTGATCCAGGGTGCTGGCGGTCTTGGTCTGTTTGCAGCAGCGGTCGCAAAGGCACGTGGTGCAAAGATGGTCATTGTGCTCGACTCAGTTCCAGAGCGGTTGGAGCTGGCAAAGAGCTTTGGCGCTGACGAGACAGTAAGCCTGTCTGAGCAGCCCGAGGTGAGCTCGCGTGTCAGGCTTGTGCGGGAGATGACTGATGGGCTCGGCGCGGAGGTAGTCGTTGAGGTGGTTGGGGATCCGAGCGTCGTCCCAGAGGGGCTCAAGATGCTTGCGCAAGGTGGACGCTACCTCGAGATCGGCAACATCAACATGGGCCGGACTTACGAGGCCGATCCCTCACGTCTGGTCATGGCTAACAAGACTATAGTGGGTGTTTCCCTTTATGAGCCGCATCTGCTCTCCAATGCCATCTCTTTTCTGACCTCTCACCAGCACAGCCTTCCCATGGACCGTCTGGTCGCCACCTCGTTTCCGCTTGAAGAGATCAATACTGCTTTTGAGATGGCAGATCGACGATCTATTGTCCGCGCAAGCATCGTAGTATGACTACCTACATATACCAGATCCGTCCTAGCAAATGGACTGATCGCTGGACTGGCTGACAACGCTGGGCCACTCATGCTAGACGCTCGATCCCTGCAACTGCGAAGGCCCGGCGGGATCTCATCTGTTGTAGCTTACCTTGGTCGGTAGAGACCTCTGTTGACATGGGCAGCGATTTATGTTAGTCGTATTGAAGGGATGTACGCGTATGCGCATGTTTCTGTGAGGGGGGATCCTCTGTCAAGGCAATGGGGAGGGACGTAGAGGTGATGCCAGGCTTCTAGAAGGGCTGTTCGCGCTTTTGGTTCGCTTTGGCGGGAAAGAACAGAAAGGGAGATATTCACGCTCTTGGGGTATCTCGCTGTACAGTTCTGTCTGCACTTCCTGGCACTCGGCTCGGCACGCTCTTGGGGACCTCCAAAATGTGGGCGATTAAAGAACGGAGGAAAATGACATGAGCAGAAGGCTTATGTGGCCGGTGCTGGTACTTGGGATAATATTGATCGTATTACCTCTTGCATTGTCGTTCCCGAGCAAGGCGAGTGCAGGCCAGACGATGCTTGACAATTTTCACCCCATCATGCAGCCAGCGTCTGTGCGGACAACAGTCAACTACTACAACAATACGTTTGTGCCACTGCGCTCTGTTGCACAAGACGGGGTGAAAGCAGCGGGGGAAGCCCCACAGCTAATAGCAGCGCTGGCCGCGCAGCTGCACATGACACCGACTCAGGTAGAAAGCTTCTTGGGCTCGCGCTTTCCGGCTATGGCGCAGTTGTTGGGTGGCCTACCAAAATTGGTTCCAATTTTCTCGGCCGTGCCGCCAGGACTTGCGCATTACCAGCCGCTCGTAAAGACCATGAAGGCTAACGTCACCAACTACTCACAAGTTGACAGCCTTCCCAATTTCCGTCTGCTCACGTGGTTCTTCGTGGTACCTGGCATCTTGCTGGTGCTGCTGGCTGCAGTTGGACTTATAGCAGATCGTCGCGCAAAGCCGGCCGCTGCAGGCAAAGCTACGTCCAAGTCGTGACATGGAGCGTGACAGGGAGAAGGGCAATTCTGTTCCCTGGGTGCGTTAGCACAAAGATCTTAGCTCAAGGTTCATCTGCTGGCCCCAGTGACTGCTGTGGATGTTCGTTGTCCTTTAAGCCTTGAATGCTGGCTCGGCGTGATGACTAAGCTTCTCACGGTACATCGTCTGGTCAGCTCGATGGAGCAGGGTCCCAGCACTCTCCTTTCCGTCCCAGCTGGCCATACCTATAGACACCGATATGCCGTGCGGAACCACTGAGCGAAGTCTCTGTGCATAAGTATCGGTGTCTTGGTGGCTTAGCCCGGGAACGATAAGGGCAAACTCATCGCCTCCAATCCGAGCAAGGAAGTCTCCACTGGCTCGAGCTTGCCTGCACCAGAGCTTGCAGAGCTCGCAGAGCAATCGATCTCCGCTTTGATGGCCGAGTGTGTCATTTATGGCCTTGAAGCCATCGAGGTCCATAACTCCCACAGAAAGCGGGGCACCCGCGCGATTTGCACGAGCGATCTCCTCTTCCAGGCGCTGATCCCACCAGCGGCGGTTTGGTAGCTCGGTGAGAGGGTCTTGGAGAGCTTGGATGCGCAAGGCGTTGACCAATCCGAGAACGATGGCTCCTACCACAGCTGCCGTACCGAAGATCGACAACCATACCGCGGCGCCATCGTGAACTTTGGGGCTTGTGGCAAGTACAACGGCGAACATAAGACCACACAGGGAGCAGTGCGCCAGCACGCTTGGCAGCTCGAAATAAAGGGCGCAGAAGATAACGACCCACACGTACATGCTGGCCATCGGTATCCGTTGGCTCACTCCTATGGCGGCAAGCACGGTAACGAGGACGCTGCCTATAACTACCTCGATGTGCAACACCCACGAAGGCAGGTGGTTTCTTCCCAGTGAGCTCGCGACGAAGCCCGCTACAAAGACACCGGCGGTGGCCCACAAGGCAAGAAACTCATCGTGAGGCCAGGACTGCATCACCACTACCGAGAGAGTGACTATCGCCCCAGCGGCCCAGAAGATTGGCACTATTTGATCGGGGCGGGCGATCATGACCCGGAGCTGGCGGGCGACGTCCGAGCCCAGGGATCGAGTGCAGCGTAAGATTGACCGAGCCCTCCTTTTATCTTTGCACACCGCTGGTTCTATGGGTGCTTTGGGCTGGAGAGCCCAGCTGTCGCGAGCAGCCCAGCGCTGCGGCATGCAACTGGCATCAGGGACTGATCTGCTGCTGGTGCGTTGGGAGAAAGCGCCCTCATCCTCCATTTCGACCTCCCTATTTGACCGGCGATTACTGAGCACGCGGCTGTCTACGGCGGCTCGCTAATAGCATCGTCATGTGCGTTGTCAAGGTTAAGGTGTTATTCACACGATCTTTGATACCGTGGCGACCAGGGATACCACGGCATCCCTCGAGGATGGCCTGTGGTCTTTTGCATCTGCGACAATAAGATGGTGCGAGTAGCTATGGTGTGCCTGGGAAACATCTGCCGATCGCCAATGGCCGAGGCTGTGGCCAAGGAGATGGCAAAAGAGGCAGGGGTAGCCAACCAGGTGGTGATCGAGTCGTTTGGCACCGCGGGTTGGCACGAGGGCGGTCGCACAGATCCCGCCGCGGATGCCGCTCTTCGCAGGAGGGGCTGGCCTGTGGGCGATCACAGGGCACGGCGGATCCATCCATGCGACCTCGAAGCTGCAGACTTGGTGTTGTGCGCCGACAGGTCCAACCTCGAAGAGGTGAGACGCCTGGCTATGGGCAAGATCGATGCAAATAAGATCCAGCTCTTGCGATCCTACGATCCTGCGGCTCGCCCGGGAGACGATGACATTCCAGACCCCTGGGGATGCGACGCCGCGCAGTTCGATCGCAGTCTTCAACTCATTGAGGCGGCTTGCCGTGGGCTCATCGGAGCGCTGGCTCGCAGATCTGTCTAGGCTCCTAGCTTCTCCCAGCTACTGCCGTTCCCTGGGTGGTGGCGCATGGAAGGTAACGGTAAAGGATAGGGACCTAGTGGTAAAGGTAGGTCCAGGGGTTAAAGACGAGGCCGACGGGCTTTCCAGCCTGGGCCGGGTCCCACAGGCGCCGCCGGTACCGGAGGTCGTCATGTGCGAAGCCGGCATCCTCGTTACGAGCTGGGTTGATCAAAGGGCCCGCACCGCTCGTCATGAGGAGGCCCTTGGTCGGATGCTTGCTGGGTTGCACAGTGCCGGCTG
This sequence comes from Actinomycetota bacterium, assembly GCA_023379605.1. Classification (GTDB taxonomy): domain Bacteria; phylum Actinomycetota; class Acidimicrobiia; order Acidimicrobiales; family JAMCQF01; genus JAMCQF01. Next base: position 16,669 of record JAMCQF010000164.1, read on the forward strand.
GGCACAGTGGGGAGGTGGGTCATCGTGGATCGGGGCTTGCCAGGTGAGTGCTTCGGTGGAACCTGACAGCGCCAGCTTCTATCGAGCCCGTCTGGCAGAGCTAGCAAGCCAGTGCGGCCTGGAGCAGGCGCTGTCAGCGGTAGTTGCCAAGATTGAGGACCTGCTTCCGCCAGGTGGGCCTGCTCTTGTGCATGGGGATCTATGGTGGGGGAACGTCCTTTGGGGTGCTGATGGCCGCCCCTGGCTCATAGACCCATCGGTGCATGGTGGCCATCCCGAGGAAGACCTCGCCATGCTGGCTCTGTTTGGCGCGCTGCCAGACCGCCTCATCAGCGCATACTGCGAGGTGAGCCCGTTGCATGCTGGCTGGCAGGAAAGGCTCGCGCTCTTCCAGCTATATCCCTTGCTTGTTCACACGGTGCTTTTTGGCGGCGCGTATCGCTTTCAAGTTGAGGCTATCGCTCACCGGTTCGCCTGAGCGAGTTCAGCTTGGAGAGCACGCCTCGCGCCAGGCCCCACAGTCTAACCAGGAGAGCTCCGTCCGGGGTTGCGGGAGTGCTCCCTTGCGCTGCTGGCGTAGCTCCTGGCTCGTTGGCGTCAAGGTGCGCATCACCGGTGTGGTATTGGGCGGGTGATGTAGGCGTAGCTCTCAACTCGGTAGATGTGTAGTCCGCTGAACCGGGAAGCTTTCGGTCCGATATGGCACGTTTGCGCTTTGGCCAGCCTGGCGCGTGGACGCTCGGTTGGAAGCTTCCGTGCTTTCGCAGGGGGGCAGAGTAGATCGAGCGATCGTCAAGTGCTCTTGAGGTCAACGTTGCGCCGGTGACAACTATCAGGAGCGGGACCATGATCGGCAACCCTTGGCCCGTCAGCTCCATCACCAGAACGAGGGCAGAGAGCGGGCCTTGCATGACAGCGGCGAGGAACCCTGCTGAGCCGAGTATGGCAAAGACGCCTACGGAGCTCCCGGGGAAGACCTGAAGCCAGGCAAATCCCAAGAGTCCTCCGACCATTGCCCCTGCGTTGAGGCTGGGGGTGAAGAGCCCACCCACTGCGCCTGACCTAAGGGACGCAGATGTGGCAAGCGGCTTTAGGACTAAGACGCCAGCCAGGATAGGCACAGTCAGCTTTCCTGCGAACGCGAGGCCCGCCACGTCCTTCCCGTTGCCAAGGATCTGAGGGTATGCTATTGCCACTAGGCCTACGCAGGTGAAGGTAATGGTTAGAGCCGCAAGCAGGCGCCATCCTTGTGGCTTACGCATCTTGGCAAGCGAAATCAAGCGCAGATACAAGATCGCGCTAATACCAACGATGGGCCCGCAGATCAGCGCCCATACGATCTGGACATCGCTTAGATGAAGCGGCGCCACCGCATAGGTGGTGGTTGAGGGTAGCGCGACCCATGAAACCGCTGTTGCAATGAACGACGTGGCGAGAGCCGGAAGCACGAGTGGAAGGCTGAGCGTGCCAAGCAGCACCTCAAGGGAGAACAAAGCACCTCCCAAAGGAACGTTGTATACAGCGGCCATGCCAGCTCCCGCCCCAAAGGCCACAAGAAGGCGGCGATCAGACCGGCTCAAACGCGCCCAGTCCGAGAGCTTGCTGGCCAGGGCACCGCCTGCATCCTTAGGGGCTCCTTCTCTCCCCAGTGGTGCACCCAGGCCGACTGCTACCATCTCCAAGACGGCGTTTGCAATGTTCTCCAGGTATGGCATCTTGCCCTGCTTCTCCCAGATGGCCTCTGAGAGGCTTGTGCCATGAGAGTGGGTTACGCGGCGAAGGACCATCCAGGAGAGTCCCGCGAACACTCCTGCCCCGGCGAGCACTTCCACCCTATGGAGTGCCGAGGTTCTATCGACAGCGGCCTGGAAAGGTCCATTGCGATAGTCGTAGAAGATATGCTGCACTGAGTGCAGCAGTGCCATTAAAGCGTCTGCACCCAGTCCCGCCCCTATACCTGTGGCGACCACGAGCAGCCAGAACCGCACTGAGAAAGTAGAACCTGCAGCCGAGGCCGGGACGTTGGGTTGCATGATCTCGCCACTGGGATCGGCGGGATCCTGAGTCGTCATAGCTCGCTTTGTAGGCCTATGCACATATGTTGGGGCGCCTGTGGTGGATGCTCGTCGCTCAGGGTCGGCTACGCCGATGAGCTAGGGCTGGCTTGATGGCTTCTCGTCGTGGCCGCCGAACTCCTTGCGCATGGCCGAGAGCACCTTATCGGAGAAGTCGCCGGCACCCCTTGAGCTAAAGCGCTCGTATAGAGCGGTGCTGAGCACTGATGCGGGAACGCCTTCGTCGATGGCTGCATGGACGGTCCAGCGCCCCTCTCCTGAATCGGAGACTCGTCCGGCAAATGCAGACAGCTCGGGATCTTCATGAAGCGCTGCAGCGGTTAGATCGAGCAGCCATGAGGCCACCACGCTGCCCCGGCGCCACACCTCAGCTACCTCTGCAGTGTCGATCTCGAACTGGTAGTACTGGGGATCGCGCAGCGGGGTCGTCTCGGCGTCTTCTTCTTGAGCCATGGCTCCTGCGTTTGCTGCACGCAGGATTGCCAGACCCTCGGCATAAGAGGCCATGAGCCCGTACTCGATCCCGTTGTGGACCATCTTTACAAAGTGCCCTGCACCATTCGGGCCGCAGTGCAGATATCCCAGTTCGGCGGTGGAGGGGGCTCCTGTGCGTCCAGGAGTTCGCGGAGCTGCCTGAAGGCCGGGGGCGATGGTTGCAAATATCGGCCCTAGCCTCTCAACCTGTTCCTTTTCCCCGCCAATCATTAGGCAGTAGCCACGCTTGAGGCCGAAGACGCCTCCGCTGGTGCCGACATCTATATAGTGGATGCCCCTTTTCCCAAGCGAGCGGGCACGATCGATGTCGTCACGGTAGTAGGAATTGCCCCCGTCAATGATCACATCGTCGCTAGACATGAGGGCTGCAAGCTCTTCTACGACCTTTCCCGTGATGCCCGCAGGCACCATGACCCAGACCACCTTTGGAGCAGCGAGAGCCAAGACGAGCTCTTCAAGAGAGCCAGTTCCTGTGGCTCCTTCGTCGGCCAGCGCCTTTACCGCATCGGCATGTGTGTCGAAGACAACGCACTCGTGACCGCCAGCCATGAGCCTGCGGACGAGGTTCGCTCCCATCCGACCGAGCCCAACCATCCCTATCTGCATATGACCTCCTCGCTTTCTATCCAATATGTGGCTCTTGTGCCGCTTTTATGAGCTGTTCTCACCTTGGAGTTGTGCACCTGAGTGGAGCCAAATCGCATAGATTTCCTCAAAGTGCCTCACTTACAGGGTCCGTGCTTGAATCCTCGCACGTAGTAGCCGATCGTGGGGCATCAATCGCGGGGGCCTCAAAGTGCCTCACTTACAGGGTCCGTGCTTGAATCCTCGCACGCTGCAGGCGATCGCGGTTCCATCAGTGGCAAACCTCTGCCAGGAAGGACTCGATGGAGCCCACAAAGGCGCTGTCAAATAGGGCGTTCATGTGATTCCCGGTCGTGATCGCTCCTCTGGCTCCAGGAATCCGGGCGGCGAGCTCTATTGGTGAGCCAGCGAGGGTATCGGCGCTTCCAGCAATGATGAGCACCGGCACTCGTATGCCAGATAGATCCGGTCCGCTGTTGCCCTCCAGTAGCTGGGCCTTCTGCCACGCTGCCAGAGCCAGTCGATCGGCCCCTGTAGCGTCTGCGAACTGCCTGTATCCCCTGGCCGAGGGGTCCTTGACATAGGAGAGGGTGGGTGCCTCCATGGCCTGAGCTACAGATGCGGGACTGTGGAACCATCCCCGAGCGCGCATGGAGTCGCCAGCTCCAGCGGCTACTGCGGCAATCACCCTCGGTTCGCCAGCAGCCAGGTGCAATGCCGTTACTGCGCCCATGGAGTAGCCGAGCACGCAGACCTTTTTCAAGCCTAGGTGGTCAAGCAATGCCCGTACGTCTCCTACCATCGCATTTTGCCCATATGATCCGGCATCGTGGGGCTTTGCAGATCTTCCATGCCCTCTAGCATCGAGCAGTACTAAAGAGTGTCCGTGAGAGGCCATGGCATTAACAACTCCCGTTCGCACCCAGGTTACCTGGCTGTTTGCGGCAAACCCATGAAGCAGCAGCACTGTCGAGCCATTAGGGCATGGTCGGAGCGCATATGCCAGCTCCAGGCCATCATAGCTCTCAAAGCTGGACCAGCTGAGCTCCTCTGTCACGGCCGTCTCTGTTCTATGCCCCAGTTGCCGCTCCATGACTCGCCTGGACCCAATCGTATGAGGTCTTCGCCGGTTCTAAAGGCATTGGGAGGGCAGGTCATGGGTTCTATGGCTATCCCGGTCCGCCGTCGGTGCGGGTTTGGGAGAGTGTCGCCTGTGTAGCACATTAGATAGGGAAAGCTTTCATCCACCCAGACAGCAACGGCTCGAGGAGGCCCATTATCCTCTCCAGTCTCGTCGCGAGTTCGTAGAGCTGGTTCGGGGCTCTCCAGCACGGCCCAGGCCCTGCCCTGGTTATCTCGGGTCAGCGAGGTGAAGGCAGTGTCAAGCTTGGTCTCTTTAACCAGCCGAGGTGAGCGAAAATCGAGACCGGTGCCTGCAACAGATCGCCTACCCTTGGGCAGGCCCCTTTCGTCGCTTTCCAAGGCGATCTCTGCTGGCAGCTGGAGCAAGCAGGTGTCAATCGGTGCTGAAGCACCTTGGTAGCCGGAGCGCCCTTCTTTGCCTGAAGCCCTCATTTGGGCAGGGCATAGATGCTCCTTGCAGGGTGTTTGCTGCATTGATGGCTCGGGCTCCACGTGCTGTGGGTGTGCATAGCCCAGTGAGGGCGGAGGTGCCAGGTATGGATGGAAGCCAGCCCCGAATGGCAGGTCCTTGGCGTCGAGGTTTGTCGCAGTCGTGCTCACAACAAGGCCAGAGCTGTGAACCTTATAGGTGACCGTGAGCTCTAGCTGGAAGGGGTATGCCGGCTGGGGGTGCAGATGACATCTAAGCGAAATCCGGTCCTGGGAGCGTTCCTTGAGCTCCCACGGAAGCCATCTGACCAAACCATGGATAGCATTGCTGCGCTCTGGCTCATCCAAACCAGCATGTCCTCGGATCCCGTCGAACAGGTAAGTTCCTCCCTCCAGGCGGTTGGGCCATGGCATGAGAACCTGGCCCCGGCTGCCTTCGCACATGTCTGAGGCTGGAAACCCGTCTAAAAGCTCGGTTCTGTCCAAGAGAAGTGCCCTAAGAGTTGCACCCACCTCCGTTATCACGGCTTTGCAGGTCCCCGAGATCGAATAGATGACATGCTGAATGCCCGAAGGAGGCTGTACATCGCTGACATCGCTGTTTCTCCTAGCCAAGCGGTCCACCTTTCGGTCGTTGAGCTTTCCAGAGCGCTGAACGGCGGCTTATGTAAGCCGGGATACAACCTAGGTGGCTGTGCGAACGCTAAGCAGGCGCGCCCCAGCTGTCCTGACTGCGGGTATCGTAACAGCACAGTGCGTATCCTGGTCACCAACGACGACGGCGTCAATGCGCCGGGCATAGCTCACCTGGCCCGGTTCCTTGCCAAGGTGGGTCACGACGTCGTAGTGATTGCACCGCTGCAGGACTCCAGTGGTGCGGGCGCCGGCGTAGGCCCGGTCCACCAGTTCGGAGGAATCTCCTATGAGCGCATAGAGATACCTGGCTTGGACGCTCCTGCCTACGGGATCGATGGGCTGCCAGCGATGGCTGTGATCGCTGGTTGCCTGGGGGGTTTCGGCGATCCTCCAGAGATTGTGGTCTCTGGGATCAACCTCGGTCTCAACGCGGGTTTCTCTGTGCTTCACTCAGGCACAGTTGGAGCGGCGCTGACTGGTACGCACTTCAATGTCTCTGCGTTGGCGGTGAGCATAGAGTGGGCAGCGGATCTTGACTCGGTGCACTGGGACACTGCATCAGTGCTGGCCAGCTACCTGGTCGGCTCCATCTTGGAGGGCCCGCCCTCTACGGTGCTCAACTTGAACGTACCCAACCGGGCTTTAGGTGAGCTGAGAGGAATGAGCAGGGCAGACCTGGCTGCCAGCGGGACCATACGATCGGCAGTTGATCAAGACGGCGAGGGCTATCTCCAGCTCGCGTTGGGACGTAGAGGGGGTTCTAGCGAGGCTGGGACGGACGTGGGCCTGGTCGAGCAGGGCTTTGCCTCGTTGACGGCGATAAGGAGCGTCTCTGAGGACCCTCGAAGGATCGCAAGCGAGTTCGTAGAAGGGCTGGCTGGCTCCTGGGTGAAAGAACCCGTTGATGTGTGATCCCCGCCTTTATGTGGGTGGTTAGCCACGATGAGCTTTGACCCCCGGACCAATCCGTCGTTGATGTGTGATCCCCGCCTTTATGTGGGTGGTTAGGGACTTGTGTTGCTCGTGAGCACCGCGGCGGTTTGGCTGGAGGCGCTTCGAGCAGCAGGGCACAGCTCACAGGGCCTGCATGGCGCCGTGAGCTCGTATGGCTATGCGGGCGTGGCCTTGCTAGTGGGAGTGGAGAGCTTCGGGATTCCCTTGCCCGGGGAGACGACCCTTGTGGCTGCAGGGATCTATGCAGGTACCACCCACCGGCTCTCGCTCGTAGTGCTGGTTGTGGTGGCTAGCGCTGCTGCCATAATCGGTGACAACATAGGATACCTGATCGGCTGGGCTGGGGGATACAAGCTTCTGCGCAAGTATGGCAGCTACATCCACGTCAACGAGTCTCGCCTGAAGCTCGGCCACTACGCGTTTTCCAAGCACGGAGGACTGGTGGTCTTTGCCGGTCGGTTCATTGCCGTGCTACGCACTTACGCCGCATTCCTGGCCGGCACGAGCGGGATGCGATGGTGGCGGTTCTTTGCCTTCAACGCAGCTGGTGGCATCTTGTGGTCCGCCCTGTACGCTGTTGGGTCTTATTACCTCGGTCAGTCCCTAAGAACAGTCTCTTCCATCTTCACCTACAGCGCCATACCAGTGGTCGTTATCGCGCTGGTTGCTGCCTATGTTTTCCTAAAGCACAACGAGGCCAGGCTTTCGGCCAAGGCCGAGGAAGCCTTTCCCGGCCCGCTCGATTCCTACATGGGTCCAGCTCTGAGCTTGCACAGGCAAAGTTCGAGCTAGCGTTTGAAGGTGCGCCAATTCCAAGTCCCGAGGCCGTGGTCCCTGCCACCCTGGCGCAGGGTTGCCTCCAAGGTAGTCAACCGCGCCTGGCAGCACGCCTGTGCTCTTGGGGCTGTGGGTCCACAAGACGAGCTGGCCAAGCGCTTCGGCGCTTTCGGCATAGGAAGCTGCCTGGGGTTTCCGCCAGGGTCGGTTTTTGGAGAGCGGTGGATACATGTGGGGGAGGCCACGATGATCGGTGCCTTTGTCACGCTCTCGGCAGGTATGGTGCCCGGCCAGGAGATGGTCACTGATCCTGTTGTACGCATAGGGAACCGCTGCACGATAGGTAGAGGCAGCCACATTGTAGGTCACCTGGCTATAGAGATAGAAGACGATGTCATGACGGGCCCCTACGTATATATAACCGACCAGAACCACGGCTACACCGACACCGAGCTGCCGATAGGAACCCAGATGCCCAACGAGCGAGCCGTGCGCATTGGAGCCGGGAGCTGGCTAGGGGCTGGGGCAGTAGTGCTTCCTGGATCGGACATAGGAGAGCACGTAGTGGTGGCGGCAGGAGCGGTTGTACTGGGCGAGGTTCCTCCAAGAACGGTGGTGGCAGGCGTTCCAGCTCGTGTAGTCCGCCGCCATGACCCACTTCAAGGTTGGGTCTCGCCGGATCCAGTGTTATCTGGAACAAGACCAGCTTCTCCCAGGACTGGCGATGGGCCGTCTCATAATGGTCGATGACATGAGCGCCCGCATCATTGCCGTTGCCAATCAGAAAGGTGGCGTAGCCAAGACCACCACTGTGCACAGCCTAGGGGCAGCTTTATCAGAAAGATCCCGGTCCGTTCTGCTGGTGGACCTCGATCCCCAGGCGTGCCTTACGTTTTCCGCAGGTTTTGATCCCGACACCCTTTCTTGCACGATCCACGACGTTTTGGCTCATGGCGCAGACATGGAGGCAGCGGTGCTAAAAGCACCGAATTTCGACCTATTGCCTGCCAATATCGACCTTGCTGCATCCGAGGTACATCTGCTGGCCAGAACCGGGAGAGAGCACGTCCTTAGCAGGGCCCTGGCGAAGGTGAGCCACCAGTACGACTACGTGCTGGTTGACTGCCCGCCATCGCTTGGCGTGCTGACCATAAACGGCCTTGCCTGTGCCCACGAGGTGCTCATCCCTTTGCAGTGTGAGGCGCTCAGCCACCGCGGAGTAGGACAGCTCCTGGACACCGTCGAAGAGGTAAAGAGCCTGGCGAACCCCGGGCTTTCTGTTAGGGGACTCATAGCTACCATGTACGACGAAAGGACGCGCCATTCCCGCCAGGTGCTTGAGGACGTTGCCTCTCGCTACGGGATAGCTGTTCTGGTACCACCAGTACGCAAGTCGATCCGCTTTGCCGAAGCACCTGCCCAGGGCCGCTCGATCTTGGAGCACGCCCCGCATTCGCCCGGAGCCGAGGCCTATAGAGAGCTGGCAGCGGTTCTAGATGGCGACCTGAGATAGCACCGCGTGGCCGGCTACAGACGGTAAGGCCCCAAGCGGGGAACACGGCCGGAGAACACCGAGATGAAACTACAGGCCAGGTCCTGGATAATAGCGCCAGGGGCTGTCTCCAACCTTGTGCACCTGGTCCTTAAGTTCCAATACAACCAAGTGAGCGAGCGTTTCACCGTTGGCCGCTCGCTGCATGAAGTCGGGGATCTCCTCCCATGGCCGGGACCAGTGCAGGCCAATTGTGATCTCCCACGCTGTGCTTCCCGGCCTTTGCCTTACCGCCTCAACGATCTCATCGAGGCGCCTTTGGTGGTGAGCGATTATCTCGTCCACTCGGTCAGCCAGTCCGGAGAACCGGTATTCGTGAGCTGGTAGGACTTCATAGGCAGCGATATTGCGAACTTTCAGCAGTGATTGCAGGTAGTCCCCGAGTGGGTTGGAGTCCTGCTGGCTATGAACGGCAACATTGGGGGTTATGCGAGGTAGCACGTGATCTCCTGTGAGCAGCAGTTGCCGCTTCTCGCTGAAGAAGCAGACGTGCCCAGGGGAGTGCCCAGGGGTCCAAACCGTGATCAGGTCCCAGCCGGTTAGATCCACAGGGGAATGGTCCTCAAAGAGGATGTCTGGTTCAGCCATAGTAACAAGCGAGCGTATGACCATAGAAGCCATCTCCAGATCAGGCAAGCGTTCGTTTGGTACCCCTGAGCGCTCCAAGAGCTTTTCCATGCGGCTCAGAAGCTCGCTTGTATCCACATAACGCCCTTTGAGCATCGCTGCATCGGCGGGATGCAAGCCGATCCATGCTCCTGAAGCCTCTCGTACCCTGCCTGCGAGCCCATAGTGATCAGGATGTATGTGTGTGACAAGAACCGCGCTTATATCCTCGACCTTGGCTCCCATCACCTCAAGGCCGGCTTTCAGGGCATCCCACGCCTCGATTGTGTCCCATCCTGCATCTACAATCGCCAGCTTTTCGCCCGCTTCTAGAACGTACACGAGGACATACCTGAGCGGATTATCCGGTATTGGTACAGGAATTGACCACAGGCCGTCCCCAACCATCTCCACGGGAGGAAGGATGTTCTCGTCCCAGGCCTTCTTTTGGGCCGTTCCGGTGATCTGGAGCACAGCTTTACCGTAAATCTCACTTACAGGCTCGCACCAGCCAGGTCGAGAAGTGGATGGATTGCCCCAAGCAGGAAAAGCCTTTAGACTGGCAAAATAAGTACTAGGTGCAGTTCCGGTGCAGGAAGAGCCGGCAATGGTTGCTAGCTTTTAGTTGAGGCGATCGTATGGGCCAGGGTGGGGTCCACTGCGTTGGCCGGAGCAGGACAAGGGTGCGGATCGGGCAAGATTGCCAGAGCGCGGGGTGGAAATTGAACGCTAAGCACGGGGGGACATCGGTGCTCTTCGTAGCCAATGGTGCAGACCTAGGGGTGCGCTACCCAAGCAAGCACACTCAGATCTGGTCGGGCTGGGACGACCACCAGTCCTTTCCGGGCGTCCCATTGGGCCAGATCCTTCATCGAGATGGCCTGGCACGGTTGGAGAAGACCTCGCGTTCACACACCAGAAAAGAAGCCACCAATGAGCCTGAGCATGGTGGCACATTGGCGGTTTTGAGGAACGGCGAATGCCGGGAGGAGCTTTGCAGCTCGATCCCGGGTTTTCGCGATGGCCCGGCAATGAAAGGCGTTGGGGTCGTCACCTCCCACGCCGGGGTCGATACGGGAAGGGCCACTGCTCCCCGAGGCAGAAAGAGCGGCACGAAGAGGCCGTGTCAGCGCCGCAGGCACAGATGGGGAGCTCCGGCTGATATCCCATCCAGCTGCTGCCGCAAGCGAGCTTTGCATGGATAGACAGGACGTCCTAGGAGAACACAGCCTCCCCGTAGCGAAAGAAGAGGCTACCTCGTTGTCCAATGCTGCTGTGATCATGGAGCGTTACAGGAGGATTCTTGATCTGTGCAGAGATGCATATATCGAGACAGATGCTTTCGGTATTGTGACCGAATGGAATCGAGAGGCAGAGTCCACCTTTGGCTGGCCACGTAGCGAGGCCATAGGGCAACCCTTGACCTCCTTGGTGGTTATCCCGCGCTTTTTGGATCAGTATCGCCAGCACTTTGGCTCAGTTCTTGCGTTGGGTCCCGGTGCTCCGCCCGTCGAGCTCGTCGAAGTTCCAGCTTTGCGCAAGGATGGCAGGACGGTTCTTGTCACGACGACAAACTGGGTGGTTGGAGCTGGTGATAATCTAAGGGTAAGTATCTTCGTACGTGATGTGAGCGCTGATAGAGCCGCTGAGGATGCGTTGTCACACGCCTTCCTCCATGACGGCCTGACTGGACTGGCGAATAGGGCTTCGTTCACCTACAAGCTTGCGCACGCGAGCCTGGAAGCTCTCGACAAGCCCGGGCGGCCTTCAGTGCTGATGTTGGATGTGGATCGATTCAAGTCCATAAATGATGGATTGGGCCACGAGGCAGGTGACAAGCTCATAGTAGAGCTTGCGAGGCGACTGGTTGAGCTGGTCGGCGATGACGTCCTAGTTGCCAGGCTAGGTGGCGATGAGTTTCTCATGTTGTGCAGGGAGGAGCCCGCTGAGAGCATAGCCATAGCTCTGGCTAGGAAGATTGCCGTCTCGCTGGAAGAGCCGTTTGTCATAGGCAACTCAGAGGTGTTTGTCACTGCGAGCATAGGAATTGCTATTGGCAAGGAAGGATCCGCTGATCCGAATATGCTGCTCAGCCATGCGGATGCAGCAATGAATGAGGCAAAGCAGCGAGGAGGCTCCGGTTACGCAGTATTTGGAGATCGTATGCGGATAAGTGCTCTTGAGAGGATAACCACAGAAAGCTCCCTTCACAGAGCATTAGATCGTGATGAACTCCTCGTTTTCTATCAGCCAGTCGTAGAGATCTCATATCCAGGTAGAGTGGCTGGGCTGGAGGCCCTCGTTCGCTGGAATCACCCTCAGTGGGGAATTGTGGCTCCCGATAGGTTCATACCTGTCGCAGAGGAAAGCGGCCTTATCGTTCCAATAGGCGCCTGGGTGCTTGAGAGAGCGTGCGAGCAGTTTACAAAATGGCGAGATGCTTGTGTTCTCAGCTCGGGAACCCTCGATGTGAATCTTTCTGTTCGCCAGATCGAAAGTCCGGAGATCATATCGACTGTGGAGAAGGTGATATCCAAGAGTGGAATATCCCCAGAACAGTTGACTCTTGAGATCACAGAGAGTGCGCTTATGAGCACTCCGGAGCTTGCAATCGAGGTACTGGGCTGTCTTAAAGATCTCGGGATCAACCTAGCGGTAGATGACTTTGGCACCGGGTACTCCTCGCTTGCTTACCTGAAGCGATTCCCTCTGGACGTTCTCAAGGTAGATAAGTCCTTTGTGGCGATGCTCGGATCCGCGGGCAATCGGCAGGAGGCTGCGATAGTGGGAGCCGTAGTGGATCTGGGTAGGGCTCTGGGTCTCAAGGTGGTGGCTGAAGGAGTTGAGACAGACGCGCAGCTTCACGAGCTGCAAAGGCTCGGATGCGACTATGCTCAGGGGTATCTCTTTTCTCCCGCTTTGGACCAGGACACATTCGCCGAGTTTGTCTCTACATATTCAAAAAGATCATTTCCTGATCTGAGGCCCAGGCGGCGCGTAGGCCGTGCCCATCCGATCCTGGCGCGTCCGCGTCGCTCGTAGAGGCACGCTTGGGTGATCCGCTCTGTTGATTGGATAGCAGCACGCGGTTCCTACCCTGTTGGTAACCCATCTCCATTCCCAGGGTCTCAGCATATAAATATCTCGCAGCGGCGTTTAGGAGCTGGGCGGATCCAGCCTAAGGCCGGAAAGCAACCCCTCTGATGGTGGGGCGAACGATAGGGGGCGCCTTTCGCATGCTGGCCCTTTCAAGTTCCACGATCTGGAATCCGCTTGAGACTATCGAGTCCTCGGTTACCCGGGTGAGGTGGCAGTTTCCGGCCATCCGTTTCCAGACAGGCTCCACAAGCTGCTGCCAACGCAACCTGCGAGGCCGGTCCAAGGCAGCCACATGCTCAAGGTAGACCAGGCGCCCTCCTGGTTTGAGCACCCGATAGATCTCTTTTAGGGCAAGGATCGGATCTCTGACCGAGCACAGAACGAGGGTCACGACAGCCGCGTCAAAAGTTCCTTCTGGAAAAGGGAGCTGCTCGCAGGGAGCGTCTATTACGTCGATAGTGGTTGATCCGCCCTGCTGGCTTATAGCCTTGCGCCTGGAAGCCACTGCCTTCGACAGCCGTGAGCGCATATGGGCATCGGGCTCGCTCAGGACCAGCCCTTTGACATCAGCTGGATACAAGCTCAGGTTCGAACCGGTACCAGCACCGATCTCTATGACCTCGCCCGCAAGGCTGGTCAGTAGGTCCCGCCTCCAACTGGTCAAGCCTGCCTCTTCTACGCCGGACATTATGCGGTCATATGCATAGGCTCCTATCTTCAACATGCTGGCAATCCTACAATTTCACCAGTGAGCTGATCTAAGAAGTGCCACTACCAGGGGAGCTGGAATAGGAATAGGCTCAGCGCTATGGGAGCAGAGACAAGATCACAAAGTGGCTCTGTTGGGGGGACGCACAAAGAGGCTACCACCAGTATGGGGTCGGTTGTAGAGGGTACTGTCCTATGGAAGCCTTCGCCGTCGCGTATAGCCAGGGCAAATCTTACCGAGTTCTTGTTGTGGCTAAGGGTGTCGGAGGGAGTGGACTTTTCCCACTATCACGAGCTCTGGCAATGGTCAGTGACTGATCTCGAGCACTTCTGGGACGCGATCCGCCGCTTCTACAAGGTTGGACCGGCCAACACCATAGACAGGGTTCTCATCCGTGGCGAAGGCGCTGAAGGTGCAAGGTGGTTCCCTGGATTGGAGCTCAACTATGTAGACAAGCTCATGTCTCAGCCTGATGATGCCCTAGCCATAGTGGCCTATAAAGAGAACGCGCAGGTGGCCGAGCTAACATTTGGCGAGCTACGGGCCAAAGCAGGGTCGTTTGCCAAGTCACTCAGAAGGTTGGGAGTGGGCAAGGGCGACCGCGTTGCAGCCGTGCTGACCAACTCACACGAGGCCGTCATAGGCTTTTTGGCAACGGCCAGCATCGGTGCGATCTGGTCCAGCTGTGCCCCAGAGTTTGGCTCAGAGGGCATGCTGGATCGCTTCACCCAGATCTCGCCGTCGGTTCTCATCGTAGCCAGCAGCTACTTATATTCTGGCCGTCGCTTCGACATGACAGACAAGATCAGAGCTCTAGAGACGGCCCTGCCTGCCCTAAGAGCGACTGTGGTTGTGGATGCGCAAGAGGAGCTGCATAAGGAAGCAATGCCTCTGGTGCCAGAGCAATCAGAGCCCAGCGGATCGGGGGAGAGACTAGGTCCTGGTGGACCGGCTGGTGTTTTGCGGCTAAGCTTTTCCGAGCTGGTCAGCGCTGAGTCCGAGTTGGAACCTCTTCCAGTGCCTTTCGAGCATCCGCTTTGGATCCTGTACTCATCTGGGACCACAGGCCTGCCAAAACCGATCGTGCATGGTCACGGGGGAATCCTGCTCGAGCACCTGAAGACTCTTTCTCTGCACTGCGACCTAAGGCCTGGAGACCGCTTCTTTTGGTTCAGCACTACCGGATGGATGATGTGGAACCTACTTGTGGGGGGATTGCTTGTCGGATCGACTATCATCTGCTACGATGGGAGTCCTCAGTGGCCTGATGCAGGTGTGCTCTGGCGGATGGCTAGAGATGTGGGGATAACGTACTTCGGCACGAGTGCCCCATTCATCGAGGCTGCTCGGGGGGCAGCTGTATCACCCCGGCAGCTCGCAGGCCCGCTTTCCATCCACACAGTGGGCTCTACGGGGGCTCCTCTGTCGCCAGAGGGATTCCTATGGGCTTCCAGAGAGGTGGCTGATGATGTTCTTGTTGCGTCTGTCTCGGGGGGCACCGACGTCTGTACAGCCTTTCTTGGAGGATGCCCGCTTCTGGCTGTGCGTGCGGGAGAGCTTCAGTGCCGCGAGCTGGGAGCCAAGGTGGAGGCTTACGACGAATCAGGCCAGCCAGTGATTGGCAAGATGGGAGAGCTGGTGCTGACCGAGCCTATGCCGTCGATGCCTGTGGCGCTGTGGGGTGATGACGGAACCCGGCTGCATGAGAGCTACTTCTCCCACTACAGAGGTGTGTGGCGTCACGGGGATTGGGTAAAGATCACCCCTCAGGGCTCTGCAGTGGTCTATGGCAGATCCGATGCCACCTTGAACCGAGGCGGGGTGCGGATGGGGACCGCTGAATTTTACCGGGTCGTCGAGTCGCTGCCAGGGGTCCAAGACAGTCTTGTAGTGGACACAAGCGAGCTGGGCAGCTCCGGCCAGTTGCTGCTGTTTGTGGTCCCGACAGGCCAGCCGCAGCTCACACAGACCCAAGGAGCTGAGCTGGAGAGCTCCATACGCGAGGCCGTGAGAGAGAGGCTGTCACCACGTCACGTTCCAGATCGCGTAGTGGTCGTCCCCTGTATTCCGAGAACCATAAACGGCAAGAGGCTCGAGGTTCCGCTCCGGCGGATACTGAAGGGGATACCCACCGAGGAGGCGGTCTCGACTGCCGCTTTGGACAGGCCTGCGGCTTTGAAGGAACTTCTGGAGGCTTTATCAGAGGCGGGCTTATTATAACTCATAAGAAGATATATGTTGAAGGGCTATGCTGATTCCTGGGTTGACTTGGAGGTGCAATAGAGCTTGAGCACGCTAGATGGACGCAAAGCTCTTGTGACAGGCTCGGCATCAGGCATTGGCCGCGCAGTCGCTAAGCATTTGGGAGAGCTGGGAGCAGAAGTGATCATGTCTGATCTCCCCGGAGATCAGCTGGATGCCGCTGCAGAGGAGGTGGAGCGCTCCAGTGTGATTGCGGCAAATCTTGCGGTAGCTGCCGAGGTGGACAACCTCTCAACGCGGGCCGGAAGGGTGGACATTCTGGTGAACAATGCAGGGTTGCAGCATGTAAGCCCCATCGAGACCTTTCCGGCCGAACGCTGGGACACGATCATCGCGGTGATGTTAACAGCCCCCTTCCTGCTCACCAAGGCCTTGGTTCCTGGCATGTACGAAACGGGATGGGGTAGGATAATCAATATCGCATCAGTGCATGCCTTGGTGGCCTCGCCCTTCAAGGTCGCCTACGTGAGTGCCAAGCATGGCCTATTGGGCATGACAAGGACCATTGCCCTGGAGGCAGCAGAGCATTCACAGGATGTGACTGCACACGCCATCTGCCCATCATATGTGAGCACAGCTCTTGTCGAGCATCAGATCGAGGAGCAGGCAAAGGTCCACCAGATAGATCGGGAGCGAGTGGTGGAAGACGTCCTGTTGGAGCACAATGCCATAAAGCGCCTTATAGCGCCTGAAGAGATTGCAGCCGCGGTGGAGTGGCTCTGCGGGCCGCTTGCTTGGACTATGACGGGGGCAGCACTGACTATGGATGCTGGATGGCTCGCCCACTAGATGCGCCAGAGGCGTCATCTCTGCTTAATTGTCGCACAGCTGAGCCTGTTGCACGAACCTCGCCGGCGATCTGCTCATCTGCTGGAGCGCAGCTTCGGTCACGCAGCTTTTGGACCACGGGGGAGGGAAGGCGCGAGCGAGATCCCACTCGACCCCACCTGGATCGGGTACCACGGTTCGAATGGGATTTCTTTGGTGGAGGTGGCGGGAATCGAACCCGCGTCCTCCGGCTTCTCAACGAGGATTCTCCGAGCGCAGCCGGTGCAGGTTAAGGCCTGAACGGGTCATCGGCACCCCGTAGAGGTCTTTGCCGGGCTGAGCTTCCCCGACCTCGCCCCGGCGACTTGATCAGGTAAGCCCTACTTGATGGCGCCTGAATCCGACCCGTAGGGCTGGGGCCGGTCAGACGTCGCTACTTATCAGGCAGCGATCGCGAGCGGTTGCTCGGCGTTTGTATTGTTTTCCGGCTCTTTAACGTGGCTCCGGAGACCACGGCTCGCTTCACTCATCTCGACGACCAGAGTCGAAACCTTTCACCCCCTCGATGAACATAGTGCCTACCTGCTCAACTGACCTGACCTTTCAACAGCGGCAGTAAGGATTTCCAGGGTCAGCTTCCACTGTTTCCACTCCCACCACTATCTCTTGAATGAGATTAACTCTAGCTTCTCCGACCATGTTCACGTGCGCGCGCCATATCCCTGGCTGCGTCGCGTGCGGCATCCCTTTCGGCTATTGCGTGCCTTTTGTCGTAAAGTTTGCGGCCGCGAGCCAGGGCAAGCTCCACTTTCGCAAGACCATCTCTTAGGTATACAGACAAGGGTATTAGCGTGAGCGAGCTCTGGCTCGTCTTGCCAGCCAGCTCGTCTATCTGGTCTCTGTGCAAGAGAAGCTTTCTCGGGCGGTCCGGGTCATGGGCACCGAATCCCTGGGCATGAAGGTAAGGCGCCACATGAACTCCATATAGCCAGACCTCGTTCCTGTCTACCCTGGCGAAGGCGTCCTTTAGGGCTATCTGGCCGGAACGGATGGACTTTACCTCGCTTCCTTGGAGAGAGATACCGCACTCGAAGGTTTCTAAGATGTCGTAATCGTGGCGAGCCCGGCGGTTCTGTGCCACAACGCGCCTGGCTGGGTGGTGGGACCCGGGGCCGCCACTGGCCGTCGCTCGCTTGAGCGCGCCAGAGCGCTTCTCTGCCCTGACCCGGCCGGCTTCTGTAAGGATGGGGCGCTTGGGCGACACGTCTTGGAGGATAGCTGGGATTCTTTGCTTGATGCCCGAGGGAGCGCTGAGCGCCGCTGTGGCATGCAAGCGCTGCTTGCGTCCATGCCTGGCTGAACCAAAGCCAGTTTTACAGCGCTGGCCAGGTGGACAGGCACGTATGCTGCAAGGCTCGGGACTGGGAGCTCGGTACTGGGTGGCAGTTGGAGACGATTGCTCCTGTAGCCTTTAGGCGATGCTGCATCTTCCAGCTGGTATTTACCAACAGATACTAAGCCATTGCCTGTCAGGCCTACCGGAAGAGGCCTGCGGGCTCCTGGGCGGCCAATTCGCCACAGCTGAGGTGTTTCGTTGCTATCCAACCCGCAATGTAGCGGCATCAGCGCGTGTTTATACCGTAGACCCATTAGAGCACCTAAAGGCAGATCGAGACGCTCAAGCTTGCGGCATGGAGATCATAGGGGTGTTCCACTCCCATACCCATACTGAGGCGTACCCGTCGGAGACCGACGTCAACCAGGCTCCAGACCCCCTCTGGCACTACGTGCTCGTTTCCTTGCGCCATCCATCTCCGGTGCTGCGGTCCTACAGGATCATAGGCGGGAACATCGCCGAGGAATCGGTTGTTCTCAAAGGCCACTAGAATCATCAGTCAAACAGTCGACAATTTTCTGGGAGGGCACATGCCCGTCGAAGTTCGCTTGCCATCAATGCTGCGCATACATGTCCAAGGTCAGAGCTCGCTCGAAGTAAAAGGCGAGACCGTGGGAGAGGTGCTCGAGAACCTGGCGAAGGAGAACCCAGGCATGACCGGTCAGATCGTTGACGGGGAGGGCGTACTGCGCAAGTTCGTAAACGTCTACGTTAACGACGATGACATCCGCTACCTCAACCAGCTCGATACGAAGCTCTCCAGCGGGGATGTCATAACGATCCTGCCTGCCGTGGCAGGGGGCGGGTGGTGACACCTACCTGGCGCAAGAGGCCACTGCCATGACCTATTACCGCCCGGGTCCGAGCGTGTCAGTTGTCCCAATCTGGCGCAAGAGGCCACTGCCATGACCTATTACCGCAGTGTTCTAGATCTCATAGGCAACACCCCTCTTTTAGAGGTGAGCCAGCTGAGCCCTAACCCGAACGTGCGGATGCTGGTCAAGCTGGAAGGGCAGAACCCTGGCGGGTCGGTCAAGGACCGCATAGCTCTCGCAATGGTCGAGCAAGCCGAGAAAGACGGACTTCTCAGCCCAGGGCAGACTCTTTTGGAGCCATCCTCGGGCAACACCGGAATAGGTCTTGCCCTGGTGTGCCGCGTAAAGGGCTACAACCTGACAGTGGTGCTTCCGGCCAATGTCTCAATAGAGCGGCGCCAGCTGCTTAAGGTCTGGGGAGCCAAGATCATAGACTCGCCAGCCAGCGAAGGGTCAAATGGAGCGGTGCGCCTCGCGAGGGAGATCGCCAGCTCCAATCCGCAGTACGCGTTCTTGTACCAATATGGCAATCCAGCCAATCCGAGAGCTCATTACGAAGGGACGGGTCCGGAGATATGGCGGGACTGCCCAGAGGTCACCCACTTTGTCAGCGGGCTCGGTACCTCAGGTACGCTGCTGGGGGTGGGCCGCTACCTAAAGGACCAGAACCCTGCGATAGAAGTTTGGGCAGTAGAGCCGCCAGCAGGAGAGGCCGTAGATGGGTTGCGGAGCCTAGATGACGGCTATATACCGCCCATCTTCATAGACAACGATGGCTTTGACCTACTAGATCGTAAGACGATTAGTGATCCTCGAGCCTCTATACTCTGGACAAGACGCCTAGCAGAGATCGGGGTGTTTGCTGGCATATCGTCTGGAGCGGCGATGGCCGGTGCCGCGCGCTGCGCCAGCAGCATTGACAGCGGCGTAATCGTTGTGGTTGCCGCGGATGCAGGATGGAAGTACCTCTCCACGGGCGCATGGACAGACGATCTTGATGAGGTTGTGGAAAGAGCGCGCAAGATCATCTACTTCTGAGGTGATCATGTGTCCATTTGGAGTGACCGCGCCGCAGCCCTGTCCATCCATCGGCTGCTCAGCCAGTGGATAATCGTCCCATTGGCGTGTTCGACAGTGGCTTTGGCGGGCTCACCGTTGCCAGGGCTCTGATAGACCTGCTTCCGCACGAGGATCTCGTTTACGTAGGTGATACTGGACGCTATCCCTACGGTTCCAGGCCCCTTGAGGAAGTTGCTTGCTTTGCCAGGGAGATCGCCCACTATCTTATCCATGACCACCGTGTCAAGATGATCGTAGTGGCCTGTAACACCGCCTCGGCCGCAGCGTTGGATCTCCTGCGTTCCGAGCTGGAGGTTCCCGTGGTAGGGGTCATAGACCCAGGGCTCAGGGCGGCAGTGCGGGCCAGCCGCAGCGGTACGGTAGGGGTGATCGGCACCGTCGGGACGATGTCCTCGGGGGCTTACCAGCGCACTGCCGAGTCCATTCGCTGGCAGGGAGAGCTGCACTGTGCGGCCTGCCCTGGCTTTGTCGAGTTTGTCGAGCGAGGGGAGCTGGACAGCGATCAGGTCCATGTCCTTGCCGAGCGACTGTTGGCACCGCTGGTGTCAGCGAAAGTGGATACATTGCTGCTTGGATGCACCCACTATCCTTTCCTGGCCCGGACTATCGCCGACGTGATGGGTCGCGACGTGGTTTTGGTCTCTTCTGCCGACGAGACTGCCTTTGAGGTGCGCTCGATCCTTGCTTCCACTGGGCTTGGGCGTCGTAGTCAGGCCACGGGTCAGCACCGTTTCCTCTCATCAGGGGACTGCCGCTGGTTCGAGGAGGTAGGCCGTCGCCTTTTCGGAGAGGACCTGGGCCAGGTAGAGCCTGTTTCGTGGGGGGCAGGCAATTGTTTGGGATCAGAGATGGATCTTGGCACAGGTCCATCTCTAGGAGATAGCTAGTGAGAGAGGTAGGCAATTGCTTAAGGTGACTGTGCTCGGCTGTGATGGTGGCTATCAGGGCCCCGGTGGCGCATGCAGTGGGTATCTTGTAACGATTATGTCAGGGAAGACCTGTGGAAACAACACTGGGGCTGGTGAGCTGAACATCTTGGTGGATGCAGGGCCGGGGAGCCTCGCCAATCTTCAGAACCATATAGATATAGCGTTACTTGATGGCATCGTTATAAGTCATGAACATCCTGATCATCGGAGCGATCTGGAGGGCATCTCTGTGGCATGGAAGTGGGGATTGGGTCGTTCGGACCTTCCCGTGTACGCGCCTGCTGGGGTGAGATCGTGGACCTATCATCACGAGAGCGGGGCCTTGGATTGGATAACGGTGGAGGACGGAGATGCCGTAGAGCTTGGAGTGGCCACGATGCATTTTTCCAAGACAGACCATGGTCCTGAGACTCTTGCGCTCAGGATTGACAACGCCGGTGTTTCAGTGGGCTACTCTGCTGATACCGGGGCAGACTGGTCGCTTTCCGCTCTGGGTCCTGGGTTGGATCTGGCCATATGCGAGGCCAGCTTTACCGCGGAGAAGGAAGGATCTATGAAGCATCTAAGTGCCCGTCAGGCGGGTGAGTCAGCCCTCCAGGCCGGCGTTGGCGAGCTGGTCATAACCCACCGCTGGCCCACCGTTGACCCGCGTCTTGTCCTCGAAGAGGCAAGAGAGGCTTTCGGGCGCGAGGTATTGCAGGCGCAGCTGGACGCGGTCTATGACCTAAGAGACCGAGGGGTAGGGCTGAGTGGAGGTAGGGGTCAATGATGGTTGGATCGGCTGGCGGAACTGGTGCGCCTGAGCCCGAAGAAGTTGAGATCACCGGCGGTAAAGCTGTTAGGGGCCCAAGCCGGCCATCTCTTTCAAGAAGCTACCTAAGGGATGTAGATGAGCTACGGCCAGCGTCATTCACCAGGGATTTCACAGAGATGGCACTGGGTTCGGTGCTTGTATGCATGGGAAGGACCAAGGTTTTGTGCACGGCTTCGGTGGAGGAGAGAGTCCCACCCTGGCTGCGCGGCGCAGGGCGCGGTTGGGTGACCGCTGAGTACTCTCTGCTTCCAGGTTCCACCTTCGAGCGCACCCAGCGTGAGGCAGCCAAGGGTCGTCAGTCCGGAAGGACGCTCGAGATCCAGAGGCTCATAGCCAGGTCCCTGCGGTCAGTCTGCGACCTCGTTGCCCTGGGAGAGCGTCAGGTGGTGGTGGACTGTGATGTGCTCCAAGCGGACGGGGGCACCCGTACCGCAGCAATCTGCGGCTCCTACCTGGCCCTACATGATGGCTTTACTCGCCTTATCCACCAAGGTGCCATTGGCGCTCATCCCCTGCGAGAAGGATTGGCAGCGGTCTCGGTAGGAGTTGTGGATGCTGTGTGCATGCTGGACCTGGACTATTCAGAGGACAGCAGGGCCGAGGTGGACATGAACGTTGTCATGACCTCCTCAGGGCGGTTTGTGGAGGTCCAGGGCACAGCTGAGGGTCTCCCATTTTCCCGCTCGGAGCTCGATGAGCTTCTCGGCCTTGCCGAGCACGGGATTGCAGAGCTGCTGGATCTCCAAGCTGGGGTTCTAAAAGAGCCCCCACCGGCTCGCTGAGATGCAAAAGGAACCAAACCCAGCCTTTGGGCAGGGGCCGATCCCCGGTGCTTCTAAAGAAGGTGGATTGGATGGACCAGGCCCGAGCCGGAGCTCGGGCTTCCCGCCGAGGGTCGTCCTTGCCACAGCCAATGCGGATAAAGCCGCAGAGATTGCAGAGATCATGGGAGCGGTGGTGCTCGTCCCAAGGCCTGAATGGGTTCCAGAGGTGGAGGAGACCGGGTCTACACTCGAGGAGAACGCCCTACTTAAGGCACGGGCTCTTCTCGCGGCTACTGGGGAACCGTCTCTGGCAGACGATACCGGATTGGAAGTCGATGCTTTGGGGGGCGCGCCAGGGGTCTGGTCAGCACGTTATGCCGGGCCAAATGCGAGCTATGACGACAATGTGGCCAAGCTCCTGGCCGAGCTTAACCAGATTGAAAGCAGAGCCGGCGGAAACCTGGACCGAAGGGCACGGTTTCGCACTGTGATCGCTTTGGCTTTTGAAGGCGGCGACGAGGTAATTGCACAGGGTTGTGTAGAAGGCTGGATCTGCAATGAACCGCGGGGAGCTGCAGGCTTTGGTTATGACCCGGTATTTGTTCCAGAGGAAGGCGATGGTAAAACTTTTGCAGAGATGGAAGCTAGTGAAAAGCACGCGCTATCCCACAGAGGCAGGGCACTAAGAGCCCTCAAGGACCTGCTAGGAGCCTAAGGCCACCCGCCAAGTGGCTTTCCCATGGGCCCCAGTGTTTGCACCACATCCCTTAGCGGGCAGGCAGTTGTAGATCAGAGCCGTAGATTCTCAAAGGCTTACGCCCTAAGCTGGTGCTCGAGGCGCTCAGCGCAGTTTCCAGTGAGCTCGTGGTCCTGCGGCGAAGGCCTGCTGTCCGGCTGCCAGGGTCTCATTGCTGGTTCCAAGCCACGCGAAGGCGAACCCCACACCAAGCGCTTGGGTCCTAGAGAGCTCCCGTCCAGCCCATACAGCTCGTACGGTGCCTTCTATAGACAGCGCTGGTTGCGAAGCTATCACTCCTGCTGCCCACGACGCTGCATCATGTAGATCTGCGAGCGGCACGACCTCGGAGACAAGGCCGATCTCCAGTGCCCGCCTTGCTGATAGGCGCTCGTGGTTACCGAGAAGAGACATTCGCATTACCTCTCCAAATGGCATCCTTCCCAGCATGTGTATTGGCTCGAAAGCCGCAGCCATTCCGAAGCTCACATGGGGATCGAAAAATGTAGCTACATCAGCTGCGATGATGAACTCCGCCTCGCCGAGCATATAGAACGCGCCACCACACGCCATGCCGTTCACAGCTGCGATCACCGGTTTCCACAGGTCGTTGCTTTTGGGACCGATCAGGCCGCTCGGATCGTCGAAGTGGAAAGGAGTGGAGCTCACGCCAATGTGGACGGGCTCCTCTTCAGGGTCTCCTGCCGGATGCGGCTCTTTGGAGCCAGCCACGACCTGGCCTGTGTCGAGATAGTCAACGACTGCCTCGGAGCGGTCGATGCCTGTGCAGAAGGCCTTGTCCCCTGCTCCGGTAAGGACAATAGCTCTCACCGGATCTCTGTGACGCAGCTTTCTCCAAAGCCACCGGAGCTCACGTTGCATTGTGAGATTGAACGCGTTGTGGACTTCGGGTCTGTTGAGCGTGACCCAGGCCACGCCGTCGGCCTCCTCATAAGAGAGAGTGTCGAAGTTCACCCCCAGAGCCTCAGAGCCGGTCAAAGCACCATCCCTCCGTTCCGTCTTCCAATCCCCTATAGTAAACGCTTGTTTGGTTTCGCCTCGACGGCCACCGGTTGGGGGGGATATGGTAACGGCCGCGCTGTAGCTGTGCCACCGGGATGGCAACAACCAGAGGAGCACACAGCGGGGGAACTAGAGGAAGGGAAGCGGAACCAACATGGCAGTCGACAGAAGCAATATCGGTCGGGTAACTTCAAGATCGCGGGTGGTAATAGAGCGCGGCCCGGTGGCGAACTTCGCCTCAGCGCTTGAGAATCTTGACCCTGCCTATACCACCCCGGAGGCTGCCAGACAAGCGGGGCTTGCTGGGATCCCAGCTCCTCCAACCTTCCCTTTTTGTATGGAGCACTGGGGACGATTCGCTGAGATCCAGCCAGAGGATCAGCCTCAGGGCAATCCAGTTGCGGAGATTATAGGTGCCTTGATGGCCAAGGGTGGCCTGATCCTCCATGGCGAGCAGTCCTTTACCTATCACCGGCCGGTAGTGGTTGGCGACGTGCTCTTCGGTGAAGGAAAGGTTACAGATGTCTATGAAAAAGAGAGCAAAGGCAAGATCATGACCTTTGTCGTGACCGAGACAGCCTGGAAGGACGACAAGACAGGTGAGCCTGTGGTGACCACCCGCATGAACCTGATCCACAGATCGTGACCGAACCAGAGGTAGCACCATCATCGATGCCGGCCGGATCTGAGCCCCCAGGGCGGTCTGGGAGATCCCCGCAGGAGCAGGCGGCGGGATACCACCAGGTGGGTGTAGAGCAGGCGGGTGTAGAGCAGGCGGCGGGATACCACCAGGTGGGTGTAGAGCAGGCGGGTGTAGAGCAGGCGGTGGGTGGAGATCTCTTGAGGAGCCTTGAGGCTGGAGTGCTTTGGGTGACTCTAAACCGCCCTGACATGGGCAACGCCATGACCGCGGATATGAACGCCCAGCTTGCAACGTGGGTAGAAGAGGCTTCGGCAGATCTCTCGGTGCGCTGCCTGGTCATAGCCGGGGCGGGGGAAAAGGGGTTTTGCACTGGAGCAGACCTGCGAGCCTCCAGGGCGCCCTCGCCTAGACCTTCTGGCGCACCAACCCCAGCCATGGGAGAGGTGGCAAGGGTCATACGGATCGGATGGCAACGCTTGATAGGGTCGCTCATTGACTGTGAGAAACCAGTCATAGCGGCGGTGAACGGAACCGCTGCGGGGGGAGGCATGCATCTCGCCCTTGCTTGCGATCTTGTTGTCGCTGCTGAAGGTTCTAGGTTCATAGAGGCATTCGTTCGTCGCGGCATAGCTCCAGATGCCGGTGGCGCCTACCTACTCACGCGCCTGGTCGGACTCCAAAAGGCCAAGGAGCTCCTCTTCTTCGGCGAGGCGATCTCTGCCACAGAGGCGGAGCGGATTGGCCTTGTGAACAGGGTGGTCCCAAGAGATGAGCTGGCTCAGGTGGTCAAGCAGATGGCTGCTTCTCTAGCGCAAGGTCCGACCAAGGCGATCGGTGCTGCCAAATGGCTCGCAAACAGGGCCTTGGAGACCGACAGGTCCACGTCGTTCTGGGAGGAAGCGATGGTTCAGGAAATGGTTCAGCAGAGCGAGGATGCCCATGAAGGGGTAAAGAGCTTTGTGGAAAGACGTGAGCCAAGATATGTCGGATGGTGAGCCTATAGGGGATCAGGGGTGAGCACAACCTGGCTGGATTCTGCCCAGTGGCTTGCCGTGTTGCGCATAGGGCTTGGTCTGTGGTGGGTTGAGAGCTTTCGTCACAAGGACAAGGCAGCGTGGCTCAAACGGGGAGCGGGTATCTCCTGGGGGGCTTCGGTGGCAGATAAGCACAAATGGCAATTCGTGCGCAAGGGTTTCGACGTGGTGGTAAAACCCCATCCCAAGCTCATGGCCTATGTGGTGGTCTTTGGTGAGCTAGCCATCGGCCTTGGGCTTGTCTTTGGCTTTCTTACCCCTATAGCGGCAGCTGCGGGCCTGGTTCTGAACCTCATTTACTTCGTCTTGATGATCACCGACTGGGCGGAGCAGGGCCAGAACCTAATGATGGCCCTGGCATCTGTGGTGGTGCTTGGCTCGCACGCCTGGAATGTCTGGTCCATCGATAGCCTGCTTCATATTTTTTGAATGAAATGTTTTGAACCCAACGCCGGAGAAAGCCGAGCCATGGCATCATTGGCAGGCCAGAGACAACAAGGAGAGATATAGATGGTGACTGAGCAGCTCTACTTCGAAGACGTGACAGAAGGAGAGGAGGGACCTGTCCTAACCCACAAGCTCACACGTACAGACCTCGTGCGCTACGCGGGAGCGTCAGGGGACTTCAATCCAATGCACCATGATGAGACCAAGGCCGTAGCGGCTGGGCTGCCGTCGGTCTTTGGCCATGGCATGTACTCAGCGGGCCTTTTGGCTACCGCGATAACAAACTTCGTCGGAGTTGGCCACCTTCGTGAGTACTCGGTGCGCTTTGTGAAGCAGACCTGGCCTGATGAGGTGTTCAAGACCAGGGTGGTTGTGACCGCCAAGCGCAAGGCACGTGGGGAGAACCTTGTAGATCTTGAGTGCTCGCTTGCCAACGCAGATGGGGAGGTAAAGGTCTCTGGTGAGGCTACCGCAGCGCTTCCCTCCAGGGGCTGATCGGCTGGAGGTGCGCGTAAAGCCTGCCATCTGCTGCTACATTCCCCTCTAGGGGCATGTATTTGTGCCGGTGCCCCAGACAGAGGCTTCACTGGAGGAGGTGCATGTATGGCCTGGCGTATCCTCGCGCTAGCAGCGTGCATGTCGATAGTGCTGTCAGCCTGCGGTAATGCAGCCCCCAGCGTGGCTGCTAACGGCAACACCGAAGGGGTAAGCGCTCATGAGATCCTAGTAGGGGGGATTGCGTCCGAGAGCGGCCCCCTTGGGGACGACTTCGGCCAGATCTTCGATGGTGTGCGCGCCTACTTTGACATGATAAACGCCAATGGAGGCATCAACGGCCGTAAGATCGTCTTCACCGCTGGTCTGAACGATGGCACAGATCCTGCTCAAGATGTAGCCCAAGCCCGTGCCCTCATACAGCAGTACCACGTCTTTGCAGTCGTAGGAGTGGCCACACCGGTTTTCACCTCAGCCCAATACCTTGCCTCGAGCGGAGTCCCAACCTTTGGCTATGACATCAACACCCAGTGGTCTGATGGTCCCAGCCTGTTCGGTCAGGACGGGTCATACCTTAACTTCAGCGAGCCTGGACCTGAAGCGGCCTATGTCGCTCACCAAGTGGGGGCGACCAACATCGGTGTCATAGGATACGACGCTGTCCAGTCAGAGGACTGCGTGAGCGGTTTTGCCCACACGTTTCGCCAGTTCGGCATGAACGTGACCTTTGAGGACTCCAGCCTACCCTTCGGTGCCCCGGACTTCAGTGGGGACGTTCAGCGCTTAAAGCAGGCTGGAGTTAACTTCCTGGTGTCGTGCTTGGACTCCGCTGGCAGCGTGGAGCTGTCCAAGAACCTCTCTCAGGCTGGCTTGTCTAATGTCGTCCAGTACTGGAATGATGGCTACAACGAGGCATTGCTCAGAAGCGATCCATCTGCCATGGAGGGGGTCTACTTAGACACCCAGACGGTGCCTTTCGAGGTGTCAACTCTTTACCCTGGCAAGTACCCGGCCATGGACCAGTTCTTGGCTGTCACCCACAAGTACTTCCCCTCTGAGCCCCCCGACGACGTAGAGCTCGTAGGATGGATCGACGCCAACCTGTTTGCCACTGGCCTGAAGGCCATCGGCCACGACGTGACCAGGTCCCGCTTGGTCGCAGCCATCAACCACATAAAGAGCTACACAGCAGGCGGGTTGGAGTCCCCGGTAAACTGGGAGCTCGCCCACAGCTCATCTCCACCACCAGACTGCGCAGCGTTCCTAAAGGTTGAAAACGGCAGGTTCGTCCCGGTGTTCGGCTCGCCAGGCAGCGTCTTTACCTGCTTTAGGGACCCGATGCCCACGCCACCCACTCTTGCTCCCATACCCCTTCCACCTGGGGTACCGAAGGGGTGAGCCAACTCCTCACCTATGTCCTTTTGGGCTTGCCATATGGGTGCATTTACGCTTTAATCGCTCTAGGACTAGTTCTCACCTACAAGTCCTCTAGGGTGTTCAATCTGGCATTTGGAGCACAGGCCTACGTTTCTGCGGTGGTCTTCTATGTCGCCGTGCGATCGGGTCACTGGCCTATCTGGGCAGCCGGCCTTGTTTCAATCGTTGTCGTGGGTCCGCTCTTGGGCCTGCTTTTAGACCGCCTGCTCTTTCGCCATATCCGTGTAGCGGCAACAGTCGTGAAGCTAGGCGCAGCCATTGGGCTGCTGCTGGGCATCCCAGAGATCACCCAGGTCATCGTGGGAACCCAGCCACAGGATAACCCACCCAGTCTGTTCCTTCCTCCTTCTTGGGTGTTCAAGCTGGCCGGTACGCGGGTGAACGGGACCGAGGTCTCTACGGTGCTGGCGGCAGCCATCGTGGTAGTGGGGTTGTGGGTACTGTTTCGGTTTTCCACGCTCGGACTTGAGATGAGGGCGGTCTCGGAGAGCCCGCGCATGGTGGAGCTTGTCGGCGTCAACTCAGGCGAGGTGTCATCTGTGGCATGGATGCTCTCAAGCCTGCTTGCAGGTCTGGCAGGGGTGCTGTTGGCGCCACTGTTTGCAACCTTGGATTCGTACAATTTCACGCTCTTGCTCATTGCTGCCATCGCCGCTGCAGCCCTTGGAGGTTTGGCGAGCTTTCCGTGGACGGTACTGGGTGCCGTGGCGATCGGAGTGGCCCAGGAGGTCATGACCGGCTACTTGCCGCTAAATAGCGTGCTCGCGAGCGGCTTGCGTCCAGCCCTGCCGTTTGTGGTGCTGATCTTGGCCCTGCTGTTCCATCCCGGCTTGCGTTCGAGCCAAGATGAAGGTGATCCCCTTGCAAGCTGTGACCCACCGCCCTTACGGGCAGTGCCCGTAAAGGCGCATCGGGAGCATTTGATAGATCTCTCGCTTCCGTCTCTGTTCACCCCTCTTGTCGTAGCGCTGGCCATAGGGTCGTGTCTCACATGGGTGCCCCAGATATGGGTGGGTGTGATCACAGTCGGCTTGACCTACGCCACGATCCTGCTGTCTTTGACCGTCCTCACTGGCATGGGTGGCCAGATCTCGTTGTGCCAGGCCACCTTTGCAGGAATAGGAGCGTTTGCTGCCGGCCAGCTTGCCACCCATTTGGGCCTTGGCTTCATAGAGGGCCTTGCTATCGGGGCAGTGCTTGCAGGTGTCCTGGGCCTGCTGCTGGCTCTTCCCGCACTGCGCCTGGGAGGCTTGGCTCTGGCTCTTGGAACTCTGGCGTTTGCCTTGCTAGCCGACAACCTGCTTTTCCCGCTCAGTTGGGTAGGCAACGGTCAATCTGGTGTGTATGTGCCACGACCACAGATCGGCCCGATCAGCTTTGCGGGAACCCGCTCGTTCTTCTTGCTGGTCCTTGCAGTCCTGGTCATCTGTGGGGTGGCAATAGCTTTACTTCGCAAGGGCACGACAGGTCGTTTCCTCGCGGCCATGGGTGGCAGCGAGGTGGCTGCCGGCGCCATAGGCATCAACGTGCATTGGGCAAAGATGACAGCTTTCGTGGTCTCTGCTGTCATCGCAGGCATAGGCGGTGCGATGTACGGCTCATACCAAGGTGCGGTTGGAGCCGACAACTTCAACACCCTTATCTCCCTGTTGTATCTAGTCTTGGTGGTTACCTTTGGTGTCAAGACGGTGGCGGGAGCCGTCAACGCTGGCCTGGCCTATGCTGTGCTGGATCACCTACTGGCCTCGGCTCCCAGCCGCTTTGGAGGTCTGGCTGCACTACTGTTCGGCATGGGTGCGGTTGCCTTCGCCCTTCACCCGCAGGGCCTAGCAGACCTGTTCACTGCGCGCTGGAAGGATCAGCTCGATCGACTGAGGCATCCCTGGCACGGGCGTGAGACCGTAGAGGTTTCCTAGTGGCCCTACTTGAGGCGATAGGAATCGCGAAGTCATTTGGGGGGATACACGCTCTATCGGAGCTTTCCCTGCGTGTGGAAGCTGGTGAGGCGGTAGGATTGGTGGGTCCCAATGGAGCAGGTAAGACAACCCTGTTCAACTGTCTAAATGGCGTAGAACGTCCCGATACCGGAACTGTCATCTTTGCGGGCCACCGCATCGATGGGTTGCCAATCCACAGGCGGGCTAGGCTGGGGATTGGCAGGACCTTCCAGCGTCTGGAGCTGTTCTCGGGCCTGACTGTTCGTGACCACTTGCTCGTGGCCGAAAGAGTTCGCCGTGGCGGTGGCCGCATGCGGGTATGGAGAGATCTTTTGGACATGGGTGGCCCAACTGCGCAGGAGCAGGCCGGGGTAGACAGAACCCTTGACCTGCTGGGGCTCGTGCCGGTCGCGGAGACTGTGGTCGATGCCCTAACCTTGGGCCAGGGAAGGCTGGTAGAGCTGGGCAGGGCTCTAGCCGGTGAGCCGCTGCTGCTGATGCTTGACGAGCCTTCGTCGGGTCTTGACACCAGTGAGGCTTCCGAGCTTGCAGGTGTGCTAAATAAGGTTCGACACGACAGCGGTACTGCGATACTTCTGGTAGAGCACGACATGGACATGGTCCATCAAGTAGTGAGCAGGCTCTATGTTTTGGATCTAGGTCATCTTATCGCTGAAGGAGATATAGATAAGGTACTTGCCGATCCGAAGGTTCGCTCTGCATACCTGGGTCAAGAGGTATGATCCAGTGATAGATGTGGGTGCGAGCAGACTTTCTGAAGTTGAAAAGGCAAGCTCCCATGGGAGTGCCGCGCTTTGCTTTTCCAACGTATCTGCCTCATATGGACCTTATAGAGCGCTGTTCTCGGTGTCGTTCTCAGTGCCGGCAGGCTCGGTTGTGGCGCTTTTGGGGGCTAACGGTGCCGGCAAGTCCACCGTGGCAAGGGTCGCGACAGGCCTTGTGCCAGTAACAGGTGGTCATGTCTTCTTCCATGGCACCGATATCACAGGATGGTCAGCATGGCGGATCGCTAGGCTGGGTCTTGTTCACGCTCCCGAGGGTAGATCGGTGTTTGCAACCCTAACGGTTGAGGAGAATCTTGAGCTGGACTTCGTCAAGTCGGCCGGTCGACATCGAGCAGACCAAGCAGTCGAACGGGCCTACGGCTTCTTCCCTCGTCTAAAGGAGCGACGCCGCCAGCTAGCAGGGACGCTCTCAGGGGGTGAGCAGAGAATGCTCTCCTTGGCCCGCGTGCTATCTGTCCCTCCCAAGATGCTCATTGTCGATGAGCTCACCTTCGGGCTTTCCCCTGGCATCGCTGCAGAGGTCTTTTCCTCGTTGCGAGCGCTCAAAGACCAGGGATGCACTTTGCTTGTCGTAGAGCAGCATGTGCACCAGGCTCTTGCCATTGCGGAGCGGGCCGTGGTCCTCGCGCATGGCAGCATCGCGTATGAGGGCCCGATCTCCGAGATGGGGGACTTGGCGGAACGCCTGCTAGGCGGCAAGACCGCCAGCTGAGCAACGGCCACCTACAGCTCGGCGACCGAGAGCGATTCCAAAGTCACTTTGGAATCGGTTAGCGAGCTGGCGGTCAAGCCCCCAGGTATCAGCACCCCTTTGGTGCGGAACCTCCATTGTAGAGGGTAAGCAGGTTGCAAAGAGAAGCCTTGGCAAGGAGCCAGTGATTGTCCACTTGGACGGCATAGCCGGTGAAGTCCTTCAAGACCGGCTTGCCTCCCAGCAGGACCGTGTAAACCACCTTCGCGCAAGGCGTTGCGCCAACAGTCTTCTTGCATGTAGATGAGCTTGGAAAGGTAACCGCGTGGACCTGTGTGGCCACGCCAGCGCTTGCCTCAGAGCTTAGAAGGTGACCGAGCAAAGGAGAAAGCTCCTTGCCGTCTTGTATATCGGCAACTTTCTGCGAGAGTGGCTGATGGCTCGAGGTGCTTAGAACACTTGAGTACAGCCGATTCACATCCTTGCGGGCGACGGACTGGTTAAGGCTCGGCGAGGAACTGCATGCAGCAAGCATGAGACCAGCTGCAAGTAGCACGGCCACCCTGGCAAGCACCCGTGGCGAGGCCATATGGGGAGCAGTCACCCCGGTCCGGCCATTGCGATGAAGTAGTGGCAGCTCTAGGTGCTGCTTAGTAAGGTTCATCTCTACCTCCTTGTGCTGTTGGGTTGTGCGCATAAGTTGTCGCTTCCATTGTTGCAAGCAGCACGTCGCAATCCATGGCAGGAGCTACCTGCAAGAAGGAGGTGGCTGGGCAAAGAGATGGCCCGAGCAGGATATGGCTGGCAAGAACGGTTGGAGGCGTGCTTCGAGCTTAGAGATGGTCCAACCATCTCTAAGCTCTTGAAGCTATCTGTGGCGTGGACTGGGCCTAGAACTGGGCCCCGAATGGTGGAACACCGCTTGAGCGGTCGCCGAACAGTGATGGCGCCGCATCGATCAGCTCCTTGGGGGTCCACCTCGAGTCGCGTCGCAGCTCACCAACAGTTGTGAAAGGCGACATGAGCCACACGGCTCCTCCATACACAACGAAAATCTGCCCGCTTATGTCCTTGGCATCGTCACTGGCAAGCCAGGCCACAACAGGTGCAACATTCTCCGGCGCCCACTCGTCAAAGCCTCCTTCCTTGGTGCTCATAGCGAAAAGGTTCTCTGTCATGCGCGTCCGGGCTCTTGGGGCAATGGCATTCACTGTCACCCCGACTTTTCCAAGCTCACGGGCGAGCACCCACGTGAGAGAGGCGATACCGGCTTTGGCTGCGGAGTAATTGGCTTGGCCCACGTTGCCATATAGTCCGGCTTCGCTTGAGGTGTTTATGATCCTGCCAGAGACATCCTCGCCTGCCTTGGATCGTGAGCGCCAGTGGGCGGCTGCAAAGTGAGACGGAGCAAAGTGCCCCTTTAGGTGGACCCGAATAACGTCGTCCCAATCGGACTCTTCCATGTTGAAGCTCATCTTGTCCCTTAGGATCCCCGCGTTGTTCACTAGGATGTCCAACTTGCCGAAGGTGTCCACAGCCTGTGATACGAGCTGCTCGGCACCTTTCCAGGTACTGCAGTCGTCGTAGTTGGCAGCCGCCTGGCCTCCTGTGGCCTTGATCTCGTCTACCACCTGCTGTGCTGGTCTCTGGTCAGCACTCTGCCCGGTAAGCTCCGCCCCGACATCGTTTACGATAACGCTGGCTCCCTCGGATGCGAGCAGTAGGGATTCTCCTCGCCCGATTCCCCTGCCTGCGCCAGTTACTATGGCGACCTTTCCATCCAGAACACCCATCTTCAATCACCTTCCTTGTCCAGTTAATCGGTTACGGTTCGTTACAGCCTACGAGCCGCTCGCAGCATGGTCGAGATAGTGGCCAAGGTCAAGATGGAAAGCTTGGCCAACAGCTCAGCTTGGCTGTCTATGCAAGTGGACACCCCAGGGCGCTCTTTGGGTGCCACAGCGACAACCGCAGCGTGGCTTTGGACGAGCTACTGTATCAGCGAGCCAAGACCCACGGGGGCACGGTTGGTTATTGCAACCCCTCCAGCGCGCTGGTCAGTGATTGCCAGGTCCTGCACCTGGCTTGCTGGATCGAGGCGGAACCAGCCGTAGCTTGGATGGCTACCTAGCAGGCCGAGCGAGATCTTTCCCGAAGCAGAGATAGCCCAGAGCTGGTATGTCCTGTTGGCGGGCAGCTGCTCGAGAGAGGCATTGACGATGAATCCCTCTCCGTCCGGCAGGACCACTGCCTCAGCTACAGCTTGTCCTTTGGCATCGTTTATGGGCACCCTCCTTGCATTGGGTTGCAAGAGGGCTGCCATGGCGAGTTGGCGAACCCCTGTGGCTTCCACAGCGGTGCCCAGCGCGCTCACCCGCTCGTCCAAATGGTTGACCTGGATGCCGAGAAATGCCGCAAGGACAGCAGCTGCCACTGCGGCAGCGCTCACAGCCCATAGTGGCCAACGTTTCGCCGGCATAGAGTGACTCTTAGGGCGATTGAGCGCAAGCAGGGCGTGAGAGTCGTAGAGGCCCGTCTTGTCATTAGGTCCTCCGGACTCCATGGCTGCTGCAATGCGCTGCCACAATTGCACTGGTGCGTCAGATCCCGTTGTGGCCATTGCCGAAGCGACTTCCCTGTAGCTGGCCACCTCTGCCCTGCAACGGGGGCAATCGCGCAGGTGGTTCTCTACCTGTCTAGCTTCCACTGGATCCAAGGCATCGAGTGCGTAAGCTCCCAGCAGCTCTTCTATCTCTGTATGGACCTGGATCTCGCTCAAGGCTCTCTCACCCCGCTGTCTACAAGGGAGGATCTCATTCTACGCAGGCCGGTGCGAATCCTGGACTTTACCGTCCCTTCAGGCTGCTTCAGCTGGCCGGCCACCTCCTTATAGGTATAGCCCCCGAAGTACGCAAGCTCTATGGCCCTGCGCTCGTCCTCAGGAAGTGATGCCATCGCCTGGCGTACCTGATCGGCTACGGCCATATCCCAGACGGCATGATCTACGTCATAGCCACTTGCCACAGTCCGCAGGGCGTCGCGCTCTTCTCTCAGCCGGCGGGAACGGTCGGACCGCAGCACATCGACAGATCGCCCATGGGCTTGCACAAGCAGGTAAGTGCGAAGCGATCCCCGGTCAGGATCGTGGCGTTCTGGAGCGTTCCATAGCCTGAGAAACACCTCCTGGGTGATCTCTTCAGCTAGTGAGATATCCCCGGTAACCCTGCGTGCCAGTGCATACACGGCTCCCCCATGGCGCCGGTAGAGCTCAGCAAGAGCATCTTGACGCCACCGTCCTATGGCCACCAGCAGATTGGTATCGCTGGCGTTGGCGAGATCTAGATCTTCCCTCGTGTTCTGTAATACGGACCCAGCTCCATCTTGGATGTGCTCAAAGAACTGCTTGGGCCGATCTTCGCTCTGGTCTGCGAGCGCGCCGCCCTTGGCAGCTGAGCCATCTCGATCTTGCTGGTGCAACCGGAATACCTCCTGGATTGGCGTCCAGCCTACATCTGCCTGGGCATCTGAGCCCACCGTTCTCCATACGACTCTAGTCAAGATCTAGAGGCTCCAGCCAACATGTGCGGTTCAGCTCAGCTCGGCCTGGTGAGTAGCTGGCATCTGCGCCATACACACAGGTGACATCCGGAAGGGAACTGGCTACGTATTGACTTACATGCGTATGAGGGCGGCAATGACATTTGCAGCACTGGCTATGGCTATCTCGCTATCTGCTTGTAGCTCAGCCACGCCCTCCAACAAGCCCTTTTCCGAGGGCACAACTACTCCAAGCGTCGCGCCATACTCCAGCGGGCCGTCTGGCAACAAGTCCACCACGCTTGTGATCCATGATTTCGCCTTCCATCCCAAGGACTTCACGATTCATGAAGGTGAGCAGATTATCGTGAAGAACGAGGACGCTGTAACACATACCTTTACCGCAGATAATAGGGATTTCAATACCGGGGACATACTTCCAGGCCAAATAGTTAAGATCACCATCAATTTGCCACCGGGTAGCTACCCTTATCAATGCCTGATACATCCTTTCATGACCGGTGTGTTGACAGTAGTCAAATGAAGGCAGTTCAAAGCGGGCTCTGCGCCCACGGAGGGCTCGAAGGAGCCTCTATCTGGCTCAGGGCAGCAAGAGGGCTGCAAGGCAACTTCTAGAACATACAAGCAAGGAGGAATCGCAAACGTGACCATTGATGATAAGGCACTCTCCCAGCTCATGGAAGAGTCTCAGGACATACAGTCCGACTCGATGAAAGCATCCAGACTAGCACTACACGAGATGGTTGATGCCGGCCTGGAACGAAAAGAAAGTGGAGATGAGGACCCAGCTCGCAATGCTGCTTTTGCCGCGAGGCGCTCCGGTTTGCTGCGCATCGGTATGTTCGGCGTCGGCGCTCTCGCAGCAGCCGGGTTCGGCGCCGCTCTCGCGGCCCTAAGTGAATCCCAAGCGTTCGCTCAGTCGGCTACAGACGTGCAGGTGCTCCAGACCCAGGCATCCATTGAGGTGATAGCAATAAGCACATACAAGACCGCTCTGACGCTTCCTTTCATAGGCGGGAGCTCAGCAAATCCGGTGGTCAAGGCGTTCGCTCAGACCACCATGGCGCAGCACGAGGAGCACCTCAAGGCTTTCAACGCTTCAGTGCTGGCTCTCGGCGGGAAGGCTCAGAACAGCCCTGATCCCCAGCTGGTACCCATAGTCAATGCCGCGGTGGCCAAGATAACTGGGCCTTCAGGTGTAGTGGCGCTGGCTCTGGAGCTAGAGCAAGGTGCAGCGCAGACGTACCTGAACGACCTTCCTGCCATAGAGGACCACAATGCTCGCAAGCTAACCGCAAGCGTGATGGGGGTGGAGGCACAGCACGCCTCCGTGCTGTTGGCTGTCCAGGCCCTTTTGAACGGGGGGGCTCCTCAGCTGATCGCGTTGCCTACAGATCTTGCAGCACTTCCGTCGGCTGCCGGTTCGGTGGGTTTTCCCGACGCGTTCTATCCGACCTCGGGCGCTCTCTCTATGACGGCGGGGGCGATCAGGTAATGGCCTGGAAAAAGGTGATCAAGGAGAGAGTTGACATGGACATAAGTGAGCACGAGCTAACGAGAATGACCAAGGAGATGGACGAGCTTAACGAGGATCAGGGTCTGCCTCAGATGCAGCACGCTGCTCAAGAATGGACCGAAGCCATTAAGGACCAGCTCGATCACAAGCGTAAGGGAGTGACGTCTCGAAGGTCTTTTTTGCTAGGGATCGGAGCTGTGGGTGGAGGAGCCTTGCTCGCAGCCTGCGGTAGCTCAACTTCTGCCACAAAGAGCAAGGCTGTGACCCCTGTTGCGCCGACATCTGCATCTAGCGCACAGCTGGATGATCTGCACATAGCCGCCATGGCGACGAGCCTGGAGAACCTCGCGGTATATGCCTATGGAGCTGGGATAGCCGCAGCCAAGGCCGGCAAGCTGGGCAGTGTCCCTCCTGCTGTGGTCACCTTTGCCGAGACCGCCAGGGCCCAACATCAAAGTCACGCCAACGCTTGGAACTCGGTGCTCACGGGCGCAGGAAAACCAAAGGTGACAGCCACCGATCCTGTGCTCACCCCAGTGGTCAACGCCAAGTTCAAGTCTGTGACCAACGTGACCGAACTGGCTGAGCTGGCCCTTTTGCTAGAGGACACCGCTGCTCAGACCTATCTGGCAGGCATATCCGCCCTTACTGGTAGCTCTGCAATAGAGCTCGCCGGGAGCATAGAGCCCGTCGAGATGCAGCACTCAGCCATCTTGAACTTCGTATTGGGCAAGTATCCCGTGCCAAACGCGTTCGAGCCAACTGCTCTTGCTCGACCGCTTAGCGACTATACGAGGCTCTAGGCCAACCCTTATCCACCAGCGGCCCTGCTTGGATGGCGCCGGCTGAAGCTCAAACTACCGACGCAGCATTGACTGCCGCTGCATCTTTACTATGGTTGACGATCGAGGTGCTGGCATGAACACATCTGAGCTGCTTGTAGACGCATTCGGGAGGATAAGAGGGGGTGTCCAGGAGGTGCTGGGGGGACTGCATCCCGACGTCCTTTCATTTAGCCCCGGACCACGGTCCAACTCCATTGCCTGGCTAGTGTGGCATCTGACCCGTGTTCAAGATGACCATGTGGCCAGTGCCGCAGGAAGTGACCAGGTTTGGATATCGGCAGGCTTTGCCGAGCGCTTTGGGTTGCCGTTTGAGCCTCGAGCAACCGGCTATGGCCAACGGCCTGAGGAGGCGGCAGAGATGAAGGTGAGCTCCACAGAGCTGCTCTTGGATTACCACGAGGCGGTTTACCGAGCAAGTGTCGCCTACCTGGGTCAACTCGGCGAGAGCGATCTCGACAGGATCGTGGATCGTTCCTGGAGCCCGCCTGTCTCATTGGGGGTGAGGCTTGTGAGCGTGGTTGAAGACGGTCTCCAGCATGTGGGTCAAGCCGCCTACTTGAGGGGTTTGGCTGGCAGAGGATGATCGAAAGGCAGAGATGACAGCTCTCCACCGACACTCAACCTGCTGCCACGTCGCGGGCACTTTCAGCAGAACGGGAGTCACTCATGACAGCTCCCCGCCTACACTCAACCTGCTGCCACAGCTCAGCTAGCTCAATGGCGGTCCGCCTGCCACCGCAGATGAGGAACGCTCCTTTGGGACCGAAGATGTGTACAGGTGCGGGCGAGAGGACTCGAACCTCCACCCCCGAAGGGACCGGGACCTAAACCCGGCGCGTCTACCTATTCCGCCACGCCCGCAGCACCTTAGCTGGCGAAGCCTAGCGCGCCGGGCATCTTCGCTGCTCTGCATTCGAGGTATGTTTGAGCTCGAGCACGCTGTATGTAACCCGAAGGACCGTTCGAGCCACTAGCCTCTTGTCATGCCTGTGGAGCCATTGTCCCCATGTAAACCACCTTTTCTAGACACCCAGGCCCTGGCTGCTGGCGGGGCGGATCCTCTGGGAGACATCTACCAGCGGCTGCTCAAGGAGAGAATTGTGTTCCTTGGGAGCCAGGTAGACCAGACGACTGCCAATCTCGTATGCGCACAGCTGCTCCTGCTCGAGGCTGAGGATCCAGACAAGGACATCTCGCTGTACATAAACTCGCCAGGTGGTTCGGTCACAGACGGTTTGGCCATCTATGACACGATGCAGTATGTGGGCTGCGATGTGCGCACCATCTGCGTAGGGCTGGCGGCCTCCATGGGTCAATTCCTTCTGTGCGCAGGTGCTCCAGGCAAGCGCTATGCCCTGCCGCATTCCCGCATCCTCATGCACCAGCCGTCGGGTCAGATGCAGGGTCAAGCGTCAGACATAGCCATCCAGGCCGAGCAGATCGTCTACTTAAAGCGCATGATGGCGGAGCGGATAGCTTTCCATACTGGCCAGACCGTAGAGCGTATAGAGACCGACTCCGACCGTGACCGCTGGTTCACCGCTGAGGAGGCTAAAGAGTATGGCTTCATTGATCAGGTGATCGATCGGTCCCGGTCGGCAGCCACCCCGTGAGGGAGACCCAAGGTGCCGACTTGACGGGCATTTTCGGAAAGGACAGCTCACAGGTGGGCCCCGATGATGGCAGCCGCGTTGCGCTGGCCGACCGATTCGGGCCGAGCTCGCAGGATCGCAGGCCCACCCGCGTTGTAGCGGCCAGGATCAGTTTGCGCCAGCGCCTGCTCGAGCTGTGGCGGTCAAGGGAGCTGCTTGTCGTGCTCGTTCGCACCCAGCTCAGGATCAAGTACAAGGGATCGGTGCTGGGCTTCATGTGGTCCATGCTCAACCCCGCCCTAGTGCTCATCGTCTATTACGTGGTCTTCCAGATTGTGCTCAAGAACGGGATCCCCTACTTTGCGGTCTTTCTTTTCTGCGGGCTTTTGGTCTGGAACCTGTTCTCGGTCGCGGTGCAGGAAGCGACCTCTATTGTCGTGAGCAACGGTGGGATAGTGAAGAAGGTGGCCTTTCCCAGGGAGATACTGGCGCTTGCCTCGGTGGGAGCGGCGTTCGTCTTCTTCATGCTCCAAAGCGTCGTCTTGGTGATCTTCCTAGTGGGCTTTAGGTACATGCCCGACTTCACCTACCTACCGGTGCTTTTACTCGGCCTGCTCGTGCTGCTCGTGTTCACAGCTGCGCTCGGAGTCTTCTTCTCCGCGGTCAACGTCTATCTGCGCGATACGCGTCATCTCGTGGAGGTAGTGATGCTCGCGTGGTTTTGGGGTGTGCCGATCGTCTATGCCTATCAAGGCATTTCTACGCGCCTGGCTCAGCACCACCTCGCCTGGATGAACTGGTTGCTGCTCGCGGATCCGATCACTCCGGTTGTGCTGGCATTCCAGCGTTGCATCTACGCCAAGGTAACTGTCCACTCCACACTTCCACCCCATGCCCTCTCACCTATGCTCCCCCCCAACGGGATCGGTTGGTACGCCGCCATACTTGGGGCTTTGCTTGTGGCTTCCACGGCTTTGTTCCTGGGAGCGCTGGTTGTCTTTGGCCGTCTCGAAGGCAACTTTGCAGAGGAGCTGTGATGGGCGCCCCCGTCATCGCTGTGGACAGTGTCTCAAAGCGGTTCCGCCTTCATCATGAGAAGTACAGCTCCCTAAAGGAGCGGGCCATCCATGGCGGCAGGATCCCTTATGAGGAGTTCTGGGCACTGAGGGATGTGAGCTTGGAGGTTTTCGAAGGTGAGACCGTTGGCATCGTCGGCCAGAACGGCTCTGGCAAGTCCACCCTGCTCAAGTGCATCGCAGGCATCCTCCAGCCGACCAAGGGAGAGGTGCGCGTCAGGGGCCAGGTGGCTGCCATGCTCGACCTTGGGGCAGGGTTCCAGCCGGAGCTCTCCGGGAGGGACAATGTCTTTTTAAACGGTGCCCTTCTGGGCCTGCAGCGCAAGGAGATAGAGCGACGCTTTGACGAGATAGTTGCGTTCTCCGAGTTGGAGCAGTTCATCGACAACCAGGTGAAGTTCTATTCCTCGGGAATGTACGTAAGGCTTGGCTTCGCGGTCGCTGTCAGCTTCGAGCCAGACGTGCTGCTCGTGGACGAGGTTCTGGCAGTTGGTGATGAGAGGTTCCAGGCCAAATGCCTGGAGCGCATAAAGCACCTCCAGGATCAAGGTTCGACCATTTTGTTCGTCAGCCACGCAGCCAGCGTCGTCCGCCAGATCTGCGAGCGCGCAGTTGTGTTGGAGTCGGGCAAGAAGGTCATGGAAGGGACGCCCGGCGAGGCCATAAGGGTATTTCGCGAGCAGCTGGTAGAGACTGAGCTGGCAGTGGAGATGGCAGCAGGTACTGCCAGGGGAGACGGATCAGGTGAGGACAGCGAGCTTTCCCGTCACCAGCAGGCGGTCCTTTATGGCCGCACTGTTGCCATCAGGTCCGTAACAGTAAGCCACCCTGGCGTTGGCACAAGGCGCTACCTCTTGCCAGGCGAGCGGCTCGAGGTGCGGGTCGCCTATGAGATGCTAAGACCCGTTGATGACGTCGTGTTCGGTATAGCGATCCTGAACAGTCGAAGCGATCTGGTCTTTGCCTCTGATACCGAGATACTTGGGGAGAGAACGACTCTTCCGGTTGGCGCTGGTGAGGTTGCTTTCATCTTTGACAGCGTTCCGCTCCTTGACGGCACTTACCAGCTTCATCTAGGTATCCGCAGCCTGGATGGCGGCATCATGTACGATTTTCGCGAGACCAAGGACTACTTCGAGGTCATGAATCCAGCCAAGACACTCGGTGAGGTTGCGATGCCGCTAAGGGCTGAGCTTCGTCCGCTCATTGAGCGGAGCTCAGAGGTGGCATCGTCTTGACCACGGTGCCCAAGATGCCCATGCACACTGGGCGCGCTAGTTGGGCGCGTTGGATAGCAACAGTGCTAGCTGTGTTTGGGCTGTCCAGCTTTGGGATGGTAGTGGGACTGGAGCCCGTGGCAGCTGCATACCCACTTAGTTCGGTCTCTCTGATGGGACATGGATGGGGCTCAGGGCGAGGTATGGGACAGTGGGGCGCCCTGGGATACGCCCTCCAGGGCTGGAGCTATCAGCAGATCCTGGAACACTTCTACGGTGGGACCTCGATGTCTATGGTCGGCAACCCTGACATACGCGTGGTCATCACAGAGAACGACGGCAACAGCGTGGCTGTGAGCTCGGAGTCACCTTTTTCTGTCGCTGGCATCTCCTTTGCTGGTGGCCAGGCAGCTCTGATGGCATACGCAGGGGCACCAGGCCAGTTCGACGTCTTCCAGGGCTCTTCATGTGATGCTACGACCGCCTCTTCTTGGAGCGAGGTGGGAACTGCTTCCAATCCCGTTGCCGTACCCAGTACCCAGAGCCAGGATGCTGGCACGTCCCAGCTCCTGGAGCTTTGCCAGGGTGGTGGCAACCGGTACTACAGGGGATCCATCCAGGCCTACGACGACGATGGCTCCACACGCACCATCAACATCGTTCCCCTGGAGTCCTACGTCCAAGGAGTCGTGCCCGCAGAATCACCTGCTTACTGGGGAACCCTCGGACCTTCTGGCCCCCAGGGCGAGCCACAGGGTTTCCAGGAGCTAGAGGCCCAGGCTGTAGCTGCGAGGTCATATGTCATGAGCTCGCTTGGAGAGTTCGGCTATGCCGACATCTGCGACACCTCTCAATGCCAAGAGTACCCAGGAGTAACCGACGAGAACCAGCTCACAGACCTAGCTGTGGCCGATACCGCAGGGGAGGTGCTTGTCATGGGGAATGGCTCTGTGGCCAGGACCGAGTACTCGTCCTCAACAGGTGGCTACACAGCAGGCGGTGCTTTCCCAGCCGTTGTGGACGCTGGTGACAGTGTGTGTGTCCCAAGCGCGTGCAATGAGAACCATCTCTGGCATGTCCAGGTCCCGGTCTCGGCGATCCAAGCTGCGTACCCATCTATTGGGACCTTGAGTGCGCTCGATGTCACTGCCCGCAATGGCTATGGTGACTGGGGAGGCCGAGTCGAAGAGATGACTGTGCAAGGCTCTGCGGGGAGCGTCCAGGTCACAGGCGATGAGTTCGCAGCAGATTTGGGTCTTCTCTCGAACTGGTTCACTGTCACCTCCACCCCTAGCGGCGGTGTTGAGGGATACTGGGAGGCCAGCTCATCGGGCAGCGTCTACGCGTTCGGCGACGCGCCCACTGAGGGATCGCTCGCAGGAACCACCCTGCCGTCGCCAATTGTGGCCATGGGATCGGAAGAGCGTCGCGTAGGGTACTGGCTGGCGGGAGCCAATGGCAGCGTCTACGCGTTCGGCGACGCGCCCACTGAGGGATCGCTCGCAGGAACCACCCTGCCGTCGCCAATTGTGGCCATGGCAGCCGATCCCTCCGGCAAGGGGTACTGGCTGGCGGGAGCCAATGGCAGCGTCTACGCGTTTGGCTTCACGACATCTGCTGGCGGATTTGGCCCGGCCGGCATCCATCATGTTGCCACCTCCATAGCTGCCACTCCCAACGGCCATGGGTACCTGGTCGCAGCACGGGGCGGCTCGGTGGAGAGCTTTGGGGATGCACCCCAATTTGGCGATGCCGCTGAGAATCCCACACCCCCCTCTGCGCCGATCATTGCGGTGGTGGCTTACTCATAAGGCCTCATGACTGGCGGGAGCATTGCGGCAAAGAAGAGTTTGCACGCCGATCATTGTGGTAGTGGCTTGCTCCTGAGCACCCCTGGCCTTACGTGAGCGTCTGGAACCCTGCGCGCCAGCTTTCCACAAGAGCCCAGCCGCCCTACATTCACTGCGCAGTCCGCCATTGCAAGCAGCTCACTGTCGCCTGCGCTATTGCCGTATGCCCACACCCAAAGGTCTTCGCGAGCCTCTCCTTGAGAGTTTATCCATTCGAGCATGCGCGCTGCCTTCTCAGGTCCCCGGCAGTTGCGGCCCAGTATGTGCCCTGTGAGCAAGCCGGATGTGTTTACCTCCAGCCTTGTAGCAAGGGTTATGCTGGCACCAAGCAGCTTGGCCACGTGACTCACGTAGACCTCCGGTGAGGCCGAAACCACGGCGAGCTGATGGCCCGCAGCTCGGTGGCGAGCGGCTTGAGCCACGATCTCAGGGCGCGAGCGCTTCTCAAGTAGCTCTGAGGCAAAGACAGCACCCAGTGCTGCGACTTCCTCTAAAGCTTGGCCAGCCAGCAGGCGGGCAAATATCGCCTCTTTTGCTCTATCAGCTGCTTCACCACCGAAAAGTGCAGATTGCAGGAGCTCGGTAGAGGTGGCCA
The DNA here is from genome assembly GCA_023379605.1 of Actinomycetota bacterium. Lineage (GTDB taxonomy): Bacteria > Actinomycetota > Acidimicrobiia > Acidimicrobiales > JAMCQF01 > JAMCQF01. Next base: position 60,055 of record JAMCQF010000164.1, read on the forward strand.
TCGCAGCTCTGAGTACCGCTTTGGGTCCGCGCAGCCTGATCAGGAATCGCCATAGGCTGTCACCGTGGGTGAGCGTACCGTCCAGGTCAAAGGCCGCGATTGTCCTCATGGCTTGGCTGGCGGCTCTGGAAGCAACGTTCTGGTCGGCTCTGGCATTGACGCCCCCGAGGTGTGCATGGCTATGCTCATTTCTGACCTTTTCGGTCGACAATAGGGTTGATCTAGGCTATTGTTAAATACTCCGACGCCCGCATAGATCCATCTCCGGCGAAGCTGCGAGCATTATATGGAGCGTCGAGAGCGAGCAACGACAACAACAGGAGGATCATCATGGCATTGCAGATAGGCGATACGGCCCCGGATTTCACAGCGGATACCACCCAGGGACCGATCAAGTTCCATGAATGGCTGGGAGACAGCTGGGGGGTTCTGTTCTCTCACCCCAAGGACTTCACCCCAGTGTGCACCACCGAACTGGGAGAGGCGGCAAGGCTGAAGCCAGAGTTTGACAGGCGCAACACGAAGATCATTGGGCTGAGCGTAGACCCAGTTGATTCCCATAAGAAGTGGGAGGCCGACATAGAAGAGACCCAGGGTCAAGCCGTCAACTTCCCGGTCATCGGCGACCCAGATCACACGGTCGCCGATCTGTACGGCATGATTCATCCAAAGGCCAACGATACACTTACCGTGCGCTCGGTGTTCTTTATCGGACCAGACAAGACCATCAAAGCAAGCATCACCTATCCCGCAAGCACTGGGCGCAATTTTGACGAGATCCTAAGGGTGATAGACTCGCTACAGCTGACTTCCAAGTTCAGCGTCTCCACCCCAGTTAACTGGAAGGATGGCGGTGATGTGATCATTTCGCCCGCCATTCCTGACGATGAGGCTAAAGAGCGCTTCCCGAAGGGATTCAAGACACTGAAGCCCTATCTTCGCATGACCCCCCAGCCGGACAAGTAGTTCGGGTCAGCCGTCACGGTCTGCCTTGCAGGATACGGCTGGGTCCAGCCGTATCCTGCAACTCGCCCCACGGGCTTGCATCCATGTCGCTCCTTCGGTAGTCGACCTGGCCGGAGCATCAGGACTTCCCAGAGATGGGGTCAGGGGAGGGGTCCCTGCTTGAGTTGGCTGGCCTTTTGAATATGGCGTCTCGATAGTAGGAAAGCTCCTCTAGGCTCTCGCGGATGTCGTCTAGAGCCCTGTGATGGCTGTGCTTGGCCGGGGCATTCCTTAGTGCCTCGGGATACCATCTGCGGCAAAGCTCCTTGATCGTTGATACATCTACGCTGCGGTAGTGGAGGAAGCTTTCGACTTCAGGGAGCTGGAGTGCGAGAAATCTTCTGTCGGTCCCAATCGAGTTGCCGCAGAGAGGAACTGTCCTGGCTTGTGGAATCTGTGACTGGAGGAAATCGAGCGTGGCACTGCCGGCTTCAGCCAGTGTGATGGTGGACTGGCTGATAGCTTCGAGTAGGCCGCTTTTCTCGTGCATCTTTCTAACCACATCGTCCATTTGGGAGAGCTCTTCCTCGCCCGCATGTATGACCAGATCAGGTCCTTCGGCAATGACCTTTAGGTCATCGTCTGAGACGAGCGTTGCGATCTCCAAAATGACATGCCGGGCAGGATCCAGTCCGGTCATCTCCAAGTCCATCCAGGCGAGCACCGTAGAGATGCTAGAGCTTCACGCCAGCACTGCTGGTCACTGGCGGCAAAGGTCAGCGCAGAAAGGCGAAAAGGAGTGGCGAGAAGCCAGGCGACAGAGCACGCCGCCGCTCCCCGGGCTAGCGTTGGGGGGTGGCTGCCCTTGAGATCCCGTTCCGGCGCCTTGACGACGGTCTGCCCATCCCGGCCTACGCTCGGGATGGGGATGCGGGCATGGACCTAAGGGCTAGCCATCGAGCCATCCTGGAGCCAGGTGGAGGGCGCCAGCTCGTAGGGACCGGCATAGCTATTGCCATACCATCTGGCTGGGCAGGGTTCGTACAGCCCCGCAGCGGGCTTGCCCTGCGCCACGGGGTTACATGTCTAAACACGCCGGGGCTGATCGACTCTGGCTATCGTGATGAGATTAAGGTGATTTTGGTCAACCTCGATCCGGTCACTCCCTATAGAGTTGAGAGGGGAGACCGCATTGCCCAGTTGGTAGTCCAGCGCGTGGAGCAGATCGCTTTGTGCGAGGTCAGCGTGTTGCCGGCAAGCGAGCGTGGAGAGGGAGGATTTGGTCACTCCGGGCGCTAAGCCGCGCCCTCGCAGGGTCCAAGCGGGCATTGCGGCTGCGTCGGGCGGTTTTCACGCCGCTAAGCTCCAAGAGCACCGGAGCCGAACCATTGCCAGAGCCTTACCGCTGATGGCTGAGCTACACTAGTGCTCGTGACCCGAGGGTTAGACAGCTAGGTAATGATTTCCATGGCAAGGCTAAAAGAGAGGGAGGATTGACCCTGTGCAGCGTATGAGCGGCTTGGATGCTGCATTTCTTTCGATGGAGACCAAGAGCATGCAGATGCATGTGGTGGGGGTCTTCGTCTTCGACCCCTCTAGTACAGGGGCTGATTTCAGCTTCCAGAAAGTGCGCTCAGTGGTCGAGAGCCGTCTTCATCTTCTGCCCCCTTACCGTAGACGATTGAGGCACGTCCCGTTCCACCTGCACCTCCCACTGTGGATAGAGGACCCTGATTTCGATCTGGACTACCATCTCCGGCGAGCCTGCCTTCCTTCGCCAGGGGGCAAAGGAGAGCTCGCGAATTTTGCGGCAGACATAGCTGGCCGGCCACTGGACCTCAACCGCCCACTGTGGGAGATGTATGTGGTCGAAGGCGTCGAGCATGGCCAGATGGCCCTTGTCACCAAGATCCACCATTCAGCGATAGACGGGGTCTCAGGAGCTGAATTAGCCGTCAGCTTCCTGGATCTGGAGCCCAATCCACCTCCACCCCCGCCACCCGAGGTGCCTTGGAAGCCGGATCGTGTGCCCACAGACGCCGAGATGATAGGCTATGCCTGTCTTTCTATCGCGCAACATCCGACAAATCTGCTGCGAACTGCCCGGCAAACTGCAGACATGCTTGTTAGCCTGCGTAGTCACAACAGGGCCTCAGGCCAGCCTCCACCGCCCGCGCCTTTCAGTGCTCCACGGACCTCGTTCAATGCCAGCATCACAGCCCATCGGCGTTTTGCGATGGGTGATCTCCCCTTGGACGAGGTCAAGCGTGTGAAGAACGCATTCAGGGTCACAGTCAATGACGTCGTACTGGCATTGTGTGCGGGAGCCCTTCGAAGCTACCTCAAAGGTCGTGGGGAGTTGCCCGACGATCCTCTGGTAGCGATGATCCCGATCTCTGTAAGATCTGAAAAGGAAAAAGGGGACCTGGGCAACCGTATATCTGCAATGCTAGTCTCCCTAGCGACCACGGTTGAAGATCCCGTAGAACGCCTGCACGCAGTAGCAGACTCTACTCGTAGGGCCAAAGACCAAGATCGCGCTATCGGAGCAGACACACTTACGAACTGGACCGAGTTCGCTGCTCCGGCCGTTGCAGCTCGCGCGGCACGACTCATATCTAGTACCAGGGTTTTCGATCGCCTGCGCCCCATGTTCAATGTGACAGTATCGAATGTGCCAGGCCCAGACTTCCCCCTTTACGGGGCTGGAGCGAAGCTGGTCTCTATGTATCCTATCGGACCTATAGTAGAAGGTGCTGGGCTCAATATCACAGTGATGAGCTATCTTGGTAGGATTTTCATCGGGGTGCTTGCTTGCAGAGAGCTCGTAACAGAGGTCGACTCGATCGTTTCCTACATGCAGGCCTCGCTTGCCGAGCTGCTAAGGGCGGCCGGTGGTACTGAGGAAGCTGTTGTGGCCAGCGCGGCTGAGCTCAACGCGGCCCTAGCGAGCAGACCGGGACGGGCGCACACTGCGACCAAGGCAGATCAGTCTCCAGGGCATCGGGCAGCCAAGGGAAAGCAGCGATCAGAAGATCTTGACCGGCTGGCACGCCAGCCAGGACGTAAAGAGGCTGCTAAAGCAATGGGCAAGCGGTCGGCGGTGGCCGAGCTACTCGGATCCGCGGTTAACCCCGCCGTTCCACGATAGACCATATTTGCCACTGGGAGAAAGCCCTACGAGCAGGATCAGATTCGATTAACAAGGGTGGCCTCTAGGTGCAAATGGTGGGTGCAATAGAGCGGTCCTAGTGTTGACTGAAGCGATGATGCCATATGGATCATGAGAAGCCAGATGCCGCAGTGGGAGCTATGCTTGGATCCAGCGTTTAGACTAAACTTTTTCGTGCGCGGACGTGGCTCAGCTGGTAGAGCATCACCTTGCCAAGGTGAGGGTCGCGGGTTCGAATCCCGTCGTCCGCTCTTGTGTCGCGTATTCGAACTCGGGCACGCTCAAGATGTCCTCGAGGGGCGCTCGGCGCTCCTACTGGCAGGTGCGGCTGTCATGGACGTCGAGGCGGGTGAACACGGCGGCGTTGAACTTACAGTGGGTGCGGTCGCTGGCCATACGGTAGGCG
>JAMCQF010000165.1 GCA_023379605.1 Actinomycetota bacterium
GCGAGCTCTTGGAGCTCACCACTGTGTGAAAGTCAGCTCCGTGCAATGCCCAAAGTGGAGCTGCACGTGCACCTCGAAGGAAGCTTCACAGCCGAGCGGATCGCCCACCTTGCCAAGCAGGCAGGCCTGAGTCAATCCCTTGGGACGAGCTATCTGGGCGGGATCGCCCCGGACAGCCAAGCCAACACCCACATGGGCGCTCTGGCTGGAGGACCGCTGCGCCACATTGGGTCAAGGACGCCCCAGGCGATCAGCTCGATGGATCTGGCGTCTTTTCTGAGACGGCTGGATCAATGGTGCGCTCTGGTCAGGACCCCCGAGCAGGCCGAAGAGCAGGCCTATGGTTTTGCCAGCTTTCTTCGCTCGGAGGGTATTGTCTACGCAGAGGTCACCGTCAACCCAGTGCACTGGGCAGGGTTGACTCGACAAGTGCTTCTGGAGGCAGTTGACGCGGGTTTCGCGCGGGCTGCAGGTGAAAAGCTCACAGACTGTAGGATCGTGGTCTCCTTGGGCCGCTCCCAGAGCCTAGAGGAGGCCAGGGCTCTCCTGGACGAGCTGAGCACCTGCAGACCTGCTAGGGTCGTAGGACTTGGAATTGACGGAAACGAAGAGGAAGCTCCGGGATCATCCTCGAAGCTCTCCAGCATCTTCCGATCTGCCAGAGATATAGGTTTGGGTCTCACCGCCCATGCAGGGGAGTCCTCCGGCCCTCAGGGGGTAAGAGATGCACTTGACCTTCTTGGGGTGAGCCGCATAGACCACGGAGTACGAGCCGTGGAGGACGCAGACCTCTTGCGGCGCCTGGCAGATGAATCCGTAACGTTAAACATCTGCCCGACATCCAATGCTGTACTGCTCTACGGGGACATCATGGCCCACCCGGTCGCTGCCATAGTAGCAGCTCGTGTGCCCGTGACCATAAATACCGATGATCCCATGGTGTTTTCCACGACTCTGGCACATGAGCTCAAGATCGCATCCGCGCTGTGTGGCTGGGACTACCAATCCATTCTCCAAGCCCAGCTACGTGCAGCCGCCTCTGCATTCAACCCATCTGAGGCCCACCGGATTCTGGTGCAATCGCTGGGACCTGGCGGAAGCACCCAAGAAACAGCGATCCAGCCGCAAGGCCAACCAGATCCCTGGGGTGGACCACCGGAGCATTCAGCAGTTACAGGCTCGGCCACCAGCTTCCTAAAGGAAGGTTGAAAGCCTTGGCGCGCAAACCCGGATCGCAGCACGTGCTTGCAGTGGCTAGAGGCGATGCCCCTGCCGACCTGCTGCTTAAAGGCGGAATGGTTCTCTCCACTGCTACGAGGGAGTGGGTGGCCACCGACCTTGCCATCGCAGACGGCGTTATAGCAGGATGGGGGGCTCGGGACGCCGTTTGGGAAGTGGAGCTGGACGGAGCTGCCCTGACCCCTGGGCTCATAGATGCCCATATGCACTTGGAGTCGACAAAGCTCTGGGTGGACCAGTTCGTCTCCGCGGTCCTGCCGCACGGGACCACAGCTGTTGCGGCTGATCCACACGAGATCGCTAACGTGCTCGGCATCCCTGGCGTCGCCGAGCTCACCAGAGCAGCTTCCACGCTTCCCTTCACTTTTGGGGTCTGCGCCTCCAGCTGCGTGCCAGCCTCGATGTTCGAATCCCCCGGTGCTGAGCTTGGTGCTGAGGAGGTCTCCACCCTCATGGAGATATACGGGGCTATCGGTCTGGCAGAGGTCATGGACTTCCCAGGTGTGGTGCGCGGTGCTCCAGAGGTGATGGCCAAGATTGCCGCAGCAGGCAGGCGGAGGGTTGACGGGCACGCACCCGGGCTCTTTGGACGGCAGCTGGACGCGTACCTGGCTGCTGGGATTGAGTCAGATCACGAGTGCACGACACTTGATGAGGCAGAGGAGCGCAGGCGCAAGGGCATGTGGGTCTTTATCCGCCAGGGCTCGGCGAGCCAGAACCTGGCTGCGCTGATACCAACAGTAGCGGAGCACGGAACCGACTTGGTTGCGCTTTGCACCGACGACCGAGAGCCCGACACCATCCTTGAGATAGGGCACATGAACGACTGCGTCCGGCTCGCCGTCCACCATGGCATATCTGAGATAGATGCTCTGATCATGGCCACAGCCAATCCAGCGAGCTATCACGGATTCTCTGATCTCGGATCGCTGGGTCCGGGCTACCAGGCAGACATCTGCGTTTTCGATGAGCTTGGCAGCTTCGAGCCTGCTCAGGTCTTCCAGGCGGGCAGGCAGGTGGCCGAGCTGGGTCAGATCCTACCTGGAGTCATTTTATCCACTCCTGCGCCAGAGATCTTCTCTGCCACCGTGCACCTGGACCCGATCCCGCTGGCCAGCGATCTTGACCTACACCTGCCACCGGAGGCAAGGGTTAAGGCAATAGGAGTGCGAGCTGGGACCTTGAGCACATCGAAGATCACGGTAAGGCTCGGAGATCCAAACGTGGATCTAGCCCGGCTTGCAGTGGTAGAGCGCCACAGGCATACCGGGAGAATAGGTCTGGGCTATGCAAGTGGCTTTGGGCTTAGAAGGGGCGCCCTTGGGTCCACCGTCGGTCACGACGCCCACAACTGCATGGTGCTAGGAGCCCGCGACGGATCCGGTCCAGCAGACATGGCTGTGGCGCTACGGCGGCTGGCGGAGCTTGGTGGCGGCCAGGTTGTCGTTCTGGCAGGAGAGGTGATAGCCGAAGTCGCCCTTCCAATCGCAGGCCTCATGAGCGACCGTCCGGCACCTGAGGTAGCACAAGCAGTCCTGCGTTGTGCCGCAGTGGCTTCACAGACCCTCGGAGTCACCATAGACGCCCCGTTCATGCAGCTCAGCTTCCTCGGCCTGTCGGTGATCCCCGAACTGCGCCTCACAGACCAGGGTCTAGTTGATGTCGGGGCTTTCGAGCTGACGCCCGTAGAGGTCTAAGGCAGCTTCCTCAACGTCGGTGCTCACTCAGATGTCTAGATCGTTGAGGCCGAGCCGGTTTCTGCGACCGGCACCGCTTGGCTGAGCTTGCCTGCTACCACCACTGCTCTGCCACCTACCCATACCCTCTCTATGCCCACAGGAGAAAGGCGGGGAGAATCATAGGTGGCCCGATCTTCTATGTTATTCGGGTCGAACAGCACCAGGTCTGCAGGCTTGCCTACCTCTATGACCCCGCGCCCGACCCATCCAGCCGCGCTGGCTGCGCCGGAGGTCATAGAATGGACTGCCTGGCCAAGGTCGAGCGCGTGAAGCTGCCTCACATATCGCCCAAGCACTCTTGGGAAGGTGCCGTACAGGCGAGGATGAGGGTGTCCATGGGGGTTGACCAGTGCGTCAGAGCCTATTCCGGTATAAGGCTGGGCCATGAACCTTGCGATATTTTCCTCCACGTTATTGAACGAGATGAGCGAGACGTTCAGATCACACTGCCCAAGCAGGTCGAAGACTACGTCGAAGGCTTGCTGGGAGTGCAGATCGCTTACCCCTTCATCCTTGATCAGCTGCGCAAAGGACTGGCCCGCCACCCCTTCCCTGGCTGCATCAGCTATGTGGAGCCCCTCCCATCCCCCCGAGAACGCCCACCAGTTATCCCACGATTTAGTGTCAGTGAGGATCTGGCTGCGAATGCGTTGACGGACCTCGGGGACTGCCAAACGAGCCATCGCCTTGCGCATGTCCCCCTCTAACACCCACGGGGGCAGGAGCACAGCCGCAGTGGTCGAACCGGCTGTATAGGGGTGAACGTCGGCGGTAATGGATACGCCGCTCTGCCTATACTCCTCTATAAGCGACAGCATGGTGTCTGCGTGTCCCCAGTTTGGCTTTCCCGCAGTCTTTATATGGCTGTAGTGAAGGTGGACGCCGGAGCGCCTGGCCACCTCGAGTACCTCACGGGTGGCTTCTACCACCCCATCGCTCTCAGATCGCACATGGACGAAGAACCTGCCGCCTCGGCGAGCAACTACCTCGCATAGGGCGACTAGCTCGCCAGTCTTGGCATAAGCGGCTGGCACGTAAACAAGCCCGCTCGACAGTCCAAGCGCCCCTTCACGCATCGCCTGGTCTATAAGAGCTGCCATCTTCTCGAGCTCTTGTTGTGTTGGGGGCCTGTTCTCCATGCCCATCACAAGCCGGCGGATCGTGGAGTGGCCCACCAGACCTGCCACACGCGTCGAGGCGACCTGGCGCAGAGCCGCCTGGTACTCGCCGAAGCTGCGCCAGGTCCAAGAGTCAAGCGGGATCGAGCCGTCCAAGCCCGCGATCATGGCCGCAAAGTCGGCGAGCTCCTCCTCGTTGACCGGAGCAGCCGATATGCCGTCCTGGCCGAAGACCTGAGCGGTGCAGCCCTGCAACAGCTTTGGCTGGTCCCCCAGAGGGGCTTGCTCGCCATCTCTCTCAAGGGCGTAGAGGTCCGAATGAGAGTGCAGGTCTATGAACCCTGGTGAGAGCACAAGCCCGGCGGCTTCGATCACCTCTTCTCCCTCCAACCCCGAGATGTCAGGGGCGATCTCACAGACCCTGCCCGAGGCATCTACACGGACATCCATTCCTACGAGCTCAGACTGAGCCTCATAGCCGGCTGCCGTAGCGCTAAGTGCTGGGTCTTCATTACCGCGGGCCGCGGTTACCACAGTGGTAGTGACAACCTGAGCCCCACGCACCACAAAAGGTTGGAGACCAGCAACGGTGCTCATGCAACCGAGCTTACCGCCATCTTGACCCTGCTCTTGACAAAATGTTGAAATAGGTTGAGCATATTGGAGTGACAGCGGACTTGCAGGCCAGATCCTCATCGACCAAGCCGCGGCAGCCAGCACCCAAGACTGGAGTCATCGCCTCCCGCTCAGGGAGGGGTGCCAGCCATTTCCTTAAAGAAGCCGAGACCAGGCGCAAAGGGGTCACCGACCTCCTTGGAGACGTCATCCGAACTCCATCGCTTTCCACCGGCGAGCAGGATGTGATCTCGCGCCTGGAGGCCGCCATGAAAGACCTCGGCTATGACGAGGTGACAGTCGATCCGGTCGGATCGATCATCGGGCGAATTGGAAACGGTCCTGTCCGGATCCTCTACGACAGCCACGTAGATACCGTGGACGTTGGCAGCAGGGGAGAATGGGCGCGCGACCCCTTTGAGCCTGTGATCGTTCCCGACGCCGGGGGCGGGGTCATGCATGGGCGTGGGACCAGCGACGACAAGGCCGGGATAGCTTCTATGATCTATGGTGGAGCGCTCTACAAAGAGTACGGCTTCACCGAGGACGTGACTCTATACGTGGTCGGTTCCGTCCAAGAGGAGTCCTGCGATGGCCTCGCTTTGGAGCAGGTCCTTACCAATGAGCTTGCCGTACCCGACTTAGTCGTGCTGGGAGAAGCCACCCGCTGCCAGGTGTACCGGGGAAACAGAGGGCGTATCGAGCTGCTCGTCTCGGTGCAGGGGAGCTCCTGTCACGCATCGGCTCCGAACCGGGGGCACAACCCTGTCTACGACCTTGCGCCTGTCATCTCCGAGGTTCAAGCTCTGAATGGGAGCCTCGGTACTGGCGAGTTCCTGGGGCCTGGCTCGGTAGCGCTTACCAAGATCGAGTGTGAGACCCCGAGCCTGAACGCAGTGCCGTCCACAGCCACCATATACTTAGATCGCCGCCTGACCGAAGGCGAGACTCCAGAGCAGGCCCTCGATGAGATCCGCAGGCTCCCTTCCATCCAAGCCGTGGGGGCCAAGGTGGAGCTGCTTAAGTACGAGTCCACGAGCTTCACGGGAAAGAAGCTCTCACAAGAGAAGCGCTTTAACACCTGGGTGACCCCTGAGGATCATGCCGGGGTCACAGCTGGTCTCGAGGCAGGTCGCATCGCACTAGATAAGGAACTCTCCACGGGCCACTGGGTGTTCTCCACCAACGGGGTGGCCTCTATGGGAAAGCTAGGCATCCCCACGATCGGGTTCGGTCCCGGCGATGAGATCCATGCTCACACCGTCCATGACCAGTGCCCACTGGATGACCTCGTTGCGGCCATGGCTTGGTACGCGGCTTTCCCGGCGGTGTTCGCAAATGCACACCTGGCCCAAGCACGTCCGGGTGGGCAAAGATGACAGAGTCGCCACGGGCCACACAGTTGGAGCCAGAGCTAAGCGGAGATGGCACCGGCGAGCTTTGGACAAGGGACCTGGTGCCAGCAAAGGGCTCGCAACCCCAGATGCAAGCAGCTGGCACCAGCGCCAAGGTGAGCTTCACTTTGAACGGACAGAGAGTCGAGGTTGGCCAAGAGCATCCTCATCTCCTGGCAGCGCTGCGAGAGGAGCTCGGCATCACCTCTGCAAAAGACGGCTGCTCACCCCAGGGTCAATGCGGATGCTGCACCGTTTTGGTGGACGGCAAGGCTCAGGTGAGCTGCTTGTTGGCAACCTCTAAGGTCCAGGACCGGCAGGTCACCACGATCGAGGGGTTCGATCCCGAGGAGCGCAAGCGGTTCGCTGAGGCATTCGCGTCACATGGAGCTCTTCAGTGCGGCTTCTGCACCCCTGGGATAGTCGTGCGCGTAAAGAGCCTCCTTGACAAGAAGGGAAGTGACCTTACCCGTGAGGACGCTGCGCGCCACCTCGGCGCGCACCTGTGCCGATGCACTGGATATGTGAAGATCCTAGATGCAGTCGAGGCGCTCGCCCGCGCAGACCAGTCGTCCAGTGTCGCTCCAAAAGGAGTTGGAACGAGGGGAGTTAAGTACCAGGCCGCCAGCCTGGCTATAGGAGAGCGCGAGTTCATAGACGACCTGCGAGTAGAGGGCATGGCACACGCAGCTTTGCGGCTGAGCGATCACGCCCGTGCCGAGGTGGTTCGCATAGACACCGCGCGAGCCTGCTCAGAGCCTGGGGTCATAGCGGTGCTCACAGCTACAGATGTTCCCGGGGACCTGCGAGTGGGGATACTCGACAAGGACTGGCCGGTTCTCATCCCCGAGGGCGGCCGCACTTCCTATCTCGGAGATGTCCTGGCGGTAGCGGTGGCCGAAGATCGCGTCACAGCCAGGCGGGCGGCCGCGCTGGTCGATGTGACTTATAAACCCTTGCGACCCATCACCGATCCAGCTTCAGCCATCGATGATGCCGAGGACGCTGTCTGGGGACTTGCGGGCAACGTGCTCTCTACCACAGCATATTCTAGGGGAGACGTGGACTCCGCTCTTGCAGGTGCTGCTCACAGGGTCCATGAGCTCTTCCAGACCCAGCGCGTCGAGCACGCATTTTTGGAGCCGGAGTCAACCCTTGCCGTCCCTGAGCCAGGAGGAAAGCTCCGAATCTACTCCGGCGGCCAGGGAATTTGGGATGACCGCGACCAGATAGCGGCTGTGCTGGGAGTGACAAGCGACCAGATCTCCGTCGAGCTCGTTAGCAACGGCGGAGCGTTCGGCGGCAAGGAGGACATGTCGAACCAGGCACAGACTGCTCTGGCAGCGTGGATCACCAAACGTCCGGTCAAATGCACCCTATCGCGTGAAGAGTCCCTGCTTCTCCATCCCAAGCGTCACCCTATCAGGATCGAGACCTGGGCTGGCTGCGATTCAGGCGGCAAGGTGGTGGCTTTAAAGGCCCGCATGATCGGCGACAGCGGTCCGTATGCATCGGTTGGGGCAAAGGTCCTGGAGCGCGCTGCAGGCCATGTCACAGGTCCCTATGAGATAGATAACGTAGACGTCGAAGCGGTGGCAGTCCGGACTAATAACCCTGTAGCCGGAGCCTTCAGGGGATTCGGGTCCAACCAGGCTCAGTTCGCGATGGAAGGTATCATGGACCGCTTGGCTGAAAAGGCAGGCATCTCAGGTTGGGAGATACGTAGGCGCAACGTAGTGGTCCCAGGGAGCATATGGGGACCGGGGCAGGTTCTCGACGGCGGAGCAATGGGAGCCCTGGCATGCTTGGAAGCTCTCGAAGAGCCTTATAGACAAGCCCTGAAGGCAGGCAAGGCAGTGGGCCTGGGGCTTGGGATCAAGAACTCAGGTCTGGGCAACGGAGCCGTGGAGAGGATCAGGGCAGTGGTGCGCTTCGATATCGAGGGAAATGTAGAAGTCCGCCACTGCTGGACCGAGATGGGCCAAGGCATCCATACCATTGCCCGCCAGGTGGTGGTCGAAGAGCTGGGCGTGGACCCAGAGCGCGTTGCGGTCATAGTGGATACCTCAAGGGAGCTAGGTGCTGGGCAGACCACTGGATCGAGGGGAACCCTCATGGGCGCTGGTGCCATCGCCGATGCATGCCGTCGAGCCAGAGAGGACGGCTGTAGAGCCGGTGTGGACTATGAAGGCACCTACGTGGTCGACTGGACCAACGCCGTAGAGGAGGGCCTCGAGCACCCTGTGGTTCATTCGGCTTTCTCCTACGCGGGCCAGTTGGTCACGATGGATCGGGCAACCGGGCGCATAGATAGGGTGGTTGCAGCTCACGATGTGGGGCGGGCTGTTAACCCGATGCTGTGCGAGGGACAGATTGAAGGGGCAGTGCATATGGGCCTGGGATTCGCGCTGACAGAGGAGTTCCCCACCGATGAAACAGGTCGGCCCACAAACATGACCCTGAGGAGCCTGGGCATAATCCGGCCTAAGGACGTACCCGATATAGAGGTGATCCTGATAGAGTGCCCCCAACCAGGATCCCCCTACGGCATCAAGGGAGTCGGAGAGATAGGCCTGGTCCCAACGGCAGGAGCTGTAGCCGCCGCTCTTTACAACCTGGACGGAACCTGGAGATCACGGCTGCCGATGAGCACGGCTACCGCCAGCTCAGATGGGACAACGTGAGCGACAACGCATGTACAACACCTGGGCTCGTGTGTGCCCACCACCACCTATACTCCGCCCTGGCTAGGGGCATGCCGGCTCCACAGCGGGTCCCTTCTGACTTCGAAGACATCCTGGAGCTGATCTGGTGGCGATTGGACCGAGCCTTGGACCTCGAGATGATCCGCTGGTCGGCAAAGCTGGGGGCCCTCGAGGCCCTGGAGTCTGGAACCACTGCGATCATAGACCACCACTCCTCTCCCAACTGCATAGATGGCTCCTTGGAGGTGATCGCCCAAGCATGTAGGGAAGTTGGGGTACGCGTCCTCTGTGCCTATGAGGTAAGCGACCGTAACGGGCTGGATGGCGCAGCAGCAGGGCTCGCCGAAAACGAGCGGTACCTCTCATCTGGCGGACGTGGATATGTGGGAGCTCATGCCTGCTTCACGCTCTCTGAGGCTACGCTCGAGGCCGTTGCTGGGCTGGCGGAAGATCTGGGCGTCGGTGTTCATATACATGTGGCAGAAGGCCTTTGTGACCAAGGTGCTGGTGAGAGGCTGGCCAACCTATCCAGACAGGAATGGCTGCTTGCCCACTGCGTCCATCTTGACCAAGAGCTTGCTGGCACCATCGTGCACAACCCGCGCTCGAACATGAATAACGCTGTAGGCTACGCCAGCCCGGCTCGCTTCTCCGGGAGGGTCGCCCTAGGTAGCGACGGCATAGGCGCTGACATGCTCGAGGAGTTCAGGATCGCCTACGCGCGGGCTCGGGAGGAGGACGTTACCACAACTCCCGAGCTGGTCTGGTCATGGCTGGAAGCTGGCTGGGAGCTCGTCCCAGAGGCACTGGATGACATCGTGCGCTGGTCCTACGAGCCCATGGATCCCTGGCACCTTGCTTTCACGCCCGGTGTCCGGCCCGTTGAGATCACAGTCGACGGCTCTTTGGTGCTCAAGGGTGGTCAAGCTGTCCTGGTCGACTCAAACGAGATCCGCTCGAAGGCAGCCGAGCAGGCAAGGAGGCTGTTTGCCAGACTGTGAGCTCTAAGGAACCCCCAGCTGAACCGTCCGTATGGGTGGTGTCCAAGGCGCTGTGGCTGACGGGCAAGGATGGCAGTCCGGCTTTGAGCCTGCGGGGGTAGTGATCCATCAGGCACACCCCGGTCAGGGTGGCTTCAAAAAGGAGGATACAGCTATGAGCCAACCGGTGGCACTCTACCTACAGGACGCACATCCGATCCGAGAGGGAATGGAGCTGGCGCGTTACGCCGAGGCAAAAGGCTTCCAGGCGGTTTGGCAGGCTGAGAGCCGGCTCGTCCGTGAGGCCACGGTGCCCATGGCTGCATACGCTGCTGTAACAGATCGTATCAAGATAGGTTCTGGAGTTGTAAACAACTGGACGCGCAATCCAGCCCTGCTGGCGGCCACCTTCTCGACCCTCGACGACCTTGCACCGGGAAGGGTGATATTGGGTATAGGCGCCTGGTGGGACCCTTTGGCGGCAAAGGTTGGGGTCAAGAGGCAAAAGCCGCTCCTGGCCATGCGCGAAACCGTGGAAGCAGTGCGTGCACTGCTAAACGACGAGACAGTGACCTACGAAGGCGAGTTCGTCCACTTAGACGGGGTGGAGCTTGACTACGTGCACCAGGAGCGCAAGCCAAAGCAAGTGCCCATCTACATTGGCGCGACCGGGATGCAGATGATGGAGTTGGCTGGCGAGATCGGTGACGGCGTGGTGCTCAACTATCTCGTCTCACCCAGTTACAACTCCGAGGCCATGTATCACCTGGAGCGGGGGGCGGCTCGGGCGTCGAAGAGCGTCGATGAGCTTGATAGGCCCCAGCTGGTTGTCTGCTCCTTGGACGAGGACCGCACGGCCGCTCTGGATGCCGCGCGCCTGTTGGTGACCCAGTACCTGGGCCAGCAGCCCCATATCATGGCGGCCTCAGGCGTCCCTGCTTCCCTGCTCGATCAGATCAGCGAGATCCTGAGCTGGCCAGCGACCAAAGAGCAGATAGAGGCCGCCTCCAAGCTTGTACCCGATGAGGTCGTGCAGATGATAACCGCCTCGGGAACACCTAAGGAATGCCGTGAGAAGGTGGATCAGTACAGAGCGGCCGGGTGCACCTGCCCTGTGCTGTACCCGCTGGGAGATGACGTACGGGCTATGATCGACGCGTTTGCTTAAGAGCTAAGGTCGCGCTTGGCGCGCACACCTCGCACACACCTCTGCTGGCAGGCACCACGGGTTGGAAGGGAGCAAGAATGGCTGCTGGATACAAACAAGCTGTGTTGCCTGCGCTACTGCGAGCCACCAAAGCACCGATATCAACAGAGCTGGTTCTAGAGGTGCTGGAGATGCTCGAGCCCGTCGCCCAGGCTGTCGGTGCGCAGCTTGTGCCGGCAGACCAGCTCGTCGAAGGCGACGTTCCGCTCTGCTGGCAAGGCGAGCCACTGTTGGGCTTCCGCCTTCCAGGCTTACACGGGGCCCTCGAGCGCATGCTCCGAGCGATAGAGGCTGAAGAGGGGTGCAGCCTGATCGATCTGGGGCGCGAGGCTAAGCAACGTGTCGTGCACCAGCTCGACCAGGCAGGTGCGTTCACCTTGCGCAAAGCAGTAGAGGAGGTCGCTGACGCTCTCGGCGTAAGCCGTTTCACCGTCTATAACTACCTGAACAGCTCGACCGAGCGCAACGACGCCTAAGCTCCACGATCATGGCTCTGAGGAGGTCCTATGCAACCTCTGCAGTGCCATCCCGATCGACCTCCACATCTGCGACAATTAGCCTGGGGCCAGATGGCCAGTCCAGGTACCGCCACCACCAGTTGATGAGGACCTTCAGGCGATTGCGAAAGCCGATCAGATAGACCAGGTGCAATCCCAGCCATCCGAACCAGCCCATAGTTCCCCGTATGACCATGCCGTTGGGCAGCTGGGTGATCGCTGCGCGCCGGCCTATGGTCGCCATCATTCCTTTGTCATGGTAGGCAAACGGCTGGGTTGAAAGGCCTGCGACCCTGTTCAGAACCTGGGAGGCGGCGTGCTCTCCTGACTGGATAGCGACCTGCGCAAGCTGGGGGCATAGCTGCTTTGAGCTTGGAACATCACCAGCTGCCGTGCCATCTGTTGGGGACGCTGTCATGCGCGCAGCACCTCTCGGTACGGCGCTCGCATCGCCCACGACGAAGATCTCAGGATGACCAGGCAGGGACAGATCCGGTGCTACCACGACTCGTTGACCAGGACCAGCCTCTGCTGGGAGCTGAGCCGCGAGCGTGCCTGCCACCGTCATCCCCCCCGCCCAAACCACCACCGCCGGAGAGATCGTCTCCCCGTCGCTCAAGGCAACCGCGTCTTGGCTAACCTCGGCCACCGCGGTCCTCAAGCGAACCTCTATGCCCCGTGAGGCAAGGGTGCTCTCGGCATACTGGCTGGCGCGCTCGTCAAAGCCACTTAAAAGACGACCCAGCGCGTCAACGAGGATCACACGGGTCCGCTCTCTGTCAATCCTTAAACGATCGTGGTGCACAGAGACATCGAGCAGCTCTACTATCGCTCCAGCAATCTCAACCCCAGTCGGACCGCCACCTATAACTACAAAGACAGGGGCTCCACCGTTCCAGCTCTCCGGATGGGAGTCCACGCTCTCCAATGTCGACAGCAGGCGGTTGCGAAGCCGCCTGGCATCAGCAAGGGTATATAGGGCGCTCGTGTGAGATGAAGCTCCTGGTATCCCATGGAAGGCGGCAGCGGCACCCGTTGCCACTATCAGGAAGTCATAGTAAAGCTCGCTACCATCTGTCAGCACCACAATACGATCGTCCGGGCAGATCTGAGTTACCCTCCCATGGCGAAAGCTGATGTTCTGGCTCTGCCTGAACACCGACCTGATCGGATAGGCGGCGTCAGCCGGCTCCAACCCAGCAGTGGCAACCTGATAGAGCAATGGCTGGAAAGTATGGAAGTTATGCTGATCAATCACGATAACATCGAGCTGTGACTTTCCCAGCCGCTTGGCTGCGGACAGGCCTGCAAATCCCCCGCCAAGCACTACGACACGGTGCGTCATTGTACGAAACCTACCCTGATGGCAGCGAAACTCTTCTCAGCTGCCAGGGCGATCCCCGCCGGAGTCCTGAGTGGAACCCACGGCCCCAAGCCGGCGCGCTCGCTCCAAAAGAGCTGCCCGGCGAGCCTCCAGAGCGCTTGAGTCAAACATGGTCTCCTGCCACCTCTCGCTGTGTGCCCGCTCAGTGGCAAATGCCGGTGTACCTTGCAAGCCAGCCACTTCATCGTAGGTCCGGCGAAGCTGTGTCAAGGCCGTAGGATCCACCTCGGCGCACATGCCAGCGAGCTCCATTGCTGTATTAAGGAGCTTCTCATGAGGAACGACGCGGTTCACAAGCCCCCAGGCAAGAGCGGTATGTGCATCAATAAAGCCTCCGGTAAAGCTCATCTCCTTTGCCCTTGCAAGTCCCACCCTTAGTGGCAGTAGTACGGTAAGCCCCCAGGCAGGCATCACCCCTACGCGTGCATGGGTATCTACAAAGCTCGCTCGTTCTGACGCCAAAAGAAAGTCGCAGGAAAGAGCTAGCTCCAGACCTCCTGTCGCCGCTGGACCGTTGATCGCCCCAATGACAGGCTTGTCATGGGGAGGAAGAGCGCCAAAGTACTCCGGATAGTCAAGGCTGGCAGGACCAGCCCCACTCCCCCACTCCTTTAGGTCCAAGCCGGCGCAGAAAGCTGGGTCAGCTCCTGTTAGCACCATCACCCTAACCGAACGATCCTCATCCAGCTCGGTGATCGCAGCTCGCAAAGCCCTTACGAGCTCACGATTCAGGGCATTTCGCACGCTGGGGCGGTTCATCGTGCAGACGGCAACTGAATCACGCTTGTCAATGAGTAAAGTCCGTCCCATGGATCACACCTCCGGCCATGGATGCCATCACATTCCCACATATTCCCACCAGCGTGCCTTTGAGACGCCAATGGCACCCCAGCACGTCCGGCCCACCTAGAGATGGTATCAGAGGGCCATCCTGGCTCACCACGGTCGTCCTGGAACCCACATCGCCGTCTTGTGCCTGCCATCATGGCGTCCCTTGGCTCTGCCTCTAAACCAAGTGCGGGTCTGCCAGTTTCTGCTTTTGCACCTTCCCCATTGCGTTACGAGGTAGACTCTCCACGCGCACAATACGTCGGGGCCTCTTATGATAAGAGAGGCTCTCAGATACGAACTTCACCAGCTCGGAGTCGGTAACCTTATCCGCAACGATATACGCTACAACGACCTGGCCCATATCGTCGTCGGGCTCCCCTACGACAGCGACTTCTTCTACTTTAGGATGAGACAAAAGAGCGGCTTCCACCTCACCGGCACCTATCCTGTACCCACCACTCTTGATAAGATCTGATGACTCACGTCCAAGGATACGATAATTGCCCTCGCTATCTACGCACGCGGCATCCCCAGTGCGAAACCAGTTGTCGGTGGTATATGCGTTAGCCGTTGCCTCCTTTAGTCCAAGGTACCCAGACATGAGGGTAGGCCCACGCACCTGGAGGGAGCCTACTGCGCTCCCGTCTTCGGGGACCGGCTGACCGTCCTCACCTATCACGCGGGCTTCAACGCCTTCAAGCTCCCGACCCACCCATCCCGGCCGCCGCTCGCCATCTGCTCGGCTAGACAAGGTGATCAGGGTCTCTGTCATCCCATATCTCTCCAGAGGAGAGTGGCCACTATGGCTCTGGAGGCGCTTGAACACAGGCACTGGCAGGCCAGCGCTCCCGGATACGAGTAACCGTGCTCTACGCAGCGCCGCAGCCGACTGCGCATCGGCTGCAACGCGAGACCATATGGTCGGCACGCCAAAGAACAGACTGCCTCCATGCTCTGCTGCATTCGCATATGCTTGAGGGGTTGGTCTGACCGTATGCACCAATCTGGATCCAACATATAAAGCGCCGAGCACGCCTAGTACCAGACCGTGGACGTGAAAGAGTGGCAAGCCATGAACCAGCACGTCCTCTGCCGTCCAGCTCCAAGCAGAGCTCAGTGCGTCCAAGTCAGCCTCTATCGCACCTCGTGAGATAACCACGCCTTTTGGAGGACCTGTGGTGCCGCTCGTGTAGAGGATAAGAGCCGCCCCACGTTCACCCCTCCCCCGGACGCTCAAGCCGGAGGGAGCGCGCTCCTCCAGCCGGACAGGTATCATTTCGATGCTGTCTTTCCAAGCAGCGCTTCCGTTGAGGCCGACAAGGCCTCTGTGACCGCTGGCAGCCGCATCGAGGAAAGCAGATACCGTCGATCCGTCTCGCACGAGGACAGCCGAAGCCTTGGAATCGGCCAGCACATGGGCCTGCTCCAGAGGACCCGCATCCGGCGCGAGCGGCACGGCTGGCACCCCTGCGAACAGGCAACCCAACACCGCCACTACTGTCTCAGCCGCTGGTGCGGCATCGACGGCCACCGCGTCCGCACCAGCGATGCGCGCTGCCACCGCTTCGGCGGCACCTACAAGCTCCGAACCAGAAAGGGATACACCCCCTACCTCCACCACCGCTGGCGTGTCTTCGATTCCTTCTATGGCCTCGAGCAATCCTGCTGACATCTGATATCGCCACACCTGCCTCAAATGAGCGTACCTGCACAGCCGGCCTTGCGGGCGGCCAATTCGCGCTGGCCTGGTGCCAATGCTACAGGAGCTTTGCATGGCTTACGGCCACGCTGGTAGGTGACGCCAGCATCTGGCCTGCAGTACGCCGGTTGCTAAGAGAGTGCCAACAGAGCAGCGGATCACGGGAAAGTCGGCAGTGAAACCCTGGAGCCCGAGGCTTGCAGTGACCCTCGCTACTAGGGGAGCAGCAGCTCACGGGTATGACGTATATGGACCCTCATCGCTTCGGCTGCGCCCTCTGGGTCGCCTGCTGACAAGGCCTCCATGATTGGCTCATGCTCTGCAACCACGGCTTGTGGTGAGCGGCCCTTACGGGTAGTCGTTGCGTCCCTCATTAGAACTAGCTCCCTTAGAGAGTCCACGTACTGTGCCAGGCGAGAGTTTCCCGACGCCTGGAGCACAACACTGTGAAATGCTCGGTCGTGACGCCATAGACCATACTCGTCCTCTGCGGCCACAGACGCCTTCATGTGCTCAAATGCCTGCTCTAGCGCCTTTCTTTGCGCAGATGTCATGAACTTCGCAGCTCTTGCAGCGGCAGGAACCTCCAGCCACTCGCGTATCTCAAATATCTCCTGGAGATCATGCTCGGTGGTCTGGATGATGCGCACTCCTCGATTGCGCTCGAAGCGGATGCTGCCGTCCCTGGCAAGCTGTAAAAGGGCCTCGCGCACGGGGGTACGGGACACGCCCAGCTGCTCTGCGATAGCGCGAACTGAATGCAGTGAGCCTGGAGCCAACCGGCCGCTCACGATTGCATCAGAGAGAATCGCCGCAATCTGGTCATGGCGGTTCACCGGACCCCCAAGTGGCGAGAGGCCATGATCTATGCTTTGCTCCAGCCTATCTTCGCCTAGGTCGTCAGCCATAGCCAAAGGCTAGACGGTGATGGTTGTGTTGGCTATGGTTCCCCAACCAGCCGGAGCACCTTGCAGGCCAGCCGGAGCCTCTTGCAGGCCAGCCGGAGCCTCTTGCGGACCAGCCGGATCCTCTTGCAGGCCAGCCGGAACATCTTGCAGGCCAGCCGGAACGACCGCGCTAACCCCCTTGACTGCGCCAATGACATGTGACATGCTACATGCTAACTCAGCTTTTAAGTCTTCTCTGCTGCATGCTGTAAGCATCGCGTACACTTACATATATATGCAATCAGATGCATGCAGCCTGCATCCAAGCCACTTAAGTGCTCCGAGACAATCGGGCGAGATGAAAGGAGGCCGTCAATGCCGGATCTAAACCAAGCAGGCGCAAGCACTCTCGGGTTGGACCATCTTGAACAGGACCGCCTTGCCAAGGGGCAGCGTAGTCTGCTTATGCTATCGGTTGGCGGGGTATTCCTCGATGGATATGACATCACAATCATATCGCTAGGCCTATTGCAATTAAAGGGCCAGTTCCACATGAACTAATCCGACGCCAAGAAGTGAGGAGGGGACTGCCAGTGCCATTGTTTGATCCAGTAAACGAGACAGTGTTCACCTGGGCTGCTCCACCTGTAAAATTCGGTGCTGGCGCCTTGGAAGAGCTCGGTTGGGATGTGGCCTCGTTGGGGGCCCGGCGCTGTCTGCTTCTGTCGGATCCTGGGGTTGCCGCCACCGGCCTTGCAGGTCGGGCGGCGGACATATTACGCAAAGCCGATGTTGAGGTGCAGGTCTACTCAGATGTCGCGGTGGAGCCGACCGACGAAAGCGTTGAGCAGGCCGCTCAGTATGCAAGAGGCTACAACTGGGACGCTCTCGTGGCTCTGGGGGGTGGATCGGTGATCGACACCGCAAAGGCGGTCAACCTGCTCATCACCCAACCTGGCGAGCTCATGGAGTACGTGGCCGCTCCCGTTGGAGCAGGGCGCCCTCTGGAGAAGAAGGTCCTTCCACTGGTAGCGGTCCCAACCACTGCAGGGACGGGCTCGGAGTCTACTACGATCTGTGTCATAGATCTACTCGGACTGCGCCTCAAGGCTGGGATCAGCCACCATAGCCTCCGTCCCGTGTTCGCTCTAATAGATCCGCTTACTACGATCACACTTCCTCCCGAGGTATCTGCAGCTTGTGGGATTGATGTGCTCAGCCATGCCTTGGAAAGCTATACTGCCAAGCCATTCGACGCCCGACCACGAATCACAAGCCCTGCGCAAAGAGTGGCGTTCGCAGGGGCAAACCCTATAAGCGACCTTTGGTGCGAGCAGGCAATCAAGCTTGTGGGCTGCAACCTGCGCAAGGTCGTCTGTAACGGCTACGACTTGCCTGCACGTACCGCCATGATGTTGGCATCCAGCTACGCAGGCATTGGATTTGGCAACGCAGGCACCCATCTGCCGCATGCGAATGCCTATCCAGTGGCCGGCCTGGTCCAGGATTACCGGGCTCATGGATATCCCACAATGCCCATGGTGCCTCACGGACAGGCAGTCGGATCGACTGCCATACCTTCATTTCGCTTTACCTATCCCTCGGATCCGGATCGCCATCTTCGGGCTGCCTATCTGCTGAGCGGCAGGAGCGCCGACCCCGATATGGGAGAGGAGGCCTTGCCCGAGGCACTTAGGTCCCTCATGGCCGACATAGATATGCCCATGGGGATCTCCGCATTCGGCTTTGGAGAGGCCGATGTTCCCGCACTCGTAGAAGGGACAATGAAACAGCAACGGCAGCTTGGAGTGGTCCCCCGCCCCGTATCACCACAGGCCTTGAAGCGAATTTACAAAGAATCACTTGCCCAGAGGTGACCAGGCCGTGAGAATGGCAACGGTACGGAGCAGCTTAAAGCAGCTACTGCCTGACCTGGTCGAGGTGGTCGGGCCAGATCATGTGCTTAGCGATCCTGATCTGAAGGCGCCCTACGAGAGCGATTGGACAGGGCGTTGGCATGGCAACGCCAATGTCGTCATACGGCCGGGTACCACTTCTCAAGTCTCAGCCGTCATGGGCATCCTTTCAAATGCCCGAGTCGCGGTAGTTCCACAGGGCGGCAACACCGGGCTGGTGGGGGGAGGGGTTCCGCGCGGCGGCGAGGCGGTAATAAGCCTGCGTCGCTTGGACCACCTCGGTCCAGTTGACAAAGCATCGGCACAGGTGAACGCCGGAGCAGGGGTAACCCTGGCAAGACTGCAGGCACACGCCAGAGCAGCCGGCCTGCTCTTTGGTGTGGACCTCGCTGCTCGTGACAGCGCCACCATAGGCGGGATGGTGGCCACCAATGCTGGTGGGATCCATGTCTTACGCTACGGCATGATGCGCGCCCAGGTTGGGTGATGAGCA
>JAMCQF010000166.1 GCA_023379605.1 Actinomycetota bacterium
AACCTTGAGGTCGCAGATCGTGCCCACACGGTAAAGGGTGATCGCGGCAGCTGCAGCTATAGAGCGGCCAGGCTCCGCGGTCACCCTGACTCCCCTGGGCACTCCGGCTCTCTCGCAAGCCGCATGGACGGTCTCGGCCCACTTTGTGATTGAAGGAGCGCTCTCGCCATTGATATAAGGCACTCCAAGGCCGCCCCCCACGCATATCTCGGTCAGCTTGAACTCCTCTAGAGTTGCGAGCAGTCCCGCCATCCGCTCCACCTCCAGCTCAAAAGCGTCCAGTCTGAAGATCTGGCTGCCAATGTGTGCGTGGATTCCCACCAGGTCCACTCCACCGACGGCCTCCAAGCGCCTTGCGGCCTCTGCTGCCTCGCCGGAAGCCAAGCTGAAGCCGAACTTGGAGTCGTCCATGCCAGTCTGGATGAACTCGTGGGTGTGCGCTTCCACTCCGGGGGTAACTCGGATCAGAACCTCAGGGTGGCCCTGGCCGACCCAGCTGTGATTGCCGACATCTCTGGTGGCCCGAGCACCTCCAGCGCTCGCCTGCCTCGTAAAGGTCAGGCGCGATAGACGATCTATCTCATCGAAAGAGTCGACGACAATCCTTCCTACTCCCACCTCAAGGGCACGCTCCAGCTCAGCTTCGGACTTGTTATTTCCATGCAGCACGAGGCGCTGTGGTGGAACACCTCCAGCGAGCGCAGTATGCATCTCTCCCCCGGTGGACACGTCTATGGAAAGACCCTCTTCGTGGACCAGATGAGCCATCTCCTTGCACAAAAAGGCCTTGGATGCGTAAGCGGCTCCGTCAGGCCAGGCACTGCGGGCTTCCTGGCATCTCTGCCTCAAATGAAGCTCGTCGTAGACAAAGACGGGGGTGCCAACCTCTTCTGCCAGATCCACCAGGTCCACGCCCCCCACGCTGAGCCTGCCAGATTGATCGATGCTGGCCGTGGCCGGGAGCAGGCTGGGATCGATGGGATCGCTCCCTGAAATGGGAGCGCAGTCCCGCTCGGCACCCATATAGGCTCCCGTGCTCACATGGACTCCGGAGCTCTTACTCCCAGCAGATCAAGCCCTATAGCCAGTCCAATCCGAACAGCTTCGACCAGCCACCAGCGCGCCTGCATGAGATCGGGGTCTACTCCCTCCCCGCCAGCTGAGCCAAGCACCGGGCAATCGTGATAAAAGCCATGGAATCGCCCGGCAAGTGCCCGCACCCAGGTAGTGATCTTTGACGGAGCTCGTGCCTCACACGCCTCCACCAGCACATCAGGCAACTCATCTAAGCATCTCAGAAGCTCCAGCTCTCTTTCGTGTGCTAAAAGCGACAGGTTCACCTGACTGAGCGGGGCAAGGGCCAGACCACGCTCTTTTGCAACCCTATCGATCGAGGCTATGCGTGCGTGAGCATACTGCACGTAGTACACCGGGTTGTCCATTGACTGCTGGCGCACGAGATCTAGATCAAGGGTAGTCGCCTGGTCCACAGAGCTCATCAGGCTCAAAAGACGGGTCGCGTCCGGTCCTATGTCTGCTATGAGGTCGTCAAGGGGAACGAAGTTCCCAGCACGCTTGGACATCTTCCCTGCTGCCTGCCCATCCACGAGAGACACCATCTGGCCCAGCTTGACTTCCAGCCGGTCTGGATCGATCCCGAGAGCCCTCACGCCTGACAAGAGGCTAGCGACCTGTCCGTGGTGATCGGCTCCGAAGACGTCAATTACCCGATCAAAGCCTCTAACGATGAATTTGTCGCGATGGTACGCAAGATCACCGGCAAGATAGGTCGGGTCACCATTGGACTTTATGAGCACACGATCACGGCTGTCTCCCAGCTTGGTCGAGCGCAACCACGTGGCACCCCCTTCCTCTTCCACCAAGTTCCGCTCCGCCAAGATGGCTATGGTCTGCGCTACAGCCCCGCTCTCTTCTATGGAAGCCTGGCTGTACCACTCGTCGAAGTGGATGCCCATCGACTGGCATGTCCTTTTAATGTTCTCCAAGATGACCTCTGCTGCCCACCGGCCTGCCGTCATCACGTCATCGTCTGGGCCCTCGTAGGACTTGGCCAGCTCGGCCACGTAGGCGCCCTGGTACCCCTCCTGCGGAACGGGCTCGCCCCTGAGCCTCGCAAGCAGGCTCATGCCCAGGCGGCGGATCTGGCCTCCGGTGTCGTTTACGTAGTACTCCCTGCTCACCTCGTAGCCGCACCGGGCCATGACCCGTGCCAGAGAGTCCCCATACGCACCCCACCAGCCATTTCCAACGTGCAAAGGGCCAGTAGGGTTGGCAGAGACAAACTCGATCTGGACTCGCTCCCCCTTGCCCAGCTGGCTCCTTGCATAATCCCGCTCTCCCTGGATCACCACGTCCACCAGGACCTCGTGCAGGTACCCAGGCTCGAGGTGAAAGTTCACGAACCCTGCCCCAGCCACCTCTACGTTGACCAGATGAGGCGGGGGGCTGGCCGATATCACCGCTGCCAGCTCGCCTGCAAGATCTCTGGGGTTGCGCCCAACGGTTTTGGCAGCAACCAGCGATACGTTGGAAGACCAGTCGCCATAATTGGGATTCGCAGGCCGCTCGAGTCGAGCCCCGGGCACCTGAGGATCTAACCCGAGGTCCCTCATCGCCTTGTCTATACACTCCTGGAGACGGTCACGCATCCTCATAGCTCCAGTGAGGATGGCCCAATAGCCGCTACCATGCAACCGTAGGGATGTGGCTGTTATGGCAAGCGGCCTTCAGCCCTGCGTCAAGCCCTCGTAGCTCAGGGGATAGAGCACCGGCCTCCGGAGCCGGGTGCGCGAGTTCGAATCTCGCCGAGGGCACTATGTCAGTTCGTTCGTTAGCTCCCAGCCTTTTGCAGCACTGGATCGAAATCTGCTGATGATTGGGCGCATCCTGGCGCTCTTGTAGGCATGCGCCAACCTTGGCCGGGTGCTAAGTCGCCCGGGCTCATGGTGGGCCGCATGCTGGCACTAATAGGTCTCATAGGTATGGACGGTGACGTGGTCCTGCGGCTCGAGAGCGAAGGTAGGCGAGCACCATGCGCTCGCCATCGGGACGCAGAGAAACTGCATGTGGCGTCAAGCGTCGAGAACTCTCCCACTCCCAGGTCGACTCGAGCTCGTTGGTAGCGGAGAAAAGGCTCCACCACCTAAGTGGCCTCCATATCGCCGAGTGGACAATGCCCGTGGTGAGAGGGCCACTATCGGTCGACCAGCCTTGCGAGCTGAGAATAGAGCCTATGTCATCTACTATCTCTTCTTGTTCGAGTTGCCCAAGTACCAGGCGCAGCCCTACGAGCTCGGTCACCATTTTGGTGAACTCTTCGCCGTCCTCGCTCTCGCATGCCACCACACCCCAGAGCTCTGCTGGCTCAGCCAATAGCTTCGAACCACGCGCTGTAGTGTGCAACCGGTGAGCCCGCCTGCGAACCAGCCGTAGCCTCGCTGCCGCGCCACGCACGGTGCGCAGTTCATGGACTTCCGCCTCAGAGCGCGGTAGCTGGTCCCTGTCCCACCAGCCAAACCGTTCGACTGCGTCCACGACGGCATCTCGCGCCAGGTAATTGCTCTGAGTCAGCGCCGCTCCACCTGGACCAGCTGCAAGGGCTAGAAGCCAGCCGATAGGTCCTATCGCAGCAGCGGGGTCCACAGGCGGCTCGATTGGGTTGAGCAGCCTGTTGGCAACACCAGACCTCCAATCGCTCAGCAGCGGGTGGGTGCTCGATTCGATCCAACTACTCACCCGCTCGGTGGTGATGAGCCCAGCGAAGGTCTGACCTGGGGGGATGTCCAATGGACGGGTTAGGACTGCTTCTGTTATCGCTAAAGCAGCCAAGCGCCAGCGGGGAGCTCCGGGAATAAGCTTACCTGAGGAGATCGCTCGGCCGAGAGCCCGCTCGACAGCATCTAGAGCAGTTGCCTCCTCGCGACCCATGATCGAGCCCCACTGCAGCACCGCCGTGTCTGGCGCGTCCACCCCGGAGGAGTGCTGGGCTCTGTGAAAAGCCTCGATCCCAGCAGCCGACCCCTTGGCCCACGCAGCGAGCACCGTGGCCGTTTGCTCGGAGAGAGCAATGGCTGCCAGGCGATCCTCACCCAGCTCCTCTAGAAACGCAGCTGTAGACTCCGCCAGGGCCAGCCACTGCCGCTGTGGATAGTGCCGAGGCAGCCGCAGCCAAAGAAACTCCTGGAGGGCTGCCTGATGGATCATGTCCGTGCCTTCCCCAGCTGTTAGTGCGTCAGCTACTGCGCGAATTGTCATCTCCAGGTCGGGATGGCGGTACCAGGCTCGCTGAGCAGCGGCATCTACTTCCTCAGTGCTCACAGCGCCTGCGTCTCCTCGTCTTTAAGGCCACCCAGCAGGCTCTTATGTGAGCCATAGAGCAGCGCTTTGCGCCTATGCCACATGGAGGCGTAGACCAACGCTGTTGTGGTCATATTGGATCGAAGCCATGAGCCAAGCGTGCCACGCCACTGGCCTGAGGGCGAGCTCTAACCGAGACCCTTGGCGCCCCTTGGCACGCTAGGAGGGATCGCATCCCTGGGTCTCGATGGCAGAGACCCTCGGCGAGACCCCTGGCACGCGAGGGGGATCTGGAAATCCTTGCCCCTGGGCATGCTCTGAGAACGACCAGGCGCTGGGAGTTCTTCATGTCGGTCCCCTAAGTGACGACGCCTCGACTCTCCCCGAGTCGTGGTGGCCAGCGGCTACGCACGCGTCAGCAGCCAGCCAGAAGAGCCGCTCGCGCACCTCGTGAGCCGCAATCCACTCCCTGTGATCCCAGCTGTCTCCCGCCAGGCTGTCTCCTGCGTAAACAAGCTGGCCAAAGCGCACCCCTCGCCAGCGGGCCACCGCGAAGAGGGCGCTCGCCTCCATCTCCACTACAGCGCAGCCCTCCTCCCGACGCTTGCGAACCTTCTCTGGGGTCTCGCGGTAGATCCCATCTGTGGACCAGGTTCTGGCCTTTGTAAAAGCGACCCCTTCGCGCTCAAGAGCTGCGGAGAGGACCTCTACCATCCCCACGTCTGCTGTGACCACACGTGAGGGTGGCAGGTAGTGATAGGAGGTCCCCTCGTCTCTCAGTGCGCTCGTAAGGAGCACCACTTGGCCAAGGCGAAGCTCTGGCAGAAGTGCGCCGGCTGCACCACATGCAACTGCTGTCCTTACTCCACGTCCTATCGCCTCCTCGAAGAACGCAGCAGAAAGTGGGGCGCCTACGCCCGGCTGGAAGAACGCCAGCCTTTCACCACGGTGATCGATCCCATATACCAGGTGCTCTCCGTGCTCGGACACCAAACGATCCACCACTGTGGCCTTGGAGGACTTAGATATCCGCTCTACCACATCTCCGAAGAAGCACAGCACAGCGCATGGCGCAATCTCAGAACCACCCATGTGATCTGAGGGTGGAGGTCTTTCCCCTGGTGCAC
>JAMCQF010000167.1 GCA_023379605.1 Actinomycetota bacterium
ACCGAGGGGTGGCTGGAGATCAAGCTGCCTGCTGCTCTGGCGGCACACGCAAACCGGCCACATGGGCCGCTACCGGCTCTCGGCCCCGGTCGCCTGGCCTTACCGGGGTGACGAGGTCGCCGCCCAAGCAACGAGTGGGTCGCTGCGCTACGACATCACCTACGACCCAGCCAAGGACCGCTGGTACATCGACGCCTCTTGGCGTCTTGACTCCAACCCGATTGCCACCCTCGACCAACGCTGCAGAGGCCTAATTGTCAGTGTCGATCTGAACGTCGGCCATCTGGCGGTCGCAGTCCTCGACTGCTAGGGGAACCCAGTCGGCGTCCCGACTACCATCCCTCTCGTCCTCGACGGTCTGTCGGGCACCACCCGCGATGCCCTTATCAAAGAGGCGATCTCCCAGACCATTTCCATCGCTGAACACCACCACGCCGGAGCAATCGTCATTGAGAACCTCGGTTTCGAGCAAGCCCGCACCGAAGGACGAGAGCGGACAGGTCACCCCCTCTCCAGGGGGGAGAGGGGCAGGACCTTCCGCCGGCACATTTCCGGGCTGCCCACCGCCAAACTGCGGGACCGGCTGATCCAGATGGCCTACAACTCCGGGGTGGCGGTCATCGTCGTCGACCCCGCCTACACCTCGATGTAGGGAGCGCAACACTGGCTCGCTCCGCTTAGAGCACAACATCCAACCAGTTCTCTCACCAGTCACCATGCAGCATCGGTGGCAATCGGGAGACGCGGACTTAGACAGCGACTCCGGCGACGGAACACGGGCGCTCGAACCTCATTAGAGAATGAGGAACGAGCCACTGCCCATGTTCTCCTCGGAGGGTCCACGCCAGCCCTGGCTGCTGGTCTGGCCGAGGATGCACAACCCAGGGAACCCGAGCCAAGGACAGGCAGAAGGCAACCATCGGAGGCCCGCACTCGGCGAGCCTTGGTCGGTGGCAGTGAGACCACAATGCCCGCCGGAAGTGAAGGGGACCAGGTGGCTGAAGACCGTTCGCAGCCACCGCCTGGTCGGGACTCACTCCTGATCAGTGTTTAGGAACGGTATACAGGTCCATTGATTGGCTTAGATTACCACGATGCATTAGCTGTTAGGTGATCGGCCCGACCGCCTCAGGCTCCTCAGCCGCCTCGTCGAGGTCCTCTCCTTCGAAGATCACCGGTGCCTTGGTCCTATGCTTGGTCCACCAGGCAAAGGCCAAGCCCAGCACGAGCAGTATCCCCAGGGTTTGATCTATCCCGTTACCTACAGCATTGGGATTGGGAGCATAGATGAAAAAGGCGATGAGAAGTGATCCCATGACGATGCTTGAGAAGATCGAGCCTATGAGCAGCCACCGGTGCGCATGTGGGTTAATCCGAGCCTCGGGCAGGCTCTTGTGACCCCTTGTCAGGAAAACCAAGGCCGTGATTGAGTCCAGGAAGAACTCGGCTAGTAGAAAGAACCCCGCAGCTGAGAGGATGAGGTCGAAGAAGGTTCCAAGCCTTCGCACCAAGAGCTCGAGAGCACATACTGCTATGGTGGCGCCAAGGGTCACCAGGGTGGCGACGTGGGGAACTTTGAACCGGTTTGTTCTTGCAAAGGATCGTGGTATCAGGTTCTCGCGACCCATAGCGTAGAGCGCGCGGGTGAGGATGAAAGTGGTCAACCATAGGCCCCCTGCGGTGGATCCCAGGATGGGGATGAGCATCAGCCAGTGCGCGTGCGGGATGAGACGCCCCGCCCACTGATAGAGTGGGTCGGTCGAGTTTGCGAGCAGGCGCATCGGGGTCTCCCCGAGCATCAAGGGGTAAAGGATCGCATAGAACATCAAAGCGCCGAATGCCCCTATGATCCCGCCCGTTCCCGGATGCTGCCTCGGGCGGCGGGACTCCTCGGCCGCATAGCTGTCGATCTCCCATCCATCCAGGATCGTTGCAGCTACGACGGCCACTATCATGATCCCCCCTATTGGCGGAGCGCCAAAGTGGATGGGCACGCTGAGCTTGCTCCAATTGACGATCCCAAGTATTCCAAAAGCCACAAGCGAGCACATCTCGAGCGCAAAGAAGCCCTGGGTGATCCGAGCAGTCGGCCTTCCTCCGAGCAGGAGTGGGACCGCGGCGAAGGCTATCCAAAAGAGGGCGACACCGAGAGAAACAGCCGCAGGTGGATGGTAGTGCGGAGCCAAAAGGGCGAGGGTGTAGCTCGCAGCTGGGATAGCGATTGGGGGGATTGACGTGAAGTAGGCAAGGATCAGGATCCAGGCCTGATACCGGGACACCGACCTTCCGATAACTCTGGCCGACCAGTGATAAGAAGCCCC
The DNA here is from genome assembly GCA_023379605.1 of Actinomycetota bacterium. Taxonomy (GTDB): domain Bacteria; phylum Actinomycetota; class Acidimicrobiia; order Acidimicrobiales; family JAMCQF01; genus JAMCQF01. The sequence goes on from JAMCQF010000167.1 coordinate 2,322, forward strand.
AGCGTGAGGGAAGTGCCTGTTCAGCAACCGGAACACAAAGCTCGAGATTATGAAGGGCAACGCCAGGATCGCTATGGCGGGAAGCGTCCACCAGCCAGCCTCGGCTGCCATCACGCCCCCGGTTGCCGCCACAGAGAACAGGGGTCCGACACTTGATATAGAAAGCGGCACGAGGTCGCCCAAATGGAAGAACTGGTGAAGGCCGTGCCCAGATGGGCGATTGCCGTCAACATGAGATTTGGCGGACACCTCTGCACCAACTGGCCGCGCCGGCTCGTCCATCACCGACAACTTTTAACATAAATGCGAACTAGTCGCAAGTAGGAGCAGGTGGCTATATCAGCTAGTGCGGTGCTCAACAGCAGCTTTACAGCCAGGCCTGGTCGGATCCACTAAGCGAAGATCTACCTACCCAACATCCCAGGGACACCGGACGGGCCAAGCACCCTCAAATGAACCGAGCAGGCGGGCGGGCTCGAGTAGATTTGTCCTGTGCCAGCAATCCTTACTCAGCCACTGCTCGAGCGTACGGTCCTAGACAACGGTCTTCGGGTCGTGATAGCCCCAGACCACGCCGCTCCCGTTGTCGCTGTCGCTGTGGTCTACGACGTTGGCTTTCGCTCAGAGCCCGAGGGCCGGACTGGCTTTGCCCACCTGTTCGAGCACCTCATGTTCCAGGGGTCGGCAAATGTGGCGAAGATGGAGCATGGGCGCCTCGTTCAAGGCGCGGGTGGTGCCTTCAACGGCCATACCCGTCCCGACCTAACCTCCTACTACGAGGCGATCCCAGCCAATGCGCTGGAGCTGGCGCTTTTTCTCGAGTCGGACCGTATGGCAGCGCTCCAGCTGGACCAAGAAAACCTCGACAACCAGATAGCCGTTGTCGAGGAGGAGATCCGGGTGAATGTGCTCAACCGCCCTTACGGAGGTTTTCCCTGGATAGATCTACCCGGGCTGGCATTCGACACCTTTGCCAATAGCCATAACGGCTATGGGTCCTTCGAGGATCTAGATCACGCAACCCTAGAGGACGCGGAGTCCTTTTACCGTGACTATTACGCTCCCGCAAATGCTGTGCTGGTCCTAGCCGGCGATCTGGAGGTTGCCTCGACTTTCGAGCTTGTCGAGCGTTACTTCGGAGGTATCCAATCGCGCCCTGCTCCGAAGCGCCCAGACTTCTCTGAGCCCCCCATCACCTCCTTGCGTCATCGCTCTCGCTTCGATCAGCATGCTCCGACACCCGCGGCCGCCATAGGCTTCCGGGCGCCAGATCCCGTTAAGGAGCTGGGAGCTACCCTGGCCTCGGCTGTGCTGGCAGCGACGCTGGGAGACGGCGATGCCAGCCGCCTCAGACGGCGACTTGTCTATGAGGAACGGACCGTGACTGATCTCTCCTGCTACCTCGGAACCTTCTCAGACCCGCTGTCGATGCGAGACCCGCTCCTGTTCCAAGTAGTGCTGTTCCACTCTGGAAAACGCAGCGCGGAGCAGCTGACCCAGGATGTTCTCAACGAGCTCGCCAGCTTGGAGAGAGACGGCCCGGAGGACTCAGAGCTCGGCCGCGTAACCAGCAAGTTGATAGCTGAGCGCTGGCACGAGGCTGACCGCTTGCTGGAACGGGCTCTGGGGATCGCAGATGTGACCGTGATCCACGATCGTCCAGATCTCTATTTCGAGATCCCAGCACAGCTCTCCAAGGTGGACGCAGAGCAGGTGAAAACTGCAGCCAGGAGATTACTGTCCCAGATGCCTTGCGTCGTTGAGATCCTCCCTTCGGATAGCCAGGTGGTCTCAGATCGGAACGTCGGAGTGGGTTCATGACCTCTAGGACCACTCACCGCCCAGAACCACCTATGCCCATGGTCCCAGCTGGGCTACCTGAGATCTTTGACCACACCGAAGATGGCTGGCTCCGAATACTCGCTGTTAACAGGCCTACAGTCCCCCTCGTAGAGATGCGAATGGCGTTCCCGCTCTCCCAGGAGGTCCTTGGCCACCAAGCTGAGCTGGCAGTGCTTGGCGAGTCAATACTAGGTGGTACTACGAGTAGGGATCGTGGGGAGTTAGCTTCTGCGATACAGCGCATAGGTGGTCATCTGTCGCTTATCATCTCAAAGGACCGCGCAGTGCTCAGCGCCAGCGCGCTTGCCGAACACTTTGGTGAGCTGTGCGCTTTGATCGTTGAAGTGCTGGAAGAGCCAGCCTATGCCAAAGCTGTGGTTGCCGGTGATCGTCGGCGTGTAGCAGAGCAGATAGTGCTCGCTCGCAGCCAACCGCAGGTTCTCGTCGACGAGGAGCTCGATAGGCGATATTACCGCGGTCACCCCTATCGTTTGGGGCTTCCGAGCCAAGCTAGTGTTCGTAGGGTGAGCTTCGAGCAGTTGCCCGCGTTGCACAGCGCAGTGCTTGAGCGCCGTGGCGGAGTTCTGGTAGTGGTGGGAGATATTGAGCCGGAAAGGGTTTTGGACGAGATTGGCTCGCTATTCGGCAGGTGGATCTCATCTGTGACTACGCCCCAGGTTCCAGTCGAGCCGTTGACCGACTTTAGCCACAGGCCCATTGAGCTCGTAAACAGAAGCGGTGCTATCCAGTCCAATATAAGGATAGGATCGCCTGCGCCGCAACGCAACGAGAAAGAATGGCCTGCAGCGGCGCTTGCGAACCTGGCTTTCGGTGGTCTGTTCAGCTCGAGGCTCGTGGAGAACTTAAGAGAGCGGAGAGGCTACACATACTCACCTCATAGCTCCGTAGAGCACTTATTGGCTGGATCGCGCATGGTCATCGCTCTCGAGGTTGGAACCGAGGTGACAGCGCCCGCGCTGGCAGAGGTAACATATGAGCTGGCGCGCGCAGCGCTTCTTGGCTTCGACGAATCAGAGATCGAAGATGCACGTCGCTATGCGATAGGTAGCTTGGCACTTGCAACGGCAACGCAATCAGGGTTGGCCGCTATGCTTGCAACATTGGCACTTGACGGCCTTGAGCCGAGCTACTTGGAAGAGTACCCCAAGGCCCTTAAGGACTGTAAGCCCGAAGACGTTGCCATCGCTGCGCGTCGTATGCTCTCTCCGAGCGCTACCACAACAGTGATCCTGGGGGATGTCGATAAAATAGAAGGGCCGCTTATGGCGCTCGGGCCAGTTTCGATTTCCAAAGGCCCCCTAACCAGTACAACACCAGCCAAAGGAAAGCCGGCCAGCAAGGCCACTGTTAAAGCTGACGGCTGGCGCTGCTCCTAGTGCCATAGGCGGCTGTTGATGCTCAGGAACTTTCACCAGTGGGGTTTTCTCGGTTTGCTAGCGGATCGGCCACGGTTTTCTCCTGCTCGGTATGGTCCCCAGAGTCCAAAGGGCGTTGCAGCATCGCCGCAGCGTCCGGATTTGCGGCTACGAACCCATCAAGTGCCGCCAGCGCGTCATCGACTGCCTTCTGCGGCCCACCCCGTCGCTCCTTGGCATATAAAGCGCTGCCAAGTCTTGCAAGGAGGGCGTCGCCCTGCCGCTTGGTCTGCATTTGGTCTAGCTTTGCCTGGCCCTGAGCTACTCCCTGTTGTGCCTTGGCTGCCACCTGCTCGGCTTGCGCCTTCACCTTGTCCAGAAGTCCCACTGCAATCTCCTCTCCCATATCACCTATGCTGATGGCTTTATCATCTTTCCTTGTCCTTGTGCAGTCCTTGTGCACTTTCGATCATGATCCTCGGGCCAAGTTGGCAGGGGAGCCCGGCTGGCTTGCACCCATATAAAATTGGAGCGGCGTTTCCCACCACGACATCACCAGCCTATGGGAACGCCTCGACGCATGCATCATTGACCCGCGCCTGGCCAACAAGGTCACCAATTGGACCCGGCTCGGAGCAGTCAAGCCTTGAACCACACGGCGAAGCGCAGGGCTACCTCCCTGTCCGTCATCTCCCTCCACTCCATGAGCTGGTCATGGATCAGTGCGTTGGGTATAGCCGGAGATGAGCTCAGCATCCTAGGGCCGTTGTCGATACTTTGGGTGGCGGTGTA
>JAMCQF010000168.1 GCA_023379605.1 Actinomycetota bacterium
GACCCAAGACTCTGGTCGGGGGAGCTCACAATGACGCTTTGATGCTGGGCCTGCTCGCCGTATCCATAGCTCTGGCACGCAAGAACAGAACCGTGTGGGCGATTGTCGTATGCGCGCTCGCTACAGCAGTGAAGGTTCCTGCAGCTTTGGGGATCGTCTATATCGGTTGGGATTGGATGGGCACAAGGGTTCCATGGCGCGAGCGGATCAGACCTGTTGTGACAGCAGGCCTAATAGGGCTGGGGGTAATGGGCGCGGTTTCGCTCGTGGTTGGCTTGGGATGGAGGTGGGTTTTGAACCTGGCCACCCCTGGCACGGTGCGGTCGTGGCTGGCCCCCGCCACTGCTGTAGGTCTTATGGGCGGGGATTTACTTCATGCGGTCGGCCTGACCAGCATCCCAACCCACATTGTCCTTTCCCTGACCAGAGTCTTGGGTCTCGGTCTTGCAGCTGCGATAGGTCTTTGGCTGTTGTGGAACAGCGAGCGGATTGGATCCTTGAAGGCTATGGGCGTGACAATGTTGCTTGTCGTTGCCCTAGGACCTGTGGTCCAACCATGGTACTTGTCTTGGGGACTCATAATTCTCGCACCCGTGGTCGCAATGGGGTCGGGTGTGTTGAGGAAGATCGTCATTGTAGTGTCGCTGGCCTCCCCGTTCATCGGGCTTCCAGGAGGCCGCCAGCTCCTCGATGAGCTCATTCATGCCAATCCTCTGTTGGCAGCGCTGTCTGTAGCTGTGCTTGTGACGGTGCTGACCGCTCCATTGGATCCAGTTTCGACGTGGCTTCGGGCCAGCCGCGCCGCAGCTGACAGTCGCGTGGACAACCAGGGCGAGGGGGATGGTAGAGCAACAGCCTCCAGCGCCACCAGCACCGATCCGCTACGTAGCGTGGACAACCAGGGCGAGGGGGATGGTAGAGAGCTGGCAGGCTTGGGAGGACCTTAGGCGCCGAGCATTTTTTGAAGGATCGACACATCCAGCCAGCGTCCGAACTTCCTTCCGACCTCCCGCTCAACGCCCACCTGGATGAACCCGCACGACCTATGCAGGGCTACCGAGCCTGCGTTGTCTCCCACTATCCGGGCTAGGATCGTGTGGAACCCATGTGCGCAAGCCAGGCTGACCAGCTCGTCGAGCAGGAGATGGCCTATTCCACGGCCTCTTGCGGTGGCAGCCACGTAGACCGAGTCCTCTACTGTGGTCGCGTAGGCAGGACGTGTGTGGTACCTCGACAGCGATCCAAAGCCGACCACTTCGCCGGCCTGGATAGCGACTATTGCTGGATAGGGTCCGCGGTGCTCATCGATCCATGTGAGCTGCTCGGCCAGCGTGCGAGGGACAAGGTCAAAGGTTGTGGTGGCTCCTGTGACCTCCGCGTTGTAGATCGCGGCAATTGCTGCTGCGTCGCTCGGGCTGGCTGGGCGGATATCCATGGGAGCTGACTGTAGCGAGCTCGCGTCGCACAGAGCGCCAAGACTTTCACGCGATGCGTCCCGGCGCTACCATGAGCGGCCTGCGTGGACTGAGCGACGATGTTATGTACGCTATAGGAGCGTTGCTTGCCTTAAGGCAGATAAGTGGCTTGGCTGGCCATTCAGACCAGGCAACCTAGCTCAGCAATGCAGCAATAGAGAAGGTCTAGCCCCCTTAGCTCAGTCGGCAGAGCACAGCCATGGTAAGGCTGGTGTCGTCGGTTCGATTCCGACAGGGGGCTCGCACGGCGGCGTAGCTCAGTTGGTTAGAGCACACGGCTCATAATCGTGAGGTCGTCGGTTCGAGTCCGACCGCCGCTACCGAGCAATGAGAGAGACCAGCGATCCTCTGGGCAAAGAGCCCTTCGGGGTCAGGAAGCAGGAGCCCTTCGGGGTCAGGAAGCAGGAGCCCTTCTATGGCCAAGAATGAAAAGAGGGTGAAGGTCACGCTGGCTTGTGAGCTCTGCAAGCGGCGTAACTACATAACGACCAAGAACAAGCAGAACGACAGGGAGCGCATAGAGATGCGCAAGTACTGCCGGTGGGATCATCAGCACACCCTTCACAAGGAGACACGCTGAGACTGGCAGTGTCAAACCGTCACTTAAGGGAGCGCCCCGAGAACCCACTTGCTGCTGAGCCAGTGGCGAGAGGCACCGGTGAGAGCCTGGTCGCGGTCGTGGAGAGAGCGAAGCGTGGGGACCGTGGTGCATTCGAGGACCTGGTCCGAACAACCTATGCCGATGCCTACGCCCTAGCGCTGCGGCTAACCGGGGACAAGGATGACGCCTGTGACATACTTCAAGATGCTTACCTGAAGGCCTACCGCGCTCTGCCCCGATTCCGAGGCGATGCTTCGTTTAGCACATGGCTCTACCGCATAATAGCTAACTGCTCGGCAAGCTTTTTGGTCAAAAGGGGCCGCAACCACTGCGAGGAGCTGGAGTGCGCGGCAGTGGTTCCCGACACAGGCCCGGGAAGCGACCCAGCCGCGATAGCTGGGACTCTCATGGATAGGGACCGCCTGGCGACAGCTCTTGCTGCGCTCGCGCCGCGCCTCAGAGCGGTGGTGGTGTTGCGGGATGTCTACGATCTGCCACACCAGGCAATAGCAGCAGAGTTGGGGATCACAGAGGCCACTGCCAAGGTACGGCTGCACAGAGCTCGCAAGCTTCTTCGTCAGCGGCTCTATGAGCACCCTGAAGACTCATCTGCCAACAGGAGCTCCAGGAGCTCCGTAGGCCAGAGACGTTCTCTAGGGCAGGGGCGCGCTAGCGCGTCTGTGGCCAGCTTGGGACAGAACGAAGCTCTCGACGGGTTCGTGCTTGGCGAAACGCGGCAGACCAATGCGCTGTGAGATTCGAGTGCGCCGAGGGTGCGAAGCAGCGCGGAGCGCTCGAATCAGCTGCGAAGAGGTGGCCGAGCTGCTTCCACTGGTAGTGGACGGCACTGAGCAGGCGAGTCGCAACGTGGTTAGTCATGTGGGCTCCTGTTTGCGCTGCCAGGCCGAGCTTGCCAAGTACAGAAGGCTTTTGAGACTACTCCACCGTCTCCAGCACCAGGGGCTGCTTTCCCCTCCTGAGAGTTTGGCAGCCGATCTCATTGCCTGCATCGAAGCCGCAGCTGAAAGAACCGTCGCCCACTCAGCTCTGCGGGGAAGGCGGCTTGCCTATCTCATCGGCGTGGCGGGACTGATGGGCGCCGCTGGGGTATCTGGCATTATTGTCTCTGGTGGTCATCACAGGCGGGTACGGCCCAGATCCTTGGAGGTGGCCGGCTGATGGCTTTCGACGGCGCGAGGGACCTGCTGCTCTAGCGGTGCTATCCTCAAAGCGGCCCTCAGGGATGGTCTGAACACCGAACCTGCCTAGGGCAGTAGCTCAACTGGCAGAGCACCGGTCTCCAAAACCGGCGGTTGGGGGTTCGAGTCCCTCCTGCCCTGCTAGCAATGCTCTTTGGAGGCAACGCATTCCGTGAACCGTGAAACAAAACGAATGATGCAACGACAGGGTCAGGTGGGCGAGGATGGCGCGGTCGCCGTTCGCCAGCCGACGCCCCCACCAAGGCGCCCGCCAGACCAGAGGGTTCCCTTCATTGACCTGCGCGAGACCAGAGATGAGCTGCGCAAGGTGGCTTGGCCTAATCGGTCCGAGGTGATCAACTACTCAACTGTCGTGTTCGTCACCTTGGTCCTTCTCATAGGCTTGATCTTTGCTCTCAACTATGGTGCCTCCAAGGCCGTCCTTTACTTGCTTCACTCCTGATCGGCTGAACGTGAATAGACGAGTGTCGCAATGATCACAGCGAGCGGAGGAACTGCACGTGGATGAGCAAGTCGCCGGTAGCGAGCATGAAGCCGAAGAGGCTGACCTTGGCCCGGGAGAAGATCTGGACGATCTAGAGAACGACCTCGATCAACAAGAGGAGACTGAGCGTCTGCTCAGCCCTTACGATCGGCCTGGGAGCTGGTATGTGATACACAGCTACGCCGGCTATGAGAACAAGGTGAAGTCGAATCTGGAGAACCGGATAGCGTCAATGGGAATGGGCGACCGCATCCACGAGGTGGTTATCCCCATGGAGGATGTGGTGGAGTTCAAGAACGGCAAGAAAGTGGTCGTCCAGCGCAAGGTCTTTCCCGGCTACTTGCTTGCCCGATGCCAGCTGGACGACGACACCTGGTCGGTCATCCGCAACACCCCGGGTGTGACAGGTTTCGTCGGTCCTGGGACCAAGCCGACTCCCCTGTCCAGGCGGGAGGTGGATTCTATCCTCCAGGTGAAGCCAGATAGCGGGGAAGCAGCTGCCAGGAGATCCAGACCCCGTCTGGAGCATGAGCTTGGAGAGACGGTCAGGGTGAAGGAGGGACCCTTTGCCGACTTCTCTGGCCAGATCGCAGAGATCAACGAGGACCAGCTGAAGTTGAAAGTCTTGGTCAACATATTCGGTCGGGAAACGCCCGTGGAGCTGGAGTTCAGCCAGGTGGCGAAGCTTTGAACCCTGGGATGGAACGACCATGGCAACCAAGAGCCAAAAAGTGTGCTAGGAGAGGATAGGAATGGCAAAGAAGCGAGTACTGGCTGTAGTAAAGATCCAGCTTCCAGCCGGGCAAGCGACGCCGGCCCCGCCAGTTGGCACTGCGCTGGGGCCGCACGGCGTGCAGACAATGGAGTTCTGCAAGCAATACAACGCGGCCACCGAGGACAAGAGGGGATCTGTTATCCCAGTGGAGATCACGATCTACGATGACCGCTCCTTCACATTCGTGCTCAAGACCTCTCCTACACCGGTGCTTTTGGCCCAGGCTGCCGGATTGGAGAAGGGAGCGCCAGCTACTGGCAGAGAGAGCGTGGGCACGGTGACAGAGGCCCAGGTCGAGGAGATAGCCAAGATCAAGCTCCCAGATCTCAACACAGTTGATCTAGAGGCTGCCAAGCGTCAGGTCGTTGGCACTGCCCGCTCGATGGGAATAACAGTCGCCGGATAAGCGACTAGCAAGGCAGGGTTCGCAGAATAGGCGACCTCATATGAGAGCGCAGTGAGGACGCCAGCCCTAGGCATCCTGATGGGTCTGGCGTCTCCTGGCTTAAGATCTAGGCTCTTTAAGCTCTAGATATGGGAAGTTCGGCCAAGGAAGAGAAACGATGGTTCAAAGAGGCAAGAAGTACCGAGCAGCGTTGGAGCGATTTGACCGCCAGGCTCTCTATACCCCTGGAGAGGCTATAGACCTCGTCCAGAGCATGGCCAGCGCCGGATTCGATGAGACAGTCGAGCTTGCTGTGCGATTGGGTGTTGATCCAAGGCGTGCAGATCAGATAGTGCGGGGGACCCTTACCCTCCCTGCCGGAACGGGCAAAACTGCGAGGGTGATCGTGTTCGCGACAGGAGAAGCCGCGAGCGAGGCGCGTTCCGCCGGCGCTGACATAGTTGGAGCGGACGACTTGGTGGCCCGTGTGGCAGAGGAGGGTTTCACCGATTTTGACGTAGCGATTGCCACTCCTGACATGATGGGCCAGGTCGGCAAGCTCGGTCGGGTGCTCGGACCTAGGGGTCTGATGCCCAATCCAAAGACCGGAACGGTGACCACAGATGTCGGCAAGGCCGTCAAGGAGTTCAAGGGGGGGCGCGTCGAGTACAGGACTGACCGGGTAGGAAATGTGCATGTAGGGATCGGAAAGATCTCCTTTGATCGCAGCCAGCTGCTGGAGAACGCAAGGGCCGTGATCGAGGAGCTCGTGCGGGCCAAGCCAGCTGCAGCCAAAGGTCGCTACCTGCGTTCGATCACGTTTGCATCCACCATGGGACCGGGCGTCCATGTCGATCCGAACAAGGCCAAGATCACAGATGAGGACCTGCTCGCTCCCAGTGCTCTAAAGTCGGCTTAGCATCCAGCCACCTCATCTCTGGCTGTGCTCTGTCCCGGAGTCGTGCTAGGGTAGGCTAACAATAAAGCCGGACCGCCAGAGACTTCCGGTGCGCTGTCTGGGCAGTGCGCAAAGGGCGTAAGCCCGCCTGATGAGGCGTCCATGTAAAGATTACCTGTGGTGGCAATTGGTTGCGGCCATCCGGATCCTGGCCTGGCTCGTGATGTTTTTAGCAAGGAGGATCCGATGGAAGGACCACGTGCAGAGAAAGTGGCTGTGGTCGACGAGGTGCGTGCGCGGCTTGCAGCCTCTCAAGGTGCCATTCTCACCGAGTACCGTGGACTTACCGTAGCCGATCTCGCAGTGCTCAGGTCCAGCCTGTCAAAGGCGGGCGCCCAATACAAGATCTTCAAGAACACCCTGGTGCGCCTTGCAGTTAAAGGCGGCGAGCTGGAGGGACTTGAGGCTATGTTGGAGGGCCCTACTGCGATTGCCTTCGTGGATGGCGATGTAGGGGCGGTGGCGAAGGCTCTGCGTGAGTTCGCTCGTCAGAACCCTAATCTCACCATAAAAGGCGGAGTCCTGGGGGCCAACCTCTTAAGCAGCTCCGACCTGGCCGATCTGGCGAACCTGCCGTCGCGCAACGTCCTGCTCTCAGCGTTGGCAGGGGGGCTGGCAGCGCCTATGCGGCAGTTTGCCATGCTGTTGAAGGCACTCCCCCAGAACTTTGCCTATGGGCTTTCGGCCCTGGTAGAGCAGCGCTCTACCACCGAAGGCGAGCTTTTGCCCAAGCCAGGACCTGGCAGTGAGCCACCCACCACCGACCCGGGCGCCGCCGAAGGACCTGGCAGTGAGCCACCCACCACCGACCCGGGCGCCGCCGAAGGACCATCAGCACCTGAGGCATCGGCTGGCGCAGAGACCTTGGAAGAACCTCTAGTTGAAAATAAAGGAGACGGAGAAGATGGCTGAAAAGACCCTGACAAAAGAGGAGATCCTGGACGGCATTGCCGCCATGACGGTGCTTGAGCTGAGTGAGCTGCTAAAGGAGTTCGAAGAGCGCTTCGGCGTGACTGCTGCGGCCCCTGTGGCAGTTGCTGCGGTGGCACCTGCTGGCGGGGATGGCGCAGTGGCAGAGGCCGAGGAGGAAAAGGACGAGTTCGACGTTGTCCTCTCGGCTATAGGGGACAAGAAGATCCAGGTGATCAAGGTAGTGCGCACCCTTACCAACCTCGGTTTGAAAGAGGCGAAGGACCTGGTGGAAAGCGCACCCAAGCCTGTCCTGGAGAAGGTGGCAAAGGACGCTGCGGAGAAGGCGAAGGCAGAGCTGGAAGAGGCGGGGGCCTCTGTCGAGCTCAAGTAGGGTTGAGATCAGCTGTTTTATCAGCTGGTCGACATGCCAATTGGGAGACGCCCAGGCAGTGCTCTGCTCTGGCGATCTGTGGGTGCTTGACCTTGCGGCCGAAGACGTTTACCCTGTCTCCGGCACGAGTTGCCAGTGAGAGGATTTAATTTCAGATAGTTTGTGCCCGGGCTTGTGTAATGGCGCGCGGCCGGTTAAGATAGATGGTTGCCGTGCCCGTTCTGACGCGAACTCTGACGACCGCCTGAATGGCGCGTTCCCAGACCACCTGTCTCCCGGAGGTTTTGCCGGGCACATCGTTCACGGCATTGATCTGTCGGCCCCTCATCACCCAGGAGTAGCCCTTGCCCGCTCATCCCGCCCTTAAGCAGCGCTTCTCCTTTGCCAACACCGACGAAGTGCTGCCGGTCCCTGACCTCATATCGATCCAGAGGGACTCTTTCAAGTGGTTTCTCGACCACGGGTTGGCTCAGGCCTTTGCCGATATCAGCCCGATAGAGGACTTTACCGGCCAGCTTCGCTTGGAACTCGAGTTCGATTCGAGCGATCCAGATCTTAGGGCTCCTCCAAAGTTCTCCGTGGAGGAGTGCAAGGAAAAGGACATGACCTACGCAGCGCCGATCTTTGTCCAGGCGCGGTTCATGAATGCCACCACAGGCGAGATCAAAGAGCAGACCGTGTTCATGGGCGACTTCCCTGTGATGACTGACCGGGGCACCTTCATCATCAACGGCACCGAGCGGGTGGTGGTGAGCCAGCTCGTACGTTCGCCCGGTGTGATCTTCCAGCCTGGCCGGGACCCTAAGGTCCTGGTCAATGGTACGATCCATCCCTACAGAGGCGAGTGGATAGAGTTGGACGTCGAGTCGCGTCCGGGCAAGGACGTGACGGCTGGGACCAGGGTGGCAAGAAAGCGCCGGCTTTCTCTTTTTGTTCTGCTTCGTGCTCTTGGCTATGAGGACGAGGAGTTTCTCAATCGCTTTGTCAGGCATTTCGACTTCTTGGAGGGTCAGTGGGAGCGCGAGAGGTCGATAGCTCCGACTAGGGAGGAGTCGCTGCTTGAGATCTACAAGCGCGCCAGGCCGGGTGAGCCTCTTTCCACAGAAGCCGCACGCGTCTACTTCGAGAACGCATTCTTCAACCCGAAGCGTTACGACCTCACCAGGGTCGGACGCTACAAGCTGGATCGCAAGCTGGGTCCAGAGATAGCGCGGGCATCTGAGATCTTCGGCATAGACTTGGAGAAGCCTGCGCCGGGCCAATCAGTCCTGAGCCCCAGCGAGATCCTCGCAGCTGCTACGTACCTTCTTCACCTGGCTGCTGGCGAGAGCGGGTATCGCTTGGACGATCAGGACCATTTTGCCAACCGCCGAGTTCGCTCGGTGGGCGAGCTGATCCAAAACCAGCTCCGAGTCGGTCTGTCGAGGATGGAAAGGGTTGTGCGTGAACGCATGACCACTCAGGACGTGGAGGCGATCACCCCTCAGACCCTTATTAACATCCGCCCGGTGGTCGCTGCGGTGAAGGAGTTCTTCGGAACCAGCCAGCTCAGCCAGTTCATGGACCAGGTGAACCCCCTCTCGGGCCTCGCACACAAGCGCCGGCTCTCTGCTCTTGGACCCGGAGGGCTCTCACGCGAGCGAGCAGGCTTTGAGGTTCGTGACGTCCATACCTCTCACTACGGCAGGATGTGCCCAATCGAGACCCCTGAGGGGCCCAACATCGGGCTCATTGGAGCCCTTGCCACCTATGCGAGGGTCAACGAATACGGATTCATCGAGACCCCATACCGCAAGGTTGTAGACGGACAGGTTTTGGACGAGATCGTCTACCTGGCTGCTGATGAGGAAGAAGAGCACGTCATAGCTCAGGCGAACACCCCCGTTGATCCAGAAGGTCACTTTACCGAGGACAGGGTCCTAGTTCGTCGTGGTCCTCAGGGGGCAAGCGTCAGAGTAGGGGCGACAGCCACCTCCTATGGGATGACGAGCGAGATCGACTTCGTGCCACCAGCCGAGGTGGACATGATGGATGTATCTCCAAAGCAGATCGTCTCAGTCTCAACCGCTCTCATTCCTTTCATAGAGCACGACGATGCGAACCGTGCCCTAATGGGCGCCAACATGCAAAAGCAGGCGGTCCCTCTTTTGGTGCCCGAATCTCCCTATGTGGGCACGGGCATCGAGGCTAGGGCCGCCACCGATGCCGGTGATGTGACTCTTGCCGAGGGAGACGGGGCTGTCGTGGAAGTCACAGGGGACCACGTGGTCGTGGAGTACGACCCAGGCCAGAATGACCGTGAAGGGGTGACTCTGGCGAGGCGTGTGTACCGGCTTGCAAAGTTTCGCCGTTCCAATCAGGACACCTGCATCAACCAGCGTCCTCTGGTCGATGTCGGCCAGCGCGTGGCTGCCGGAGACATCTTGGCCGATGGCCCCTCCACCCATCGTGGCGAACTGGCGCTTGGCAAGAACCTCCTGGTCGCATTCATGCCCTGGGAGGGATACAACTATGAGGACGCCATAATCCTCTCTGAGCGCCTCGTCCGTGATGACGTGCTCACCTCCATCCACATAAAGGAGTACGAGGTGGATGCACGTGACACCAAGCTCGGTGCCGAGGAGATTACTCGTGACATTCCTAATCTCTCAGAGGAGATCCTCGCAGACTTAGACGAGCGCGGCATCATCAGGGTCGGGGCCGAGGTATCCACCGGAGATGTCCTCGTGGGCAAAGTGACCCCCAAGGGTGAGACCGAGCAGACTCCAGAGGAGAGGCTTCTAAGGGCCATCTTTGGTGAAAAAGCGAGAGAGGTAAGAGATACGAGCCTCAAGGTCCCCCATGGCGAGTCTGGCAAGGTGATAGATGTAAGAGTCTTCTCGCGCGAAGATGCCAACGAGCTTCCTCCTGGAGTCAACCAGCTGGTGAGGGTCTACGTGGCCCAGAAGCGCAAGATCTCTGAGGGGGACAAGCTTGCTGGTCGCCACGGGAACAAGGGGGTGATCTCCAAGATCCTTCCTGTGGAGGACATGCCGTTCCTTAAGGACGGCACCCCTATAGACATCATCTTGAACCCACTGGGCGTGCCCAGCCGTATGAACGTTGGCCAGGTTCTCGAGTCCCACCTCGGATATGCAGCGCGTTGGGGATGGGATGGAGCTGATGACGGCGGCAAGGTTGCAGTCTCAGCGCCGGTCAAGGGTACGGAGAAGAAGACACGACCCCGCACGGAACCAGCGGTATGGGTGGCTACCCCCTCATTCGATGGCGCCCATTGGGACGAGGAGGACGAGGCCGGTCGCCACAAGACCATAAAGCAGGTTTTTGAGGTTTTGACACCTGAGTCTCGCGATGGGGATCGACTTATAGGTACGGACGGCAAAGCCGTCCTCTACAACGGTCGCACGGGGCGTCCCTATGACAACCCGATAAGCGTCGGCTATGTCTACATCCTCAAGCTGGCCCACCTGGTGGACGACAAGATCCACGCACGCTCTACGGGGCCTTACTCGATGATCACCCAGCAGCCTCTTGGGGGCAAGGCCCAGTTTGGGGGGCAGCGCTTCGGTGAGATGGAGGTGTGGGCGCTCGAGGCATACGGTGCTGCCTACGCATTGCAGGAGCTGCTCACGATCAAGTCCGATGACGTGCTCGGACGGGTGAAGGTCTACGAAGCCATTGTGAAGGGTGAGAACATCCCCGAGCCAGGGATCCCTGAGAGCTTCAAGGTCCTGCTAAAGGAGATGCAGTCACTCTGCTTGGACGTGGACGTGCTGTCTTTGTCAGGCGAGGCGATTGAGATGCGAGAGCTCGATGAGGATGTCTACCGGGCCACAG
>JAMCQF010000169.1 GCA_023379605.1 Actinomycetota bacterium
GCCTATGGGAGTGGCTGACTGCCATTCCAAATGACGGATGTTTCCCGCAGAGCTCACAAACCGCAGCCACGAACGCCTCAAATCTTTCTGATCGGTGTCCTTTGAACGCTATCGAGGTTAGCATCCAGGCTCGTGGGAGTTCACACCCAGCTTGCTGCCTCAGATCTGGTGACCACCATGCAAAGCTACAGAGACCTGCTGCGCGCCCACCAGGAGCGGATCAACCGCCTCAATGTCTACCCAGTCCCCGATGGGGACACGGGCACCAATATGGCTCTTACCTTGGACTCAGTGGTATCCGAGCTGACCCAGTGCTGCCCGGCCTATCTCCCAGGCGAATCAGGAGGGAGCCCTTTACCTGAAGCCCCTAAGAGCTCAGAGGGCGACGTTTCGCTGAGCCCAGCATGTAGCGAGCTGGACAGCAAGCGGGCACCTGCGAGCATGGCAGAGGTATGCAAGGCCGTGGCACACGGCTCTTTGATGGGGGCCAGGGGGAACTCGGGCGTTATCCTCTGCCAGCTTTTGCGTGGCTTCACAGACGGTCTCAAAGATAGTGGGACAGGCCCAAAGGCCCTGGCTTCAGCCCTGGTGCGGGCCAGCGAGGCCGCCTATGGAGCAGTGATGCGCCCGGTGGAAGGGACCATACTTACCGTGGCGCGCAGCGCAGGCCAGGCTGCGGCCGAGCGTGCTGATAGCGGCGGCAGCCTTTTGGAGGTCCTCGATGCCGCCCGCTCCGCCGCCACAGAGTCACTCGCTCGCACCCCCGAGCTTTTGCCTGTCCTAGCCAAGGCCGGAGTGGTAGATGCTGGTGGGGCGGGCTATGTCCTGCTTTTTGACGCTTTCTTGCATGCTCTCGATGGTCGCCCCATCCTTGAAAATCTGCCTGTTGTCGAAAGCCCCACTAAAGGCGCCGTCCCTTCCTCCGACACAGGAGACGCCCAGTTTGGTTCCAGAGCGGATGGGGGTGGTGCCAGCACCCGACTGGAAGGTACCCCTGCGGCCTCAGGACAGGCGTCGGGCTCTTCTGACGCAGGATTGCGCTATGAGGTGATGTACCTGCTCACAGCCCCCGATGACGCGATTGCGGGGTTCAAGGATGCCTGGGCAGGTCTAGGAGATTCCATAGTGGTGGTGGGCGGCGATGGGCTATGGAACTGTCACATCCACACCGATGATATCGGGGGGGCAATAGAAGCTGCGATAGATGTAGGCCGTCCCTCCAATATCAGGGTCACCGATCTGACAGAGCAGGTCGAAGAGGAACGCTGGGTTAGAGAGGGGGCTGCGAGTGGAGCACACGAAGAGGATGATCTTGGACCGCCTGCTGCGACTGCTGTTGTGGCTGTGGCGACCGGAGATGGCATAAGGCGCATCTTTAGGTCACTTGGTGTCCGAAAGACTGTGGTGGGTGGCCAGACAATGAACCCTTCCACTGCAGAGCTGCTTGAAGCTGTGGAGGCCGTCCCAGCTCAAGGCGTCATAATCCTGCCAAACAATGACAACATTCGTCCTGTGGCTGAGCAGGTGATCCCTCTCACCACAAAAGACGTCAGGGTCGTGGCCACCCCGGGCATTGTCGAAGGCTTTGCGGCCCTTATGTCATATGACCCTCAGGCAGACGTCGATACAAACGCATCGGCGATGACCGAGGGGGCATCGCGTGTCGTGGCGGGCGAGGTCACAGCCGCTGTGCGCGATGCCGAAACGCCCGCAGGGCCTGTGGCCGCAGGAGAGTGGATGGGTCTTTCACGCGAGGGCATAGAGGTGGTAGATGCTGACCTGAGGACCGCCCTGAAGAGGCTTCTGGATCGGCTGGTCGACCAGGATCACGAGATCGTAACGCTCATAGAGGGCGAAGGCGCCAGCGCAGGGATCACCAGAGATGTCTCGGAGTGGCTGCACGACAACCGCCCTGGTATAGCCGTCGAGGTCCATCATGGCGGCCAGCCCTTGTACCCCTACCTGATAAGCATAGAGTGAGCCGGCCCCCAGACGCTTCCAGAAGAGCAGCTGGGCCAGAGCTGGCTCGGATCGCTCGCTCAGCTGCGTCGAGCCGCGCTCAAAGTAGCGAGTCTTCCAAGGCAGCGCTTCCAGCACCGAGGCGGCTGTGGTCGCTTGCCAGTAAGCCTGTCACGGTGTTGAACAAGATTGGTCCGCGCCGGGCAGCCTCATTTGGAGAGCTTGGGATTGAGAATGTTCTGGACCTTCTCACCCACTACCCGCGCCGCTACCACGACCGCAGCAGACAGGTTCCTGTGGCAGAGCTGGAGGTTGGTAGGGAGGTGCTTGTCGTGGCCGAGGTGCGCCGGGTGCGCACTATACGCGCAAGCCCCGGCTCGCGCGCTCGCCCCCGGGTCGAGGTGGACGTTCATGATGGGACAGGCTGGCTGAAAGTAACGTTCTTCAATCAGCCCTGGCGAGCCAAGCAGCTCTGCCCAACCAGCCACGTTGCTCTGTTCGGCAAGATCACGGAGTTTCGTGATCAGCGCAGGATGGCCAACCCGGTGGTGGACCTGGTGGGCAACAGGACCGGGCGCATCGTGCCGATCTATCCGTCCTCAGATAAGGCTGGAGTAGCTTCCTGGGAGCTGGCCGAGGCTGTGAGCGAAGCGTTGCAACGGGCTGGGGTACTGGAGGACCCGCTTCCGATGCCACTGCGTGAGCGGCTTGAGCTGATGGAGCGAACGAAGGCTTTTCACTCGATACATGCCCCAGCAACCATGGGAGAGCAGCTGGCTGCACGCCGTCGCCTGGCTTTCGATGAGCTATTGCGAATAGAGCTCATGGTGATCATGAGCAAGGTCGCGCTGGAAAGTTCCTCGAAGGGCATCTCCCACGAGGTCTCGCCCCAGAGGTGGGGACCGCTGCTCGAAAGGTTCACGAACAGCCTTCCATTCGAGCTTACAGCAGCTCAGCACCGTGCGATCAAAGAGATCCTCTCGGACATGGCGAGTCCTGTGCCCATGCACCGGCTTTTGCAGGGTGATGTGGGAGCAGGCAAGACCGTGGTCGCTTTATCTGCGCTACTCGCGGCAGTCCAAGGGGGCTATCAAGGAGCCCTCATGGCGCCTACTGAGGTGCTTGCAGAGCAGCACCACACTGTCCTTAGAGATCTGGTGAAGGGTTTGAGCGTGCCCGATGCCACCCGTCTAGATGGAGAGCGTCAGTTGGAGGTGGCCATGCTCAGCTCCAAGACGGGTGCAGCAGAGAGATCCAGGCTCACCGCGGCTCTTAGGCAGGGCGGGATCGACATCGTGGTGGGCACGCACGCGCTTTTGACCGAGGACATCTCATTTGCTGCTCTCGGCGCTGTCGTGGTGGACGAACAGCACCGCTTCGGGGTCGAGCAGCGCTCGGCTCTTAGGGAGAAGGGACGCCTCTTTGGTGGCAGCGACCCAGACTTGCTCGTGATGACAGCCACCCCGATCCCTCGCACTGCTGCCATGACGGTCTTCGGGGATCTCGATCTGACAGTGGTAGATGGGCTCCCCTCTGGCCGGGTCTGTGTAAAGACCGTGTGGGCAGCTGATCGTGAGCTGGAGGCTGAAGCGTGGGACCGGGTCCGGGCTGAAGTCGCTCTTGGGCATAGAGCTTACGTGGTATGCCCGCTCGTGGAGGGATCGGAGAGAATTGAGGCCCGTTCGGTGATGGCAGAGCGGGATAGGTTGGTCAGCGACGAGCTTGCAGGACTCGCGGTGGGATTTATCCATGGTCAAATGCGCTCCAGGGAGAAAGAGGCAGTGATGGCCGCGTTTCGCACAGGAGAGATACAGGTGCTGGTGGCCACCACCGTCATAGAGGTGGGGATTGACGTCCCTCAAGCGACTGTGATGGTCATAGAGGATGCCGATCGCTTCGGACTGGCACAGCTGCACCAGTTGAGAGGCAGAGTAGGCCGGGCGGAATTGGAGTCGTGGTGCTACCTTATCGGTGAGCGAGATCGCTGCGGTTCCGACGCCGAAAGGAGGCTTAGGGCCATGGAGCAGACCACAGATGGCTTCACCCTGGCCGAGCTTGATCTGGAGATCCGAGGGGAGGGCACGATCCTGGGGTCGCGCCAGAAAGGTCGTAGCGACTTAAATCTGGCTTCTCTTAGAAAGGACCGAGATCTAGTGCAGCTTGCCCGCAAAGTTGCAGAGGAGATCGTCGCGTCCGATCCCCATCTGGTGGACCACCCGGGCCTTGGAGAGGAGATGCGGCTGTTCATAGGGGAAGACGATGCGGAGTTTCTTTTCAAGAGCTGAGAGGGCGGGACTATCTTGTGGTGCCAGCGCTCGGCTATAAGCCCGTTGGGCGGGGATCGCTGACGCCGGCTTCCGCAGGCATCTTTGGAGCAGCGGGCACAGCTGTTACCAGTCCACGCCGGCCACGGGTGGCCGACAGCACTGCAGCCAGTGCGAGAAATCCCATGGAGGCGTAGAACGCGGCGTGCAACCCAGTGGTAAACACAGCTGCCACATGGCCGTGCAGCTTCGCTGTCCCGACGAAGATGGCGAATGCCACATGTTTGGGAATCGAGCGCGAGGCAATGAGGATCGCCATAGAGAACGAAAAGACCATCCCGGTGTTTTGAAAGGTACGGAGCATTCCTGAAGAGACACCAAAGACCTCTGGTGGCGAGGCTTTCATCACCGCAGAGTTGTTGGCGGGAAAGAAGCTGCTTGCTCCGATGCCATTTACGACGCTGCCTGCAACCACCAGCCAAAGCCCTGTGCTCAACCCGAGGTGCGCGTAGATGAACAGCGCTATCACCTGCACCGCAAGCCCCAGTGTTGCAGGTATGACTGGACCGATCTTGTCTGCCAGCCTCCCTGAGAAAGGCCCTATGGCGCCGCCTATAAGATAGCCCGGAACCAGCAGGAGCGAAGCATCGAGGGGAGTGAGGCCCCGAGGACCTTGGAGGTACATAAGGACGAGGAACAGCACGGCATAGTTCGCGAGCCCCTGGAAGAGCGCGGCCAGAAGCGAGGGTGACATGGTGGGCACCTTGAAGATCGAGAGCCTTATCATGGGATCGCTTTGCGAGCGCTCGACCACGACGAACAGGGCAAGGCAGACTATCCCTCCGGCGAGAAAGCCCACCAGGGAGGCATCGAGCGCCTCGGTTGCCAGGTTAGTCACAGCCCAGAGGATCCCAAAGAGGCCTAGGCCTGCGAGCACCATGCCAGTGAGATCCAGACGCCTTTGCTGGCGCCGTCCTGTGTCATGGAGGACCCGAAGGGCAAGAAGCACGGCTGCGATCCCAATGGGAACGTTGATCCAAAAGATCCACCGCCAGGAGATAAAAGTAACTATAAGGCCTCCTATACCTCCTCCGAGCACTGCTCCTAGGCTGTAGCCTATCCCGTTGAACCCGTAAGCCCTGCCGCGCTTATTTGGTGGGAACAGGTCTGCTATCACAGCCCCGCTGTTGGCTGTTACCAGGGCTCCACCGACCCCCTGGAGGATGCGGAAGGCAATGATAGACCCCTCGTTCCACGAGAGAGCACAGAGCCCAGAGCCTATGATGAAGACCACAAACCCTGACTCGTACATGCGCACCCGGCCAAACATATCGCCCAGACGACCAACCTGAGATGCAAGCAACGTAACCACCAGGAGGTAGCCGATGATGACCCAGATCACCGAGGCAAGAGAGACATGAAGTCCTCGCTCGATCTCGGGTAGAGCAAGGACTACAATTGTCGTGTCTACCGCTGTGATGAGCACTCCGGTCATGACGACCGCAAGCGCAAGCCCGGTGCGGGACCGCTTGGGAGGGATTGGCTCTGTATGTGGGGACACAGTGCTGCTGGCGTCGCTCATCGTTGCGACTCCATGGGGCTTTTCCCTGCCAATGTCCGGGCGTCCTGGGGGATCGTGTCATCTTTGAGCAGGATTGGTCCAAACTCGTCGTGCCAGGAGAGCTCAGCTTCGAGGAACAGCTCGCTACGGCGGAAGACTGCCAGTGCTCTGTCATTCAGGCATCGCGCTTGTATAAGGCGAGCCCGCTTGCTTCGCAGGCTCTTCAGTAAGTTATCGATCGCTTGGCGGCGAGACCACAGCTGCCCTGGGAGCTCCTCGGCAGGAGCGCTTCCGCCAAAGAGGAGCGCTACGCCCAAGGTGTCGGGTCGGCGCTGGAAGTCAGCCATAGCACGTTCGCGCAGGATCTCAAGCTCACGGCGCCCGTCTTCGGTCACGGCGTAGATCGTCCGCTCGGGGCGCCCACCGACCTGCTCGCTTCGGACCTCTTCGATGAGCCCGTCACGGGCCATGTGATGAAGCTCTCGATACAGAGCACCGACGCTGACCCCTCCCCAGCTCTCGACGTTCTTGTCTTCCGCCTCGCGCCGTATCCGGTGCCCGTGCATCGGACCTCGCTCTGCAAGCAGGCCAAGCGCCATGAGCCGCGACACTGATGGACCGTTCACGTCTTAATAGTATCAGGAGACTAAGTGTGCCTCAGCGATGAGCCGTCTACCTCTCATATTGTGGATGCGCCTTAGGGTGGCCAGCTATGGGTGGTTCAGCTGATCCAGGCCCAGCGAACCACGAGCTGGCGCCCAGGCCCGGTGGGTGGCTCTGGGCAGCCGTGCAATGCTGCTCCAGCGACGGCACATGACTGTGTGTAGACAAATACCTGGTGACCGTGGACCAGCGCAGCCCCGAAGCTCTCCGAGAGCGTGTCAGCGAGAGGGGTGTTGTATGGCGTGGTCGCTAGCTCTGTTGGCAGCACAGTGATTGTAGGGGCAGCGTTCCCTTGCACCAGGGCAGTTGCCAAAAACCATCGTTGGGGGTGCTTAG
>JAMCQF010000170.1 GCA_023379605.1 Actinomycetota bacterium
GACAAGGCTCCCCACTGCCTCTTGGTTGATCACCATGGGTGCTCCTATGCCATGCCATAGGTCTGTGACGATCGCAGCCTCTACAAATCGCAGGTCGGAGCGGTCCGTGGTCACAACAGCCATCGTTGTTCGGTGCTCTTGTACCTTGCTGGCCAAAGCAGTCAGTATGTGCCAGGCTGGTTGTGAGCTCGCTGCATCGTCTCCAGGGGACCCTGGCGCTCGCTGCGCGGACTGCCCGCCTTCGAGGTGCTCATTGCCTGTGGATCCCATCAGTGGAGCTTGGCGTGCCACCACCTCCTGGCCGAGCGTCATGACAGCCCAGGACGACTCAAATTGGCTTGCAGCAGCAGCGACCACAGCTCTGGCCAACGCGTCCGGACCGTCGGTCGTGGTGCACAATGCGACAGATATCTCGCGTAATGCCTTAAGAGAGTGCTGGAGGCCCTGCGCAGTCCTGTTCCACTCACCGTAGAAGCCAGGCTTGGTCGAATGTGCTCCTGTCAGGTACTCAAGCCATCGGTCCGCTGCAACATCTGGGGCCGTCAATTCCGATTCAGAGCGCAGATACGCAGATACGTCTGACATCGTCCTCGCTCACAGGCCTCGGGTTGGTCGTGATGTAAGCGTCATTTAACGCATTGACAGCAAATACATCTATATCAGCATGCTTGACGCCTATAGCTGCAAGACCTGGAGGTATGCCAATCTTGTCGGAAAGTAGGCTAATGTGTGAAGCTACGGCATCGGCAGCGTCCCTTGGAGATGAAAACTCCTCTCCAAGACCCAAAGCCGCGCTGACATCGACGTATCGTTCTGGGTTGGTTTCGGAATTGAAACGGATGACGTGCGGAAGCAGGATCGCGTTCAGCAAACCGTGAGGCAGGTCCAGGGCGCCACCGATCTGGTGGGAGATCGCATGGGTGGCACCAAGCAGTGCATTGCTAAAAGCCATGCCGGCCTGAAGGCTGGCCCTGGCTATTCCCTCCCTGGCAACCAGATCCTTTGGATCAGCCAGGGATGAAAGCAGATGCTCGCTTATGCCCCGGATCGCTGCAAGGGCATGGACGTCGCTCAGGAAGTCGGCCGCTTTGGATACATAGGCCTCTATGGCATGGGCTAGCGCATCAAGAGCCGTGTTGGCGCTCAGATCGTCTGGCATGGTGGTAAGCAGTCGGGGATCTGTTATAGAGACGTCCGGGACCAAAGAACGGCCTGCAATGGTTGCCTTCAGGCGATTTGCAGTGTCTGTGATGACGCAGAACTGGGATACATCCGCCCCGGTCCCTCCAGTGCTTGGGACCATGACCATAGGGGGAAGCGGAGCTTGGACCTTGTCGATGCCAGCGTAGTCGAGCACGTTGCCAGGATTGGTGGACAGCATGGCTATCGCCTTCGCTGCGTCTATGCAGCTTCCCCCGCCCAAAGCCATGACCACGTCACAGCCGCTCTCGCGGAAAACCTCAAACCCGCTATCTACCTCGTAGTCCTTGGGATTGGGAGTGACTCCGTGCCAAAGCTCCCATGAAAGCCCGGCGTCATCTAGAAATGGCATCGCATGGTCCACCCACCCGGCCTCGATGACACCTGGGTCAGTGACGATGAACGGACGGCACCCACCCTTGCGCCTAAGAACGTTGCCTACTTCGCCGACCGTTCCCACACCGAAGATCACCTCTGGAACCAGGTACTTGTGAGTACGGCAACGATTGAGGCCTGCTCTCTCTTCTCCTTTCCGGGCTACTTCGGGCATCTGAGCCTGAGCCTGTGGAGGTAACACTGCCAACCCGCTGCGGCGTGGTGGTCCCGAGATCAAGGTCACCGTGCTTCCCCTCCTTGTGGTCCTGCGCAATCCCCCAAAGTCGTCGGACGGCAAACAGGATGGTAGCGCCATTTGGAGCTGCAGGCACGCCACGACGACGGCCGCCTCGCTGCGGTGAGCCAATGGCGACCTGGCTCAGCTTGGACTTTGCACCGTTCGCTGCTCTATGCAGTGTTCGGCCAGATGTTCCGGCAAGCGCTTGAGCGGCCACCCGCTCTTGCACTCCGATCTATAGACCCCCACAGACCCCAAAACGACCTGACAATCCCGCCCTTGCAACCGGGGTCAACCAGCTGGAGCACCACTTACGCTGCCGACCTCGTGCTCCGCCGAACCGCATGAACCTCATGGACCATATGGACCATATGCACAGACTGCTGGTGCAACAAGTACGCAAGAACTTCCCGAGCCTGGCGTTACCAAAACACTGAATGATTGTCCACCTATATCCACGGTGCCCACGCTGCATTGCAGCTGGAAGTGGTATCGAAAGAGAGTGCTACACCATGCGAAAGCCGCAGCCTGTGAAACGCTACCGACTCATCGTGCTGGCTGGAGCCCTGGCCTCCCTTCTCGCCCTGGGAGCGGTCTACATGCCTTCTTCCAGCCTGGCAACAGCCACAAACGAGCATCCGATCGGCTCCAATCCAGCCGGACTAGGCGCTTCTGTCACCACAAACACCCGGGGAAGCGCTGGTGGCTCTAGCGTGGCTACGCCGTCAGGTTCAAGCTTGCAAGCTCGTGGCACCGTTGGGCTGGCAGGAGCCAGGGGCTCTGTAAGCGCCTCCTCTCAGGTAAGAAAGATTGTAGAGGTCACCTCGTCGCCAAACCCAGAGACGACCCCGGGATTCATAGAAGGGGTCGATGACGCGGTTCCCTCCGAACTGCCTATGATCCACGACGTCTCTGGTACCTTCCCGCTCACCTTGCGGATCTACACCGGTTGCTGGGGCCACTCAAAGCCAGTCCAGCGAAAAGCTGCCAGCTGGGCATACAACTCAATGGCCTCCCAGATCGAGTTTTGGAACGCCCATGGTGTGCCAATGGTGGTATCTCTCAGCTACGACCCGCCAATCACCACTGAACCACCAAACCCATCCCAAGAGGCGATTCCAACTTCTTCGTGGCCGAAGCTTTATGCCAGCTGCGCTGCGGACTTCGCAAGGCGCTTCGGCTCGCTGCCTCAGCTCAAGGCCATCGATGTCACCAACGAGCCGGACATCCCAAACGAGTCCACCAGCGACGGCGCGATGCCCCTTGTCCAGCTTGCGGTCGTCGATGGTGTGGAGGCGGCCCACGATGCCTTGCCTGCAGGCAGCAAGACCGAGGTCGGGTTCTCCTGGGCCTATGCCACAGGTCCCTATGACCTGGCCCTGTTCTCAACCTGGGGAGCGGTCGGCGGCGCTCGCTTCGCCTCAGATGTCGACTTCGTGGACATGCACATCTACCCAGGCACCTTTGCCCCAGAGGATCCGCCTGCCGGTATATATCCCTGCGGCTATCTAGGAAAGCCCGCCATCGCCGATCTGCGCAGCCTGCCCAGTATCACCTGCCTCCGCCTGCAGCACGTACCTGCAGCCGAGCTCAACCCAACCTCACCCGATGGGTACTACTACTCTTCTTATGCGAGCGTCACCTATGCAGTTGCCTACCTGCGGGGAGTGCTCATGCCAAGAGCGAACCTGGGACGCAGAGTATCTATCCTGATCGGAGAGACAGGTTATCGCAGCTCCGGACCGGGCAGCACACCCGACGAGCAGGTCCCTTTCTTCGATCCGGGGAACAACTACGATCAGCTCGAGCACCTCTACGGCGAGTGGACCGCTGCCTGGGACCTGCGAGCAGAGCCGTTCAACGTGGCTGGCTTTATCTGGTACGAGCTGGCAGATCACTACTTGCCCCCGAGCTCTAGCTCCACCTCATACGGCTCGTGCTCGCTCCCCCAGCCCTATAGCGGCATCCTCACCAACTGCGTAACGGGATTCGGGCTTTTCGCCGAGCCCGCTTACGGTAAGTACGTGGCCAGACCTGTGCTGTGTGCCTACCACAGCATCATCGCCGATCCCTTGGCTGCAAACACCCAGGCCTTAGCAGACATAAGCAAGTTCAATACGTCGTGTCCGGTCACCTTCAGTACTCCCAATCCGGAAGCCCCATATAACGGCTAGGGGTCACGAGCCAACTCCGTGGCTCAGCCGCCTGGATCCACGACTCTATGGAGATTGTTGCTCAGGCTGCGTTGCGGCCAGCACCTCGGGCTCCACCTAGCCCAGGTGCTGCAGCTCTACGGAGCCTGTTGGCTCAGGCAGCGTTGCGGCACCCAGGTTCGCCGCCGAACAGCCAGCGCAGGGGCGCTTCTGTACACCGCGAGCTCGCCTCACTAAGTGGGGTAAAGCTCGGTCGGCTTAGGTTAAAGCTGCCAATAGTCTTACCAGACTGATATATCAATCAGTAACGATAGTATGCTGATAGTCATGGAGCGAACGAACAGACAGGTCAAGGACCTCTCCTCTGGGATCGCTTTCGACCCGAGTGACCATAGCTTCGTCGTCAATCCCTATCCCCGTTACGCTGAGCTTCGTGAGGCTCCCGTTCTTCACCGGACTGCTGAGGACCTATGGGTGCTAACCCGCCACGAGGACGTCATGTCGGTGCTCCGCGATGCCAGGATGTCCAGCGACCCACGCCACCTGCAGGGAGTGCGAGCGGAGAGACGCCAAGACATGCCCCTGTTCGGTGAGGATGGACCAAAGGTCATGCTCTTCGCAGATCCACCTGATCACAGCCGCTTGAGGAGATTGGCTAATAAGGCCTTCACCCCCGCTGCAGTGAACAAGCTCCGGCCGGAGGTGGAGCGCATGGTCAACGCTCTTATCCGTGCTGGTATTGAGAGAGATCCCACATCGTTGGACTTAATGGTCGATCTTGCAGAGCCCCTTCCAGTCCTGGTCATATGCCGGCTCCTCGGCGTGCCGAGCCAGGATCACCATCAGTTCAAACCATGGTCAACCGCTATTGCCCGGGTGCTAGACCCCAGCCCAGATCCAGAGCTGTTCGATCAGGCAGTACCCGCCGTTGTGGGGTTCATCTCCTACTTCGGCGATCTCATAGAAAAACGCCGGGCGGACCCCAGAGATGATCTGTTGAGCGCGCTCATCCAAGCCGAATCGAACGGTGAGAGCCTGACGACATCTGAGCTCTTCGCCATGATAATCCTGCTTTTCGTAGCAGGGCACGAGACGACCACCAACCTGCTCGGCAACGGGATGCTGGCGCTGCTGCGCCACAGAGATCAGCTCGATTGGTTGAGAAGAAACCCCGAGCAGGCAGCCAAAGCCACCGAAGAGCTCCTCCGCTACGATTCACCAGTACAGCTCACTGCGCGCACAGCCACAACGGACCTGGAACTGAACGGGCTCGAGCTGGAAAAGGGGGAGGGCGTGATCTGCGCTCTTGCAGCTGCCAATCGGGACCCCCGATATGTTGAGGATCCCGATTGCCTACTGCTGGCGCGCGGTAAGCCCACCCATCTGGCCTTCGGCAACGGCTTGCATCACTGCCTCGGTGCCCCGCTGGCTAGGCTTGAGGGAGCGACGGTGTTTCCGGCGATTGTTCGGTGTTTCCCGTCTATGGAGCTATCTGATGACCACCTTGTTTATCGCGATCACTTTGTCCTACGCGGGCTTTCATCCCTGCCAGTATCTTTAGGCGTTATAGATACGGGGCAGCTGAGCAGCCTGGGTGCACTTCCCTAGTCGATGCGATGACAGTGGGTATTGGTGTCCTGGCACTCTCAGCGGCGCTGCCCCTCTGGAGAACATCCCACTATCACCTCGGACCGTTGAACCAACCGGCGCGCTCATCAGCCATAATGCGCTAAGACAAGAGGCTTGGCCTCACCTAGCCTGCGTAGCCGCACTCAGCGCTAATCTCGTCATATGGACTTGATCGGGGTGGTAGACACGATGTTTGCCCGAGTGGACATGGGTAGCGAAGCCGTAGACGAGCTATCGCACTGTCCAGGCTTTGGGGAGCGTTTCGAAGTGCTGCGCCATACAGTACCTGGCATCAAAGACCTGGCCGTTGAGTGCAAACGGATGGTCGAGCAGCAAGGATGCGACGTGGTGATCGCTTTGGGGATGCCAGGCAAGGAGCAGGTAGACCAGGTGTGCGCTCATGAGGCTTCGCAAGGAATCATGCAGGCTCGGCTTCTCACAAATACTCATATTCTTGAGGTGTTCGTCCATGAGAACGAAGAGGAAGATCCCACAGCGCTTGTGCCTGTGTGCATAAATCGGGCTCGAAAACACGCAAGGAACGCCTTCTGGCTTCTCTACGAGCCCGAGCAATTGACTCGCCGTGCCGGCCAGGGAGTCAGACAGGGTTATGCAGATGCCGGACCACTGGCATTGTAGCGCCAATGACACCGCACTCTTGAGAGCCGTAGATGAGCGCACGGCTGAGTGTGGCGTTGTGTCCCTGATGGTGTGCGAGTGCTGGGCCCCCGGAGCTGTCTGTTCGGTGCCAAAGTAGCCGTCAGCTCAATGTTACAACCGCTCCCTATGATCGCATACATGTTGGATCGGGCAAGCGCCCAAGCAGCTGAAGTATGATTGCAGGTAGGAGCACTTGATGGTAGCTGTTGCCTGGAGCGCAATTGGGATTTTGGCAGTCGCCGTTTTTGGTCTGGGCGCCTTCCTAAGCCAGCAGATCGGTGGGCTGCGTGGCGAGATCGGTGGGCTGCGCTCGGACATGGAGAGCCAGATCGGTGAGCTGCGCTCGGACATGGAGAGCCAGATCGGTGGGCTGCGTGGCGAGATCGGGGCACTGCGCTCGGAGGTCCACCGGTTGGCTGAGCGCCAAGCTGAGATGACAGGCGAGCTGAGCCTCCTGCGCCAGATGGCTCATACTCACACTGCGGCGTAGACGGCTACATGGCCATCAGAGTCTCTTCGCTTCTGTGGCCAAAATATCCCTCCCATTGTCCGCCCTCTCCCCCAAACGATGAACCCGCACCGTATTGGTAGTGCCGGCCTGACCGGGTGGAGTCCCGGCTACTATAACAACACGCTCGCCAATGAGAGCCTGGCCAAGCTCCAATAGCGCAGCGTCGACTTGATGCACCATCTGGTCGGTATCAGCCACGGTTGGCACGATGAAGGTTTCTACCCCCCAGCTCAAAGCGAGCTGCCTGCTCACATCGAGATGAGGCGTGAAAGCCAATATAGGAGCTGCCGGCCGGTGACGGGACAGCCACCGAGCAGTTGCGCCACTTTCTGTGAAAGCGACAAGCGCGCATGCTCCGATATCGCTTGCTATCACCGTGGCCGCATGAGCCAATGAGGCAGCGGTCGTTTCCAGAGCCACATCAATGGAGGGGCCACCGGGTGGAAAAGCACCCTCGGCTGCTTCCACTATGCGTGCCATCGTAGCTACCGTTGCTCTCGGGTGAGCCCCGACGCTGGTCTCGGCTGAGAGCATCAGCGCATCAGTACCGTCCAGCACTGCATTTGCCACATCGGACGCTTCCGCTCTAGTCGGCCGGCTGTGTACCACCATTGAATCGAGCATCTGGGTGGCCACAATGACTGGCTTGCCCGCCTGGCGTGCTAGACGAACCCCACGCTTTTGGACAAATGGCACCTGCTCCATCGGTACCTCTATCCCCAAATCGCCTCTGGCTATCATAAGACCATCGAACGCAGCGACTATGTCCTCCAACGCTGCAACCGCCTCAGGCTTCTCGATCTTTGCCAGAACAGAAGCTGTGGCTCCAGTTTCTGCAAGCACCCGACGCACTAGATCAGCATCTTGGGGACGTCGCACAAATGACAAAGCGACCATGTCAACCCCGAGCTCCAATGCGAATCGAAGATCTTGGCTGTCCTTGTCGGAAAGAGCTCCGATGTGAAGATCGACCCCGGGCAAAGATACTCCCTTGTGGTCGCTCACCAGGCCGCCTTCGATCACTAGGCAACTAACTTCCTGTCCGTGCACGGACTCCACCTGCAAAGCGATGTTGCCATCATCGACCAGCAAACCGTCCCCGGCGTGGACATCGTGAGCAAGACCCTTATATGTCGTCGTCACTCGCTCGTGGTCCCCAGGCGCAGGTTCAGTGGTGATTATGACATGCTCACCAGCTTCCCAAACCACCGGTCCGGCAGCGAAGCTTCCCAGACGGATCTTGGGACCCTGAAGATCCGCCAAAACGCCAAGACAACGACCAGTCTCCTCTGCCACCTTGCGGACCCAATGACAAAACCGCTCGTGATCGCTGTAGGTGCCATGAGAGAAGTTCAGCCGTGCTACATCCATCCCCGCTTCAGCCAGGCCACCTATGGCCTCCAGGCTGGCAACCGCTGGACCAAGGGTACATACGATCTTGGCTCGGCGTGCCACTGCTTTCACCCTTGCCCTGTTATACCGGTTGGCCCTTTGCCAACAAAGTTCTCAAACGGCATGGCACCCCCTCTGGAACTAGCCACCTGTATACGCATATTCACATCTCTGCACTTTCATTCTAGCCTTGACTTGTCATGCCGTTCAGCTGCAATCAGCAACGCCGGCCTGGGCCGTCGGTCAGACGATGGGGGCGACCCAAATGGCCTTTCCCAAATGGCCTTGCCCAAATGGCCTTTCCCAAATGGCCTTTCCCAAATGGCCTTGCCCAAATGGTCTTTCCCAAATGGCCTTTCCCAAATGGCCTTTCCCAAATGGCCTTTCCCAAATGGCCTTGCCCAAATGGTCTTTCCCAAATGGCCTTGCCAGCAGATCCCCAAAGAAGATGATCCTGTTGTCCAAATCCTGTGCCGTCGCGCTCCGTTAGGCTGGACCCATGGACTATCGCAATCTCGGTCGTGTGGGCCTAAAGGTGAGCCCTCTCTGCCTCGGCACCATGAATTTCGGTCCCCGGACGCCACAGTCAGAGGCGTTCTCGATCATGGACAATGCACTTGAGCACGGAATCAACTTTATCGACACCGCCGACGTCTACGGAGGAGGCGAAACTGAGGAGATAATTGGTCGCTGGTTGAACCAAGGAGCCCGTAAGCGTGACAAGATAGTGCTTGCGACAAAAGTCTATGGCGGCCGTGATCCTTGGCCGAATGCCACCCGGCTTTCCGCCTTGCATATACGCGCTGCCTGTGAGGCCAGCTTAACAAGGCTCCAGACTGATCATATTGATCTTTACCAGATGCACCATATAGATCGAGACACGCCTTGGGATGAGATATGGCAAGCTATGGAGGTCCTTGTCCTGCAAGGAAAGATCATCTACGTAGGATCAAGCAACTTTGCTGGATGGCACATAGCCCAAGCCAATGAGACTGCGGCCGAGCGAAACTTCCTGGGCCTGGCCTGTGAGCAAAGTCTCTACAACTTGACTGCGCGAAGCGTGGAACTGGAAGTCCTGCCCGCTTGCCAAGCGTACGGAATGGGGGTCATCCCCTGGAGCCCGCTGGCGGGAGGAATCCTTGGAGGCGTACTTCCTATAGGCACGGGCTCTACGGCTTCTCAAGGCTCTGCTAGAAGAACCAGCAAAGATCTAGAGGATCGCGTCCGGCTCATACGTCCACAACTGGAACTCTGGGAGGCTCTCTGCCATGATCTAGGCTCAGCACCGGCTCAGGTAGCCATAGCCTGGCTTCTGTCTAATCCGGCAGTGACCGCCCCGATCATTGGGCCACGAACCCTGGACCAGCTGACAGGTGTTGTAGCCGCGCTCGATCTTTCTCTGGAACCAGAAGTGCTGGAAAAGTTGGACACGATCTTTCCTGGGCCTGGCGGACCGGCACCAGAGGCATACGCCTGGTAGCTCTGCTCAAAGCAGTCAATCTGAGTCAGATCCGCTCCCACCACCCGCCACCTCTGCGCACCATACCAGCTTTTTCTAGCCTGGTCAGATTAAGCACCGCCTCACCAATATCGAGCCCTGTACGAAGTACGATCGTTGCGGTCAGTGTAGGGGTGCAGTCCACTGCTGCAAGCACCGCCGCCTCAAGACCTCCGGACTCAAAGTCCACTGGCTGCTTCGACGATGCTGGCAAACTGGCCCCTGAGCCAACCCCCCGAACTAACGACGATGATCTTGGGACGCCCGTTTCCATACCGGAAAGGTCTTCGCCAAGCAAACCCCACCCCTCCCCTAGTGCCTCTAGAACGTCTGCAGCATCTCTTATCGCGTGATGACCCCTGACAAGGAGCTCATTGGTGCCGCTCGAAGCTATGCTGCCAACAGGGCCAGGAACTACATAGACTGGGACCTTTCGCTCCATGGCCGCTGCAACCGTTATCATTGAGCCTCCTTTTGAGCGCGATTCCACGATTACAACTGCATCTGACAAACCTGCAATGATACGGTTGCGCAGCTTGAACCGGAGCGGTGATGCCGGGGCCCTGAAATAGGCTTCGGTAACCAAAACCCCATTGGCTTTCACCTGTTGGAACAGCTCTGCATGGCGGCGTGGATAGACCATGTCTATTCCACCTGCTACTACACCGATCGGGGAACCGGGCTGGCCTAGGTCAGCCAGCGCGCCAGAATGCACTGCTCCGTCTATGCCGCGAGCCAGCCCTGAGATGACGTTCACACCTGCTTCGGACAGATCCCTCCCCAGCTGCCAGGCCACATCCCGCCCGTAACCGGTGGCCTCTCGGGTACCTATCACCGCTATGCAGCGCGGTGAATCGAGCAAGCCCAGCTCCCCTTGGGAGAAAAGCACAGCGGGTCCCTTCCTGTCTCCAGCTAGGCGCTTTGGAAAGTCGCTGCTTCCTAGGTAGCTGACTGCCGTGGCGCTCTCTACGCAGCAGGCGTAAAGCCTGGCCAGGTCCAACCCGAGTGCTTGGCGCTGCCAGCGCATTCGGATCACGGCTGGGTAGCGCTCCATGTGATCGTTGGCTGGTTCACCATCACGGGCCGCTAGCCATACCTGGGATGGAGGGCTCGTCTCCAAAATGCGCCTCAGCCCCATTGGTCCCATCTCCTTCAAGCCAGACAGCGCTGCTGCATAAACCCATTCTGGGAGATCTCCACCATGCACCGTTGATGCTGCGCGAGGGTGAGAGCCCGCAGCGCTCCGATAGCCAGAGACTCTCACAATGCTCTCTCTGGAAGGAAAGAGTTCCTCGCCGAACGAAGCTCCAAAGCCTCCAAAATATCGCACTCTTCCAAGGCGTCATCTCTTCCGGCGAGATCCCCCACAGTCCGGGCCACTCGGCGAATTCGGTCAACGCCCCTGGCGCTCAGTTCTCCGCTGCGCATTCTGAGGGCCAGCTCCTTCCGAGCAGCAGGAACCACAGGCACCAGCGCGTCTAGCATGTGCGAGGGAATCTCTGCATTGCATCGTACGCCTCGCACCGCTGCACGCTGACGAGCCATGGAAACGCGCTTTGCCACCGATTCCGACGGCTCTCCGGAAGCTCCGCCGAGCAGATCATTTATATCTGGACGTGCCAGGTTCACTGCTAGATCGAAACGATCCAGAAGTGGTCCCGAGAGCCTGCGGGCATAGCGCGAGCGTGCTGTTTCCGAGCACGCACAGCTGCCCGGTGCTGTCCTCTCGCCACATGGACACGGGTTGGTAGCACCCACCAGGATAAAGCGCGCCGGAAACACTGCAACGGCCCTGGCTCGGCAAACCGTTACAACTCCTTCCTCCAGGGGCTGTCTTAGCGAATCGAGAGCTTGGGCAGGAAACTCTCCCATCTCGTCGAGGAAAAGGACCCCGGCGTGGGCCAGGCTCACCTCGCCTGGCCTCATGGCAGCGGTGCCCCCGCCTACTAGCGAGACCACTGAGGCACCGTGATGAGGAGATCTAAATGGTGGCCAATAGGGCAACCCTCCGCCTGGAACAGGCAAGCCTGCTGCAGACCATATCCTGCTCACTTCGAGGGCATCGTCTCGCTCCAGCGGAGGAAGAAGGCCGGGCAGCCTCTTGGCAAGCATTGTCTTTCCCGAGCCAGGGGGTCCTATGAATAAAAGATGATGCCCTCCTGCAGCCGCGACCTCCACTGCGTGGCGCCCCACCGGCTGGCCACGAACGTCGGCAAGGTCGAGGTGCGTTTCCTCTATGCTCCAAGAGAGCCGGACCTGGTCCATACAGGCCGCCTCCGCCGGCTCGGTGTAAGCGCCAAATCTCCGCAGTGACGGACTCCCATTTAGCGCGGCCAATAGCTCGCCAAGGGTACGCGCTCCCTGGACTGCGGCCCTGGCGACAAGTTGACCTTCTCTTACACAACCAACTGGCAACACCACTGAGCTGGATCCGATGGCATCCACCATGGCAACGACCCCGGGCACCGATCGAATCGAGCCATCCAAGCCCAGCTCACCTATGAAGGCATGCCCAGCTACTTTGGCGGGGTCCAAGCGACCAGATGCGACGAGCAGGCCCACGGCGATAGGGAGGTCCAAGCCTGGTCCCCCCTTCCTCACCCCTGAAGGTGCCAGGTTGACCGTGACCCGTTTGATAGGCCAGTCAAGCCCTGTTGAAAGCAGAGCCGCCCGCACCCTGTCCCTGGACTCCCGACAGGCTGCATCCGGCAAGCCAACCACAGTGAATCCAGGTATGCCATTTGAAACGTGGACCTCAACGCTGACCGCAATGCCATGCACGCCAGTCAATGTCGCCGAAGGAATGGTCGCGATCATCCTCGCCCCACCTCCACTACTGCCTGCAGTTGCCTCCCACAGCGCAGCTTGTGTCTATCCCAAAAGAGGGCCGGGAGAAGCTAGGTGCTGGCCGCTCAAGGCACCGTAAAAGATGCTAAGGCATGGCTGTGACATAAGCTCGCGGCTGCTCTTCCAGCTGAAGCAGCCAGTCCGCTCAAGAGAAGCTGATGGGCAACCTACACATGCTGGCTGGCCCCCTGGATACTCTTGTCGGCCTCAGCTTACCTGCCCTCGAACCTGGGCTCTCTGCGCTCGACAAATGCCCTCAACGCCTCGGCTGTATCCGAAGAGCTCAGGTTCACGCTCTGAGCTCGGGCTTCGTCCTCTAGAGCTTGGTCCATGGAGACCGCAAAGCTGTTATTTAGCAGCGTCTTGGTAAGCGACAGCGCGAGTGGAGGCCCTTTGGCAAGCCTCTTTGACCACTCCTCTACAAAGCTGTCCAGCTCGCAATCTGGAAGAACCCGGTTCACCAAACCGAGGTTGAATGCTTGATCGGCAGAAATGATGTCAGCGAAGAACGCTAGCTCTTTGGCCCGCTGCAGTCCTACCAGCCTTGGAAGCAGCCAGGAGGAACCTCCATCCACTGCTAGACCCCTAAGGGCAAAGATCTCGGAGAACCTTGCCCCATCTGCACAAACCACCAGATCGCAGCCAAGCGCCAAGCTCATCCCTGCACCAGCGGCTATCCCACGCACCTTGGCGATGGTGGGCTTGGGAATGCGGTGCAGTGCAAGCACGACATCGGCGAGGAATCGCATGCGAAAAAGCGGGTGGTTAGAGTTGTCCCCGACAACACCGGTGGTATCTGTGATATCTGCACCGGAGCAAAAGGCCCCTCCCGCTCCGGTAAGGACTAGCACCCGGTCATTGGGATTGCGCGTGACCTCTTGAAAGAGCTCCAGCATGGCATTCCACATGGGCCCGTTGGCCGCGTTCTTCTTCTCCGGTCGGTTCATAACCGCACTAACCACTCCGTCGCTCCTCTCTACAATCAGAGGAGGATCGGAGCTTGTGGGTTCAGCCATCCCTGAGAGATTAGCCATGAGAGCCGGACTGCAATCCAGTTGGAACGACATGAACCAGCAGATTTGAGCAATGGCCCGTTGTCATCGGCGACTGCCCCGATTGAGCAAAGCCAAGGAGGTTCTAGACAAAGCGTACTCTAAGGCGCAGGACAGCTTGACTGGTAAGAGCAGTCGTTAAAGCCCGTCCCTGCCGAGTCGATTGCCGAAGGAGTGGCCTCCGCTATAAGACCAGCTGGCGAAAGGATGACCTGTACCGGGTTGGCATCCGCCATCGGCTGCAGTAGCCCGCCATCGAGGGCGTACTCATCTGATGGAGCAAAGCCTACGGTTCCCACATCAGCCAGGAGACTCTGAAGGCCATCGATCTGGGGAGCTTCAAGGATCCACTCTGCAGAGGACTCACTTGAGGAATACGTGATGGTCTTGGACCATGTCCAGTTCCCTGCATCGGTTATCGATATCAACCACTGGTTCCCGCCCTGATTGGCGATGTCCACAGTCATCTGGTCACCTGGAGTCACCGCACAGCTACTAACTGCGCCATCTGCGGTATAGCAACCTGATGTCAACTGCACTGAAGCAGCGGGAAGCACCTCGTACCATGCATAGTACTGAGCCCCGAGAAGACCTGTCGAGCTCTGCTCTGTGCCAGCTTGGATCAGGTCGGTGCTCGTGTAACCTCCAATACCAGCCCATGTAGCCGCGAATCCAGGAGGTAGCAGTGACGCGCTGGGCACCCGGTAGGTGACTGACACAGCAGTCACACGCTGGCCAGAAGGCGGGGTCGCCACGTAGCCCGACCAGTTCAGGCTGTCTACGCTGCCACTTCTCTCAGGTAGCGTGATACCAGGCTGGGTTGGCACCAGGGCGCCGGTCTCTGGCAGCGCTGAAGTCCTCGCTGCCCCTTGACCAGCAATAGTTGCCCCCACAGCAAGCGAGCCCGAAGATCCAGAAGATCCAGCCACCGGGCCTACCGCCGCCAGTGCGATAAGCGGTACAACTCCGGCAAGAGCAACCCCCAAGCGCCGCAAAAGCATCCAATGACCTCCTATGGGTGAACGTCCTTAGTGTATCTAGTGCGCATGTATGACATCTCGGGGCGCAGCGACGCCTCAACGACGAGATAAGGATAGGAAACCTCTCTCAGTGGCGCAAGCCTTCGCGACACAAATCGATCAATCTTACAAATCCCCACGTTGCTCGCCAAGAGCCTCGATGCGCAAAGCTACGATCGCTGCCTGCATCAGTGCCATGTCGTGACTGCTGGCAACATCGAGCCCGGTAAGCTCGCAGATCCTCCTCAACCGATAGTCAAGTGTATTCGGGTGGATGTTGAGCACCAAAGCGGCCTGTCTTCTGTCTCTTCGTTGATCCAGATAGACCCCAAGGGTCTCCATCAATAAGGGCTTGTGTGAAATCGGAGCTAACACAGCTCCGATCCGTCTTGCCCCTGCCGAGCCACTGTAGACCATATGCTCAAAGAGGAGGTCCTCCAAGACGTAGCACCCTGACGGGCGACCGAGTGCTCTAGCTAGCTCGAGCACTTGGGTCGCCTCCCTGTGGGCATCTAGGGTCCCCTCTCTCCCAGCTCCCACCGCGACGCCTGCAGTTATTGATGCCCTGGAGCTCTCCGCAAGAGCGTTCACAATGGTTGCCACTCCCTGCTGGCCTACCTGTGGGTCTACATCTTTCAAAGGCAGGAGCAAGGTGGCACCCGAGGGGCTCCACAGCCCAAGAGCGTCTTCCCCGGCCTGGGAAGCAAGAGTGTGCTCGAGGCGGCGCAGCTTGCGCCGGACAGCGACGGAGCTGGCAATCCCAGAGCCGCTACCACGCCCGCTGGACGATGAGGCCATGGTTTCGTCAGGGCTTGGACCGACCCAAAGCGCAGCCACGATGTAGCTCGGCGCTAGGCTGACGCCGGCTCGCTGAGCCAGCGGCTCTGTTGCGTTGCCAGTAAGCAGTGCCTGAGCAAGAGCCCTTCGGGCATCGCGCTCCTGCTCTGCTATGGCCTCGCTTTCCTCACCGTAAGCTTGGGCGACCAATGTCGTAACCTTGCCTATATAGCTCAGGGCGAATCCAGCCAGCGCAAGAAGTTCATCCTCTTCACCTGGTTGCGCCTCCTGCTTGGCGCGCTCCCATACTGCCAGTGCCCCAGCCTGATAAGCCCCCAGAACAGCAGCAAGAGAGATCCTCTCCTCTGCTCTTCTGGCCGCGCTCGCAGCGATCTGTGATAGGTCTGGTTCTTCGATCAACCCATTTGCCTGCACTGAGCGCAGGAAGGTAGTTACGTTGTGATGGCAGATTGCCAAGATCTCGCCCTCCAGCTCCTCGAGCGGCAGTTGGCTGTAGATCGACACCGTAGCCAGCACTTCGGCGAGCACGAACCTGGCCAGTGAGTCCGTCTTTGCTTGAAGTCGCCGCGCAAGAGTGGGCTCTGTAGCCCTTCTCGCTTCTGGCGTCCCAGCGTTGTCTGAGAGTTCACCCCGAATGCTTGTGATGCATCACATAATATAGGCCCAAGATTGGTACCAGTACCAGTAGACACCAGCATGGCCACCACTCATACTTGGTCTCGCTTTTGCTGCTCGCAAGCTAGGGAGATCTACCTTGTTCCGGCCTATGCCACTATTTCTTGTGCTTCCGCTGGCTT
Organism: Actinomycetota bacterium; assembly: GCA_023379605.1. Taxonomy (GTDB): domain Bacteria; phylum Actinomycetota; class Acidimicrobiia; order Acidimicrobiales; family JAMCQF01; genus JAMCQF01. Next base: position 16,170 of record JAMCQF010000170.1, read on the forward strand.
TATGCCTTACGGCCCTGGACTCCGCACCGGCACTTGGCTCACAGCCGCCGCCCAATCGCCAAGAAGACGCCCACTTCGAAGAAAGAAAAGGGGCTCTACACTCCAAAGCTTGGGCCACCTTCGATGGTATGCCCGATCCCGGTACCAAAGGCACCCCATACAGATACTCGGTGAGCACTGCGGGAGTCATTCTTTCCTCTTCTAAGACGCTCTTGGTGAACGTCTACGGCGAATGACCTCCAGGGTTTGTGGCCCCTGAAGGCCCGAAGACCAATGCTCTGGGCGGCGGCGAGCTGGGGACCGCTCACTGGCTCCCCCAGCGTGGCTCCTGTAGGTCATAGGGCCCGTGCTCTGGGGCCGAGCCTCGGGGAATCTCATTGTGAGTCCTCACATAGAAGAGACAAAACATTGGTACGCCAGCCAGTAGACGCTTAAGGGGCGTTCCCTCATAATTTCACTTGCTCAACCAGAAGATCTCCCCAAGGAAGGTTGACCGTGCACCGCCGCATCCCACTGCTTTTGGTACTGCCGCTTGCTTTGTGCCTGCTACTGATCGAGGCCGTTCCGGCTCTTGCTGCTAGCTCATCGCCAAAACAAGGAGTCGCTGGTGCTAAAGCCAACCCATCTCTTCCTCCTGCGCCTACCTGGGTCTCCAGCTCACCCAACACTCCCCACCGGCCCAAGTCATGCACACCACTGCGCGGTGATCCAAACACCGCTAGCCCAGGCCAGGTCGCCACACCTACCGGCACGGTGCCGTGGCCACCGGTGCCAGTCTCGGGAAACCCTCAAGTCGAAGCCGCACTGGACCACACCCCAAGGCAGTTCCCCCCCCTAAGGCCAGCAAACTGGGCGGTGGACGGCAATAACTACATGCTCACCTCCGCGCGCTCAACCAACCCCGAGCTGTACCACAACCCTCAGGAGCTGTGCGGGGTGCGCGGCAACAGCGTGGACACCGCCTGGCAGGTAACAACTGGGAGCCCGCGAACCGTCATCGCAGTGACGGACTCGGGCATCGAGTGGTGCGATCCGGGGATCGTAGACAAGATCTACTTAAACACCAAAGCCCTTCCTCCCCCAGAGAACGCCCAGGGGCTCACCAAGGCACAGCTGGAGCGAAAAGGTGTGCACTTTGCTGACTTGGATCCTTACGACCTCAACAACTCCGGGATCATCAACGTCGCTCAGTATGCAAACGACCCCAGGGTGGCTGCCGTTGCCAAAGACTATGGCGGGCTCTTTTGCCAAGTGCATGGCGGGCCTCAATACGGAGGTGATCGCAGCTATACCGGCATATCTCCTGAGGATCTCATTCGGACCTTCGGTACGGCCAAGCTTCCAGATGGCAGACCCAATCCCTACTACTACGGCAAGCAGTCACCCAAAGGCTTCACCGAGGCGATAGCGGGATGGAACTTCGTTAACAACAATAACGATCCCTATGACGACGTTCACTACGACCACGGTACTGGCGAAGCCCAGAACTCTGGCGGCGCTGCCAACACAGCGCACTCTGTGGGGACTTGCCCGAACTGCATGATCCTGCCTGTGCGGGTTGGAGATTCCTTCATCTCGACTGGAAACCTCTTTGCGGAGGGAGTGCTGTTCGCTGTCGACTCAGGGGCAAATGTCATCCAGGAAGCCCTCGGCACTCTGAACGACACCGAGACCACCCGCCAGGCTGTCGCCTATGCAGAAGCCCACGGAGTGCCAATCCTGGCTTCGGCAGCCGATGAGGAAGAAATGCATCACAACCTGCCAGCGCTGCTGTCTCACACGATCGTGGTGAACTCCGTGACTGAAGCTCCTCAAGAAGACGGCAAGCCCATCTTCAACCCGCCGAGCTACCTCTACTTGAACGGCTGCACCAACTACGGAGCCAACATCGCGGTCTCTGTAGAGTCGAGCGCGTGCTCATCGAACGCGACCGGCCTAAGCTCTGGCATCGTAGGTTTGGCCGAATCTGCAGCGGCAAATGCGGTGGCCCGTGGGGTGATAAAGGACTACCCCGGTCTTAAGTCAGTAACGGGAAAACCTGTTCCCCTCTCGGTCAACGAGATCCGACAGCTCGTCACGATGAACGCGTCCGAGGTCAACTTCCAAACTGCCGCACCTCCATACGGGCCCCCTGACAATTACGCAGTGGTGGCCCCAGTTCCCACGACCCGCTACCGGAGCCATCCTGGGTACAACCAGTACTTCGGCTACGGGCGGATAGACGCCGCCAAGATCGTGTCTCGGATCGCTGCAGGAGACATACCCCCTGAGGCCCAGATCAACAACCTCCCATGGTTCCAAAGCTTCTCACCGGGTGGGACCCTCACTGTTGAGGGAATGGTGGGCACACCGCGCTCTAGGTCCTACAAGTACCAGGTTGACGTCGGCATAGGAGCTGACCCTGAACCAGGCACATGGCATCTGGTCAAAGAGGGTCGAGGTCGTGGTGTGTTCACCGGAACCCTTGCAAAGATCCACCTTAGCTCGGTCGCCGCCCTATTCCCGTCCGGCACCAGCTTTACTGGAGGACCCGTGGGTGTGGATGGCGCACCTGACCCAAACAGGTTCACGTTCTCTGTGAGGGTCGTTGTGAAAGACGCTCAGGGACTAATCGGGATCTCCAGACGTGCCGAGTTCCTCCATAGCGATCCGAGCCTGCTCAGAAGCTTCCCCAAGCGATTCGACTCCTCCCTGGACGCCCCACCTACGCTTGCACCCCTTGGACCTGGCGGTACCAACGTGCTCATAGTGGCAACCTCTGGAGGCACGATCAACGCCTACCTGCCCAACGGCAAGGAGTTGCCGGGTTGGCCTGTGCATACCGATCCTCTCTCTTACCATCCCGGCCAAGAGGCATTCCTGAGCCACTCCGTCACCGCTGTACCTCGTGGCGAGATTATAGGTGGGGTAGCAGTGGGAAACCTCTACGGCTCGAGCGAACCTGCATGCCCGCCTGCAGCCAATGCTCCCGGGCCTCCACCAAAAGGCCGCGGACCGGGCAGCTCACGGCAAACCCCGAGGTCCCCGGGGACCGCTCCCAGCCCTCCATCTCCTCCAAAACCACCATCGCAACACCCCTCGCCTCCCCCAACAGTGCCATGCTCGGGGCTTGACGTCGTCGCAGGAGACTTGAACGGCAATGTCTATGCGTGGAACGCGCAAGGCAAGCTTCTTCCTGGCTTCCCTGTTCACACAGATCCGGCTTACTCATCAATGGCCGCAGCAAACGCCGACAACCGGGTGCTTCCTGGGATCTTTGCTGCCCCCGCGCTCGCTGACCTGGAAGGCAACGGTGAACTGGACATAGTGGCTTCCTCAGAAGACCGCCACGTCTACGCCTGGCAGCCGGACGGCAAGCCTGTTCCGGGCTGGCCGGTACTGGTGGTAGACCCCGCGGAAGTCGCCTCGGTTAACCCGATCACCAATCAGGTGACCTTCAAAGCCAGCTCGGGAGTTATGGAGGGAACCAAGCTCATCGACACTCCTGCCATCGGCAATCTCTCGGGCGGCTCAGGACCACCCGACGTGATCGTAGGATCAAACGAGCAGTATGCGGGTGCACCCAATATAAGCATTGCCAATCCCTTGCTCTACGCGCTTGGTAACAACCCGCTATTGACCCCGGGCAACTCTAGGGTCTATTCCATCTATCCAGACGGCAATCTCCATGACTCAGGAAACCACCAAGCTCTAAGCACGGCCGATCCGGACTCTGGGGCCATGCTGCCCGGATGGCCCGTAGCCATAGGTGAGATAGACGAAGGGATACTGCCTGACGTCGGCAACGGCGTTGTTGGAAGTCCTGCTCTGGCCGATCTTTCCAACAACGGTCAGCTCGATGTAGCAGTGATGAGCGTCGCTGGGCCGGTGTACCTACTCAAGCCAAACGGAAGTTCCTATCTGGGCTCTGGCCCTGATGGCAAGCCCAAAGTACTCTCTATTGAGCCGACTGGCCTTCTATCCAATGTACCCGGTGGCCAGCCGAGCATTCCAGCTCTCGGTGGCCCCGCACTTGGCTCGCTCGGGGCCGGAACTGCTGGTATAAGCGTCGCAGCTCCGGCTGCCAGCCTGGGCTATGCCCTCAACGAAGCCTTCCCTGCCGACCAACATCCACATCCGCTTGAGGTCGATGCCTGGTCAACCAAGTCCGGCCACTTCGACCCGGGATTCCCTCAGGCTATGAATGACCTGCAGTTCCTCGACGAGCCGATCATTGCAGACGTTGGAGGGGCTGGTTCGGGGCCCTACGTGATTGAAGGCAGTGCCACCTACGACCTGCGCGCAGTCAATGCTTTAGGCCAGGAAGCACCCGGGTTCCCGAAGTTCACCGGGGGATGGATGGTAAACAGCGCATCTGTAGGACCTCTTGGGAGATTACCCTACCAGGTAGTGACCGCTGGAACGAGGGAGGGGAACCTCTTTGTCTGGGAGACTCCCACCCCCTCATGTGCCTCCAGTGGTCCCTGGCCGCGCGAGCACCATGATCTGTGGAACACAGGAAACCTGAATGTCACTGGTGCCCCGAGCTCCAGCTGTCCGAAGACGTTCACCAAGGCTCCGGTGCCTCCACCAGGCCCTGGAGGGACATCGCCCGCTCTGCCATCGGGACTATCGGTACCATCCGGATCGCCTGTTGGCTCCACGCCAGCCTCGCGTTCACCTGCTCGCAAGCTGCGGGCTTCTGTCCCAACAGAGAAGGTGTCGGACCTAACGCCACCTTCCGACCAGCCTAAGCACAACAGCAGCCGACCGAAAGCAGCTCCCTCCGCTGGCCGAGGAACTGGGGGTGGCTCATCTGCGCAGCCCAAGCCAACGCCAACACCGGCTCCGAGCCCTCTTTCCCAGCTCCTCAGGTTCCCACTGCGCAACTGAGCACCTAACAGCGCGGGCGGGGGACTACGTGAATCGACCAACCAGCCCGCCGATAGAATACCCAAGCGTGCCAGACACCACCGCCACCGTGAAGGTGCGCTCGCCTGGCTGGCTTCGCAGGCTGCAGCCGTTCTTGATGCGGCATTGGCTTCGGCTGGTCATCTCCTTGGTGACAAGCATCATCTCCATGGGTGTGCTCGTAGTGGTTCCTCTGGTCCAGCGGGCCGTCATAGACGGGTCTATAGAGCTACGCCGCCACCCATTGCTCCCATTGCTCCTGCTCCTGGCCTCCCTTGGCTTCCTGCGTTTTTTCACAACTCTAGTCCGACGCTACAGCGGCGGCCGAGTGAGCTTCGACGTTCAGCTGGACCTGCGCAATGCCATCTTTGACCATCTCCACGAGCTGGACTTCGCAGTCCACGACGGCCTACAAACCGGACAGCTCGTCTCTCGAGCTAACAGTGACCTATCCCTAGTCCAGCAGCTGCTCGCCTGGACACCCATGGTGATAGGGAGCCTGATCCAAGCCCTTGCCTCGTTAGTGGTCATGCTAGTGCTATCCCCTCCTCTCTTTGCGGTGGCGCTTTTCATCCCGACGTCCACTTTTGCGATTGCCTGGCGAATGCGCAGGACTGTGTTCCCCTCGAGCTGGGATGCCCAAAGCCACGAAGCAGAGGTCACAACGGTGGCGGAAGAGACCATCTCAGGAGTCCGTGTGGTGAAAGCATTCGGGCGCGAGCAGGACCGGCTGGAGAGGTTCATCAGCTCAGTCCGCGCGATGTTTGGCTCAAGACTGCGAAACATCCGCCTGAGGTCGCGCTACAGCGCCCACCTGCAGTCGGTTCCTGCAATTGGCCAGGTCGCTATCTTAGCCCTTGGCGGCTGGCTCGCTATCAGAGGAAACTTGAGCATTGGTACCTTCGTTGCGTTTGCCACCTATCTGACCCAGCTGGCCGGACCGGCGCGCATGATGGCAGGGATACTCGCAGTAGGCCAACAGGCTCGAGCGGGCGCTGAGAGGATCACCGAGCTTTTGGATCTCACTCCTACCTTGAAAGAGCGCCCGGATGCAAAGGCGCTGCATCCTGTCAAGGGACAGGTGAGCTTCGATGACGTAACCTTCGGCTACCCGGTTGCAACCACGCAAGCAGATGGCACCGTCGTGTTGTCAAGGGGTGAGCCAGTGCTCAAGGAATTCTCGCTTTCAATCAAGCCTGGGGAGTCAGTTGCCCTGGTTGGCCTCTCGGGATCCGGCAAGTCAACCGTGTGCATGCTTCTACCCCGCTTCTACGATGTGGAGAAAGGCTCTGTGAGCATAGATGGCCATGACGTTTCCTCCGTGAGGCTCGACTCCCTGAGACGCCAGGTCGGTATAGTGCTTGAGGAGAGCTTCCTGTTCGCCGCCAGCGTAAGAGATAACATTGCCTTTGGCAACCCCGATGCGACAGAAGACGAGGTGGAAGCCGCTGCCAGGATCGCAAGTGCCCACGAGTTCATCATGTCTTTGCCTGACGGCTATGACACCGTGGTTGGCGAGACTGGGGTCACCCTCTCTGGTGGTCAGCGTCAAAGGCTGGCCTTGGCCCGAACTCTGCTCGTAGATCCGCGCGTACTAATCCTAGATGATGCCACTTCCGCTGTCGATGCCGAAACTGAAGCCAGGATCTACCAGTCGCTCAGCGAGCTTCATAGCACAAAGACAATGCTTGTGGTAGCTCACAGACGTTCCACCCTTCAACTTGTAGATCGTGTTGCGCTTTTAGATGGTGGCAAGGTTGTCGATCAGGGCACCTTCACAGAGCTCATCTCGCGCTCTACCCTGTTTAGAGAGCTTATGGGCAGCGACGGCTCTGACCGATCTCCAACGGAGTTGGCAAGCCAAGACCGGTCTCACAAAACGGCGGGCTCCAGCACCACCAAGCGAGAGCGCGCCGGATCATGGATGGCTACGAGCATGAGCCCGGGCAGCGGAGCATTCCCTGCAGCCGCACAGCCAGGATCTCTCCGGATGGGAGCGGCAACGGCTATGGGTCTACGCGCCGGCATGCGTGCTGGAGTCGGAATGGGGGGATGGGGTGGCCAGGCTGGTGGCCACGGTTGGCTCCAAAGGCCTCCTACCGCTGAGTTGGAGCAAGCAATTGCAAAGCTCCCACCAATCAAAGACTTCGACAAAGTCGATGTCACCCAAGCCGCAAGGGATAGCTCTCCGCTTCTCATAAGGCGCTTTGCCCGTCCCTGGACGCGCCAGCTTTTGATAGGCCTTCTCCTTGTCACCCTGGATGCTCTTGCTGGCCTTGCCGGGCCGTACCTGATCCGATACGGCCTGGATCTGGGGGTACTGCACCGTGCTACAGCAGTCCTGCTCGCATTCTCCGGAGCATATGCCATAGTGACCGTGTTCGACTGGTGGGACATGTGGGCTGAGAATGTCTGGACAGGACGCACAGGTGAGAGAATGCTGCTCGCTTTGCGCATCAGGATCTTTGCTCACTTGCAGAGACTAGGAATGGATTACTACGAGAGAGAACTGACAGGCAGGATCATTACTCGGGTAACAAACGATGTAGAGACGCTCTCCCAGCTCCTCCAGAATGGACTCGTCAACGCTCTCGTTGGCATTGGTACCTTCGTAGGCATTGCGATCGTGATGTTTGCGATGGACGTACGCCTCGCACTCATTGCAATGGCTGCAGTTCCCCTCCTCGTTCTTGCAACGATCTGGTTCCGCCAACGATCAGCCGTGGCGTACGATCGCCAGCGAGATCGAGTGTCTGCATTAAACGCGCATCTCCAGGAAAGCATCTCCGGGATCCGGGTGACCCAGGCTTTCGTCCGTGAAGCAGGCCTGTACGAAACCTATCAGGAGCTCGGCGTCGGCTACAGAAAAGCAAGCCTGACTGCGCTCAGGATCCAAGCAACCTATGTGGCGTTCTCCGACCTACTCGGTATTTTGACCATGGTGGCCGTATTGGGCGTCGGATCGGACCTGGTCACCTCCAGAGCAATTCCCATCGGAGTGCTCGTAGCCTTCCTGCTTTATGTGACGCAGTTCTTCAACCCGATCCAGCAGCTCGCCCAGACATTCGACAGCTACCAGCGAGCCCGAGCTGGCATGCGAAAACTCAGCTCGCTTTTGGAAGAGCCTGTTACTATTAAAAGTCCTTCCCATCCGATAAAGATCAGCCGCCCGACTGGCGAGCTCACACTTGCCAACGTGGCTTTCCGCTATCCAGGGGCCCTCCAAGATGCGCTCCATGATGTCAATCTCAGCGTTGCTCCCGGAGAGCAGGTTGCGCTTGTGGGGCCCACGGGAGCGGGAAAGAGCACCATCGTCAAGCTGGTGGCCCGCTTCTACGATCCCACCCAGGGCCAGGTTGTCGTGGACGGTTGCCCCCTCGATCAGATTGATCTAGCCTGGTGGAGGCGCCATCTGGGATACGTGCCACAAGAGCCGTTCCTATTTGCAGCCAGCGTTCGCGACAACATTGCATTTGGAAAACCAGACGCATCCGATGCCGAGGTCGAAGCAGTGGCTTCCATGGTGGGCGTTCATGAGGCCATCCTCAACCTGTCTGGGGGCTACCGCCACATTGTCTCCGAACGGGGCCGATCCCTCTCGGCGGGCGAACGTCAGCTTGTCTGCCTTGCCAGAGCACTGCTGGTGGAACCCTTGGTGCTGCTGCTGGACGAGGCCACAGCCAATCTTGACCTAGTGGCCGAGGCAAAAGTGGCCCGCGCCATGGAAGCTGCTGCCAAAGGAAGAACCACCCTTGTCATAGCTCACCGCCTGGATACCGCCCGGCGAGCTGACAGGATAGTGGTCATCGGAAAGGGAACCGTCTTGGAAGAAGGAACCCACGAAGCTCTGCTTTCAGCAGGGGGCGCCTACGGTGCCATGTGGGCAGCAGCACAGGGGGCTGCTGGCGACAAGGAGAGCTTGGGGGAACTAATGCACCAGCCCACACAGCAGGCTCAGAACGCCACAGGTGGCTACGAGCTCCACAGCGCATAGCCCTCGAAAGAAGGAGCCATTGTGAAGCGTGGGTGCCCTACCACAAGGACCGCGTTTCTGAGAGCATCGATGCATGAGACGGTTCATTCCCTTCATGCTTGTTGCTCTGGTGACTGTTGGAGCGGGTGTTGGTATGGCCATTGGAGCCATCCAGGCACCATCCCACAGTGGCCACGCTCATCCTGGCAACGGCTACGATCCAGCAGGCGCTGGCAGGAGCTACCCATCCTCGAGCGGGCCCGGCCAATCACTTAGCGCACCTGCGACTTCCACCGTCCCGAATCCATTGACCGAGCAAGGCTACGTTCAGCTCCCTCAATGCCCTACAGCCAGAGTGCTCATGACAGTGAGCGTAAACACCTTGAGCCTGCCTGCCGGAACGCCGCTACGGGTTCAGGCCACCGCTACCAACCTAGGATCCTCTACTTGTGAACTGGCCGGCTATCCCTATATGGCTGTCCAGGAGATCGGTCCGTGCGGGGTGATAGGGATGAAGGTAGTTAACGCTTCAGGATCTGACATCTGGCCTGGGAACATCGCGATCAACTGCCCTGCCGAACAGTCTTTGCCGCTCGTGCCCGGCCATGAGATCACTGCCGCCGGCTCATGGAGCCAGATCAGCTGGAGCTCCGCCAAGGTTACCCCGGGTCGATACCACCTGATCGTCGCAAAGAGGTTCGACTTCGCCTTTACAGTTAGCTGAGCAGGCTCAAATCGACCTTGTAGGCAGACGTCCTAGACGGCGTTCCCAAAACGCAGCGATCTTTGGCGCTACGGATCGGGCAGGCAGCTGGCTGCCAGCTTATTTAAGGTGCGGTGCTCGAAAACCCATCAAGCTAGAACGCGCCCTCTATCATCTCGATCACCAGGCCCTGAGAGCCGGCGGACACCCCTGCGACGTCGAAGCGGATCTGCTTACCGCGGTGAACCCCGTCGGGCTGTTCTGCCAGCCAGCGCGCCGCCAACAGGCGCAGACGCTTGCGCTTGGCCCAGTTGACCGCTTCCTGGGGAGCGCCGAAGCGCCGTGAGGAACGCGCCTTCACCTCACAGAATGCCAGCCATCTTCCCTGGCTGGCCACCACATCCAGCTCTCCCTGCCGGCATCGCCAATTACGAGAGAGGACTTCCCAACCCCTATCCTGGTACCAGCTTGCAACAGCTGTCTCGGCAAGCCTGCCGAGGTCATGTCGACCGCCGTTGGGATGAGGCAACGGCTACATCTCCTTGTCTGGGAGTGTCTCCACATTAACGTCTCGAAAGGTGAGCACCCTTACAGATGGCAGGAAGCGCACCGGGCGGTACATGTCCCAAACCCAGGCGTCGGTCAGACGAATCTCTATTAGCGCCGAAGAGCCTCTCTCTGAGACGTCAACCTCCACTGCGTTGGCCAGGTAAAAGCGGCGCTCGGTCTCCACGACATGGCGAAACATGGGAAGCACCGCCCTGTACTCCTGGACAAGCGCGAGCTCGATCTCGGCCTCATAGCGCTCCAGCTCCTCCTCACTCACCAGGTGATCACGCGCCTCTCATCGCTGCCACGACACCCTCTGAGATGGCCGTGACTGAGGCAGCCAGGAATGTGGCCAGATCAGGGTCGTACAGATCGCTTCTCCTTGATCTTTGCTGCCTTGCCAGTCCTGTCTCTCAGATAGTAGAGCTTTGCCCTTCTGACATCCCCCCGCACCACGACCTCTATCTTTGAGATCACTGGGGAATGTACAGGAAAAGTCCTCTCAACCCCCACCCCAAAGCTGACCTTGCGCACTGTGAAGGTCTCCCTGGCTCCCGAACCCTGGCGACGGATCACAGCGCCCTGGAAAACCTGTATTCGCTCCCTGGCTCCCTCCACAACCCTTACGTGCACCTTGAGGGTGTCTCCAGGGGCAAAGTCCGGTATGTCATCGCGGAGATTGTCGCGGTCTATAAGGTCGGTCGGGTTCATGGCGCGCTTTCCTCGATAATGGCTGGTAGTTGGAGGTGACTTGGGCCTCAATGGCTGCTCACTCTCCACCTGGGATCCCGCTTGGTGCTTAGCAGCCTCGCTTGAGTCCGTCGGCCGCTACAGGATAGCCGTGCTCGGCCAGCAGGCGCACCTCATCTCTGGTTAGACCCCCGCGGGCAGCGATCAGATCTGGCCTGTCTCGCATGGTCCTGGCCAGCGCGGCCGCAGCACGCCACCGTGTGATCCTACCGTGATCTCCAGACAGCAGAACCGAAGGAACCTTCCACCCCCGGAACTCCGCTGGTCGAGTGTATTGGGGGTACTCGAGCAGCTGCGAAGTAAAGCTCTCATCTGTGGCCGAGGCCGCATTTCCCATCACCCCAGGGATGAGGCGTGCCACAGCCTCTATTACTGCAACTGCAGCCACCTCTCCCCCAGCGAGCACGAAATCCCCGATAGAGAGCTCCCCGTCCACAAGGTGGTCAGCGACTCGCTGATCCACGCCTTCGTAGCGACCACAGAGCAGCGAGAATCCAGCTGCCAAGGAGAGCTCTGCAACCATTGCCTGGTCCAGCCTCTTGCCACCTGGGGCCAGAAGGTACAGCGGGCGAATCGGAGCTGCTCTGTCGACCGCATTGAATATTGGCTCAGGTGCGAGCACCATTCCCGGTCCACCACCAAAGGGTGAGTCGTCTACCGAGCGGCGAGGATCCTGCGAGGCTGAACGGAGGTCATGGACCACAAGCTCCAGCAGGCCGCTCTCACGTGCCTTGCCTAACAGGCTATAGCTGCAAAAGCGATCCACCATCTCTGGGAATATCGTAAATACCTCTATACGCACACTGACTGCGACTTCAATCCAGCTCGACAAGACCTGGGGGGATATCCACCGTGATCCGGCCGGGGACGGACGGCTCGCCCTCCACCACAAATCTGAGGGGCACAAGAGCCCCGCTGTCCAACACAAGCAGGTCGCTGGCCGGATTGGCCTCCACAGCACTGACCGTGCCAAGAGCTCGACCGGCAACCTCAACTACCTCAAGGCCTATGAGTTCATGGACCCACAGCACGGTCTTATCCTCAAGCGGCTCAGCTAGCAGCACTTCGCCGCGCAGCTGCTCTGCCTCCTGAGCGGTAGTGACCCCAGCGAACGATACTATCCAGCGGTCACCTCGCTGGTGCCTCGAGGAGAGGACCTCCAAGTCCCTGCTGACCGTCTTGAGCACTGCACCAGGCTGCAAGCGCTCTGTGCGGTTGGTCCACAGGTCGACCACCACCTCACCCGCCAGAGCATGCGGGCGAGCCACCCTTCCTATCTCCAAGAGGGCGAAAGTCACCACCCGTGAGGTTGGCCTACTCGTCGACGATGTCGATCGTGGCGTCTATGTGGTCCCGAGACCCTGCGGCGCGTACTACAGCGCGCATCGCCTGAGCCACACGGCCTCGTCGACCTATCACTCTACCCATATCGGAAGGCGAAACATGAAGCTTGAGGCGCAACCCCCCACGCCGTTGCTCAGCTTCAATCACAACACCGTCAGGATCGTCAACCAGGGCTTTTGCCAGATACTCCAGAACCGCACGGGCGGTGGCGCCCTCCACCCTGTTGCCCGCCATGTCATCTACATGGTGCTCATCTCCATGGCGCTCGTCTTCAAGCTCGTACCCGACCTCAGCACCGTTTCCATCGCTCTGCCCAGCCGGATCCGAGCCAGCCTCCCCAGCAGCAGCATTTCCAAGGTTCTCATTGCCTTGCCCATAGTCATCCCTCGGATCAGCGGCATTGCCAGGACCCGCTGCGGGTAGGTCTGCGTCCTCATAGATACTCACTGATCGACTACCTCAACGACAGGATCACCGGCGGAGCTGGGATCTAGTTGTGCCCCGTAGCTCGTCGCAGAGTCGGGATCTGCGCCAGGGCCGGGATCTGCTCCAGGGCCGGGATCTGCGCCAGGGCCGGGATCTGCGCCAGAGTCGGGATCTGCGCCAGGGCCGGGATCTGCGCCAGAATCAATGATCTCATCACCAAGAACTGGCTCAGCTGGAAGAGGAGGCTCCGATCCGTCCGGCTCTCCAGCAGCAGAGGTTGGTGAGCTCGGGAGCGGACTTCCGT
>JAMCQF010000171.1 GCA_023379605.1 Actinomycetota bacterium
CCTGCCCCGCCGCCCACCGGCTGGACCAAGCAGGCATTGATTACCTCATTTTCGACAAGAACCCCGAAGTGGGTGGAACCTGGCTCGAGAACGCCTATCCGGGTTGCCGGGTGGATGTGCCCAACTTCCTCTACAGCTACTCATTTGCGCAGCGAGATGACTGGCCTGAGTTCTATTCAACTCAGCCCGTGCTGCTCGAGTACTTCCAATCCTGCGCCAGAGCACTTGGGCTCGCGGGGCGTCTGAGGCTTGGGACAGAGGTGCTCTCAGCGTCCTACGAGGAGGACTCGGCCAGATGGTGCCTGGATATTCGAAGCAGCGACGGCGCCGAGGAGAGGATCTATGTAAATGCCATCATCAGCGCAGTTGGCCAGCTGAATCGCCCGAAGTACCCAGACATAGCAGGCATCGAAACCTTTGCCGGCCCTTCATTTCACTCAGCCCGGTGGGATAAGGACGTGGATCTCATGGGCAAGAGGGTAGGAGTCATAGGCACCGGTGCCAGCGCAATACAGATAGTGTCTTCCATCGCCGATCATGTAGGAGAGCTGGCAGTGTTCCAGCGGACGCCTACTTGGCTGGCCCCAACCCCTGAGTACCACCAGCGGGTTCCAGAGGAGGTTCGCTGGCTCTTTAGGAACATCCCTACCTACGCTCACTGGCACCGGTTCTGGCTGTTTTGGAAGAACGCCGAAGCCCTGCTGCCCCTTGTGAGCGTAGACCCTTCCTGGGATGGGAAGGGCCAGTCGGTGAGCGCGATGAACGACCTGCTCCGCCAGCTGCTCGAGGCCTATCTGGACATGCAGTTCTCCAGCGACCCCGAGCTGTTCTCCAAGGTGGTGCCTGTGTACCCTCCAGCTGCCAAGCGCATCGTTCGTGACGACGGTAGCTGGGCACAAGCGCTCATGAGGGAGAATGTGACCTTGGTGACAGAGCCCATCTCGGAGGTGACCGAGAAGGGTGTCCGTATGGCTGATGGCACCGAGCGAATTCTGGATGTACTGATATATGCGACTGGATTTCAAGCCTCTGAGTTCCTCACTCCTATGCGGATCACAGGAGTTGGAGGGGTAGAGCTTCACGACAAGTGGGGCGGAGACGCTCGCGCGTACCTAGGCATAACTGTGCCCGGATTTCCAAACCTGTTTTGCATCTATGGGCCAAACACCAACATCGTCATAAATGGGAGCATCATCTACTTTTCCGAATGCGCCGTCGGCTATGTGCTCGGCTGTCTCCGTATGATCTTCGAGCGTAAAGGGCGCGCATTGGACTGCAAAGTCGAGGTGCATGACCAATACAACGTGCTCGTCGACAAAGCCAACGAGCTCATGGCCTGGGGAGCTTCGAGCGTGAACAGCTGGTACAAGAACCGAAAGGGAAGGGTGTCACAGAACTGGCCGTACTCACTTCTGGAGTACTGGAAGCAGACCAAGGCCCCATCTCAGCACGATTACGAGCTCCTATAGTGCTTCGATCGACGGCGGGCGGCCAGCCTTCAGCTACAGCTGCCGTTTAGCTGCCGTTCAGTTGACCCCCGGCAAAAGCTGAGAGCCAGCGAGCTTTAGGGCTGGCTATGCTCAGCACGCCAGATGGCCTGCTCGATCTCCCTTAGCGCAGTCTCGGCGCCTTCCCAGCCCCTGACCACGGTGGACTTGCCCGGTTCAAGCTCTTTGTAGACGTCGAAGAAGTGCTTGATCTCAGCGAGCAAGAACGGCGGTACGTCGGTTACATCGGTTGTGGATGCCCAGCGAGGATCTGTGGAGGGAACCGCAAGGATCTTCGTGTCCCTTCCCTTCTCATCTTCCATCATGAACGCCCCGATCGGCCGAGCCCGTATGTGGCACCCGGGGAAGGTTGGCTCATCAAGCAGGACCAGCACGTCCAAGGGATCTCCGTCCTCTGCGAGCGTGCCCTCTATGAACCCGTAATCTGTCGGGTACATAGTCGAGGTGAACAGCATGCGGTCCAGCCACACAGCACCGCTAGTGTGGTCGATCTCGTACTTGTTGCGCGAGCCTTTAGGGATCTCTATTACTGTCAGCATTTCCACACCCTGATCGTAGCCAGTCAGGAAAGCTGCGAGCGAGGCCTCTTATTCAACAGCGCAAGGTCACTGCTTTGCTTCCAAGCGCGTTGGAGGTCGTAGCTATAGCTTAAGGCTGGCCAGCACGTCGTCTGCTGCCTGCTCTCCGGACCTCACAGCTCCTTCCATGTAGCCGTTCCATACTGCAGAGCACTCAGCTCCAGCCCAGTGGATCCTCCCGACAGGCTCGCGCAGCTTTTCTCCATAGGCAGACCAGACCCCGGGTGTGAAGTGGGCCCCGTAGCAGCCGCGCGTGAACTCCTCTGCCATCCAATCTCGCTCCAGGTATTCACTGGGATGGCGCGCCTTTGGTCCGAAGTATCGCTCGAAGCATTCAAGTGCGGCTTGGCAGCGGTCCTCTCGTGTCCGACAGGACCAGACCCGGCCATCACCTGCTTCCATGAAGCCCATGAGGATTCCCGGCCTTCCCCCGGGTGGGGAGTTGTCAAAGGTCACCTTTACGGGGCCTTGATCAGAGGCCGCCTGGCCTGTGAGTCCGTCACGGCGCCAAAAGGGCTCCTCATACACGCAATAGAGCTTTATCACCGAGCCTGCGGGCAGCCTTTGGGTTAGCTGGTCGCGCCAGGGGGGAAGCGCCGGGCTGTAGTCCAAACGTCCTGCCAGAGTGGGCGGGAGGGTGACGATGACCCTATCTGCGTGGTAGATCTCGCCGGTTCTGGTGTGCACGTGCACTGCAGAGCTGTCCTGATCTATGAGCTGCACTGGGCTGGACAGTCTCAGCTGCTCGATAAGCTGCTCTCCCATGGCTTCTGCAACCTGGACTGAGCCACCTACTATCCGGTCCTGCTGTGCTCCGCGATCTACAGAGAGGAGGGTCTCTAGATCCATGCCGGAGTGCGCGTAGAAAAGAGCGTGCAGGGCAGAGATCTCCGTGCTTGCAGCCGAGAACACGGCTTCGGTCGCTATGCGGAAGTACTCCCTAGCCAAGCGGGTGCCCAGGTTACGCCTGATCCAGGTCTCAAACGTCTGGCCATCCAGCAATGAGGCTTTTCTGGCGCGCCATGGCTGCTCCAGCGGCACGCTAGCAGACATCCGGTTGAATCGCGTTAGCCCTTGGAACAGATCTGCCAGTACGAAGGGGCTCAGCTTTGGTACTGCGCCTCGGTGCGACGGCATCGTGGTCTTCGACCCACCCAGCACCACGACGTGACGACCATCGTTGTAGGTGGGGAATGTCTCCAGCCCCAGTTCACTTACCAGCTCGTACATGCGATTCTGGCTCGGGCCTATCCACTGCCCACCGAGCTCTACAGGGGTGCCATCGGCTGTGGCCCCTCCCTCAGTACGACCACCCACCCTAGCTCGCGCCTCTAAGACGACGACCTGTGCACCAGATGCTGCCAGACGCCTAGCTGCAGACAGCCCCGATAGGCCTGCTCCTACCACTATGACCTGGTTCTTGGTCATAGGCATGTCCATGCCACGCAGACATGCTGCGAGCGAGTGCAGGTCTGTGTGAGAGCGAGCCTGTGGTCCTCGCACATCTGTGCTGTCCAGGAGCGCTGCCAGCTCATGCAGCGATCTTCAAGTCGATGCCAGCGGCGCGGTCCAAAGCGCGCCAGTGGCGTTGCAGCCATCCAGGGCGCCTATCGTGTGCACCTGCAGCGATAACATCGGCCAGCCATTGACGTTCCAGCAGGTCGGCCATGGCGAAAGCCTCGCTGCTTGAGGGTCGTGTACTCAGCCACTCTGCTTCCGTACGGTCACGGGCAGGGCGGTATCGAGCGAGGAGCCCTGCATGATCGGCCATTGTGGCACGGTGAAGCTGCTCGTGGCGCCACCAAAGTGTCCTGGGATCGAAGTGGTTGGTTGGCGATGGACCCAAGTCTACTGGATCATCAACTCTTACAGGCTTGAACAGCGATGTGCATGGCGCAGAGGAGCCAGTTGCCCAGTGAAGCACTGGAGCCCGCAGGTCAGAGATCCAAGAGGCAGTCGTTTGGCTGGAGACGACCAGCCCGCCTGCGTGGACACAAGGGGCGCTCATGGCCCCGTTTATGGCTGACCAGCGCGGGCTGGCTCCATCGCCGTGATCGCGCAGCCCAGCCATGAGCTCGACTGGATGTGTCGCCTTGGATGCGCTGGCCGAGGTCCGCGCCTTCCTTGGTGCGCATGAAGCTGCCCGGGCACGGACGACTTCTCCATGGCGCTCGGCGAAACCGTCAATGGTGAGGCAGTTGGAGATTGCCAAAGAGCCCGCTGAGATCTCCTCGGTGGCCCAGCGCCGCCCTGCTGTCTCAAGCAGGATCGCACCAGATGGATCGGCAATAAGAAAGCTGTTGTGGTAGGTGAACTTGGGATGCTCGTAGCTGCACGGCCCTCCTTGGCCGTAGCGTTCCAGCAAGTCTACGACCACCCCAGCGGCCTCTGGTGCGGTGGCGGAGCGCTCAAGGCCAAGACGGAGGAGATCCATGCCCAGCAGGGCTGGCCCTTCGTAGGGCTCATTGGTGAAGACAGCTTCATTGCCAATGACAACGCCTTTGTCGTTGGCGCCGATCTCTGCCCCCCACATCCACCATGGCCTGGAGATGAGCACTGCATGGGTGGACGCTACCTGCTGCACCCCTATCGTG
>JAMCQF010000172.1 GCA_023379605.1 Actinomycetota bacterium
AGAGGAATGCATAGTGTTGGGAACCGAAGTCGCTGGCGTCGTCATAATCCAAACTGACACCATTGGCAGTCTGCACGCACACAAAGTGAGCAAAGGCCTTCGGTGGTCCGATCCCGAGTATCCGCGCTAGAAATCCAGCAGAGGAGTGCTTGTCGCGGCTGGGGACAATTGTGTGATCAAGCTGAACAGCCACCGCGGCACCTCCTTGCACCAGCTTCGAACCGCGACCATTCTAGCAGGCATCGCTCAGCTCGGCAGGTCGAGAGGCCCTTGCGCACCGAGCACTATGACAGGCACGACTGACTCCTCCATGCTGGCTCCCCCATGGGTATAGCGGCCTTCAGGACCACGTCCCCATGCAGGGTTTTCTTTGAACCCATGATCAGCCAGAACGACGATTGGGACACCGGCTGGCACTGCCATAAGCGATGGGAGAGCTCTACGACTTAGCGCTGCCATCGCATCGTCTAGCAGTGCAGCTGGCTCAACCGAAGTGCGATGGAGCCGCTCATCTACGGCAGTCGCTATAGCGATCGACAACGGAGGCCCTGAACTCCACAGATCGTAGAGTTGGGAGCGCTGGTCGTCGCGATCGGCTCGAGCGAGAACCGCGGACTCGTACCCGAGGTGCGCAAAGGGCGCTGGCCTCCCAGATGACCGATGGTCACCGGCATTGGCCACGCTTGTGCTCCCAGCTGGGACCGGCATACCGCAAGCCATGGAAGCCATGGACTCTGCGGTGCGGGTAGGTGCCGGTACCACCGCTACGCTCCAGCGTAGCGGGCGACCAGGAAGCATCCTTGCCAGGGCAGCTGCTACCTGCTTTCCCAGATCCACTCTCATGGCATCGATCACAAGCACTGCGACACGGCCGTGGCTATGAAGGAGCGGAGCCAGCACGTTGCGGCCAACCTCCCAGATCTTCAGGCAGCCAGGGAACCCTGCGTCAGCGTGGTTGGCACCGACGGCTTCGGCTTCACCTAGAATCCGGCGAGCAGCAACGGCAAAGGCGGAAACGGCTTCTGATGAGAGGATCGACCTTGCAGCGCTTGCTAGCTCTGCTCTGCTTAGGAGCACCGGCACCAAAGCTACGTGCTCTGGGAACAGCCCTTCGATCAGCTCGACAGCATCTATCCCATCCAAGCTACGCTCGATAAAGGCAAGGTGGCGCGCCGCTTCGAGCAGGTAGCCCAGGGATGCCAGTTCGGCTTGGTCCACGAGGGCATGGGAAGAGGCCAGTGCCGCTGGGTCCAGATCCGCAAGACGCTGGGCCAGCTGCCAGTTGCCCGCGAGTCGCCCAGCCAGCTCGTTGGCGGCCAACTGAAGGGGCATGCGTAGCAGGTGCTCACGGCGCACTATTGTAAGAGCTGCCTCAGCAGAGTGGCTCGGCATGTCGAGAGCCGAGGTGATCCGGTCTCCGATCACCGTCTTGGGTGACACCTTAGAGTCGATCTCGGCAAGCTCTGCTAGAGCGGCACTGTCAAAGACAGCTGACAGTGCCGCGTCAACGAGGTTCCTTCCCTGCCTCAACAGGTTGGCTGGCAGCCAAGCCGGGGGTTCTGTCTCAGCCAGACCCAGCTCGTCGAGCTCCTGAAGAGATTGCCACCAAGCGGCTAGCCAAAAGGTCTGTGCAGAGTGGTGCTCCGGCAGAGAGGCAGCAATCCCAGGATAACGTTTTTGGAGAAATTCCACTGTCGCGCTCCTGGCCTCTTGGCTGCTCGCTTTTTTCGAAGGCGAATAGCTCGTCCCACTCTCAGGGCGAAGACTTTGCGACCCAAATCCTGAGAGGGTTGGCGCTGAGGAACTTTGAGATGGGGCGCTGGATGTGCTTAGGGGTATCCCGCTTGAGCCGTTTGGGCCAAGGGGTATCCCCGGCGTTCTTATGTCGAGCGGTGAGATGCCACTGCCTTGGGCAGTGCTGGTATCTTGATCGCCTTGGGCAGTGCCGGTATCCAGCACCTCAACGAATCCAGTTGGCGGAACACTTTCCTGCGGATCAAGCCATTGGGCGAGGAGCTCCATCAAACGGCGCTTGGTGTAGCGCCTTCCCACCAAGCTATCTCGCAACACGCCTATGTCACGGCTAACAACGAGTTGGCTCCCTGTGAGGACGTCACGCACTACCTCGACTAGGTCCGCTGAAAGGATGTCATCTACAAGAGTCGAGAGTAGATCGTCTTGTATGTCCTTCCCTGTAGCAACATCCACCGCAAGAGACTTAAGCTTTCCCAGCCTTTCGGCCAGCTCGCCTCGCCCTAACTGATACAGATCAGCTTCAGCACGCTCGAGGCGTTCACGATGTTCAGGACGTGCCAGCTCCGCCATGTACTGCTGGACTCCCTTGGTCATGAGTGCCGTAAGCGACTTCACGTCCAGCGATGGAGCAGGCGTGCCCATGGTAAACCCACACGTGCAGCGAGGCTTCCACGCCAGCTCCAGGTCAGCGCGCCTTCCGCAGGGTCTGGGCGCTGAGGCTGCTATAAGCCGGTCTATGCTCACCTTGTCGTCTGCCACAGCAAGGACGCGCATGCTCGCAAATGCGCTGAGCGCACGGTAAGGATAGCTTGAGCATACGGCGTTAAGCTGGTGTGGACCAACCGCCGAGTAGTAGCTGTCGTGAGCCTCCTGATAGGCTGCCACATAAGCAGTACGTAGCTCACGTAAGGCGGCAAAGAGCTCAGCCGTTCGCTCTTCGACAACCAAGGTCAACACATCGCGCAGCCTGCCCATGACTCCTTTATAGAGAGCCTCCAGCTTTCGATCATCGGGCGGAAGGGTGAGCTCAGGGTGAGATATGTATGCCGCTGCTTCTTCCAAGCGGCGAAGGTCGTCACGGAAGAACCGGGCGAGGGCTTCAATGCGCTGTGATGCTGAGATCAGCACAGCTGGTTCTTCTACGGCGTCGACCAGGCGGGAGAGCCCTTCGGAGCTCGAGGAGATGCCGGCACAAGCCTCCGTCACCCCTGTGACCACGGCGATGTCCGCGTTGATCTCTTCCGTGGCGGCTCCTGCAAGCACAGGAACGTCATATGCGTGCGCCATCCCGGCGCGGACCTGGGCTAGAGAGTCAGCGCGGGCCGCAAGCCATGTATTGGCGTATTGCCACGTCGTGCGCTGGACAGCTGCGTTCCAGGGGTCGAACGGTCCCGGACCGACGACAGGTCCAAGTGATGGGAGCGCGCTGCGCACAGTTGAGTCCACAAGCTCGCCGGCAGCCAGACGATCCGCTGCTGTGATCGCGATGAAGGGCTCGCTCAGCCGTCTGCGGCCCCGCCACATCTCAAGGAGGCCAGCCTGGACAGCCGCGTTCAACACCAGCACGGCCTCGGGTTCACTAAGGCCAAGCCATCCTTCACTTAGGTTGTGCACGAGCTCCTCTGCCTTCACCGGCTCGCTGTCACCTACGAGCCGGAGCGCCTCGACCACAGCGGGGCCACGTCCAGGGTCAGGCGCTATGACTGCGCCATCCGCTCTCACCCTAGCTAGCCCCAGCGGTACCAGATAACCTTCCACCAGCGGGCGCAGGCGATCTCTGGCCAGTGCTGCTGCGCTGAGGCGACCAGCAGGGATCACCTCGAAGACGAGCTGTCTCAGGATTCGCTCGCCTACCAGCTCAGCACGAGGTGCGATTTGCCTGTGACCAGGATGGAGCATGCCGAGAAGAGGATCGGCCAATATGGGCAGGAGCTTCTCGAAGGGCAGGCCAGCAAGTGAGGGAAGATCGATGTGAGAGGGTGCAGGTGGAGGGGTGGGCGAGGCCCCTGTCGTCGGCGCGCCAGAGGACGGGATGGAGCCAGAATGGTGGGTGGGATATACCACGGTGCCCTCGAAGTAAGCCCGTCGCACTATTTCCCTGGCGCGCGCAGCGTCGTGCTCCTCGGCACGAGACAGGATCTCTGCCTGCTCATGAGCCCCTTCAGCCTCAGCTTGGCGCATTACTTGTCGAGTGGCGTGCATCTCGACGACAGCCTTGGTTTCCTCTTCACTAAGTGCATTGGGAACCCATACCGCCAAGCGGTCGCAGGCACCAGCAAAGTCGTGCGCCACCTCTATTGCCTCGCTGGGTTCTGCGGGTTCGAGCTCCGCCACAACCAGGCACCCCTCGGCCCCGGCTGCCTGGGATCTGGCGAGCAGGTCCTCTACGTCGGTTCCAGTAAGCTCGAGCACCCTGAGCCTGCAGACGTAAAGGGCCCGGAGCGTGTTCTGCCAGAGGATCTCTCGCAGTGTCGGACCAAGCTCACCAAGCAAGGCCAGTGGTAGCGATGGCGAGGAGCCAAGCTCGCTCAGCGTCGCAACCACCCGGCGGTCGGCAGGGTTGATCTCCGTGACCAGCTGCTCGACACGGCGCCTGACGACTAGGGCTGCGTCGGCACCAACCTCTACCTCATAAGCACGAGGATGGCCCAGGTTCAGATGCGCAGGAACCGCTTCGAAGAGGCCGGGGTGGCGCTCGACCGTGCAGAAGCTGTCTCGGGCACCACTGCATTA
>JAMCQF010000173.1 GCA_023379605.1 Actinomycetota bacterium
GCTTGCTCTAGTGGCAGCAGCGCGCACCCAGTTAAGTCGGCCAGGTCGGTGAGCTCCGTCGATCGACCCTGCAAGCCAGCTGCTTGGGTCTCACAGCGCAAGGAACGCGGCGCCTCGTCGGTGAGCTCCGTCGATCAATCCTGCAAGCCAGCTGCTCTAGGGCTGGATCCCGCCGGGAGTGCGCCGCGCTTGGTAATTGGCGCTCCTAGCCATGAGGGCACCAAAGCGCGTAAGCTGGGTAAGTTGCGCCGCGCTTGGTAAGTTGCGCCGCGCTTGGTAAGTTGCGCTCCGCTACACTGCTGCAATGAAAGCAGCGTTCATCGACCTGGATCGTACGCTCCTACGCAGGGCCAGCGGGCAGGTGCTAAATGCCGAGCTGAGGGCTCAGGGTGTGGTTGGTGCAAATCGCTGGCTCCCTGGCGAGCGCGTGCTTTACGGCCTCTACGACCGGCTCGGTGAGAACGTCCTCGCCATGGCCATGGCCAGGGCCGCGGCTTTGGCAGCAAGGGGTTGGTCCCAAGCTGCAGTCCAGCGGGCAGGAAAGCACGCTAGTAACGAGCTCATGGCCCTCATAGCGCCCTTCGCGCCATCCATCCTCGCCGGTCTGCGCCAGGAGGGATACCGCCTTGTGCTCTCAACCACAACGCCAATGGATATGGTAAGGGCTTTCGCTGAGGATCTGGGCTTTGACGATGTGATCGCCACAACCTACCAAGCCGTGAATGGCACCTATACCGGCCGTCTTGAAGGAGATTTCGTCTGGGGACCTGGCAAGCTTCGAGCTGTACGAAGGTGGTCTTTGGAAAACGGCGTCAATCTTAAGGAGTGCGTGGCCTGCTCGGACTCCTGCTTTGATGCTCCGCTGCTCTCCAGTGTCGGCCACCCTCGGGCAGTGAACCCCGACCCTCGCCTCATGGTCATCGCAGCACTTAGGCGATGGCCAATTGAGCACTGGGATCGCCCTAGAGGCGTGCCCTCCATCGCAGGACTGGAGCCCTACCACCTGCTTCGCCCCTTTGTGCGCGAAGAGCTGTTCCCCTATGCCAGATTTGACATTGAAGGAATAGAGAACGTTCCTGCCCGCGGGCCAGCTTTGCTGGCAGCCAATCACCGCAGCTACTTCGACGCCGTCGCCATGGCAATCGTAGCTAGAAGACTCGGGCGTCCTGTGCGGTTCCTTGCCAAGCGGGAGCTTTTCGCTGCTCCTGTGCTAGGTGAGCTCGTGCGCGCAATTGGAGGAATATCCGTAGATAGAACAGGCAGACCCGAGGAAGCGCTACGCAGCGCCGAGATGGCATTGCAGGCAGGAGAGGTGGTCATCGTCTTTCCACAAGGGACCATACCACGTGGTGAAGCGTTCTACGACGCTGTGCTCTATGGCAAGACTGGCACCGCCAGACTCGCGGCATCTACAGGGGTTCCGGTCATCCCTATTGGAATCCTGGGGAGCGAGAGGGTCTGGCCGCGCAACTCGCGATTTCCCAATGTCACCAGGATGGCGCACCCAGCCAATGTGTGCGTGCGGGTAGGACAGGCGGTGCCGCTCGGCTTGGAAGACGCCGTGGCCGATACCCGTGCCATCATGGATGCGATCACAGCTCTGTTGGCAGGTGCGCAGGAGCCAAGCGCCATCGAACAGCCATAGCGCGCCACACCGCACCAGTGGCTGATCGGGCTCATTGACCCATCTCTTGGCCCGGGATACGATGGACTGTGGCCTATTGGGTACTAAAGGGATTGCTGAGCCCTGTATTCTATCTTCTCTGGTCCGTCAAGGTTGAAGGGCTAGAGTATGTGCCAAGCAGCGGACCGGCAGTGCTCGCAGCAAACCACCAATCGTTCTGTGACTCACTTTTCATACCATTGGTGGTACGGCGAAAGGTAACATTCCTCGCCAAGGCAGAGTACTTCGACTCCTGGCACACGTCCTGGTTCTTCAGAGCTGTAGGTCAGATACCTATCCGCAGGGGTGGAGGTCCACAATCTGAGAGGGCTATAGAAACCGCTAAAGAGGTTCTTAAAGCTGGCCATCTCCTGGCACTGTACCCAGAGGGAACCCGATCCATAGACGGCAAGGTCCACAAGGGGCGGACCGGTGTAGCCAGGCTGTCAAGGGAAGTTGGGGTGCCAGTGATCCCCATCGGCATATCGGGGACACCAGAAGTCCAGCCTGTGGACGCCTTGCTGATGCGTCCCTTCCGTTCCGTTACGATCCGCTTTGGACCTCCAATACAGATGGTGCCGGCTTCGGATCCGTGCAACCCGATGGCAGACCACGACCACGCCATATGCCGGGATTTCACAGATAGGCTGATGCGTGAGATAGCCAGGCTCGCCGGCAGTGAGTACACAGATACCTACGTGCTCAAACGCGTACCCACATAGCCACTCTGGGTGGCTGGAAGCGAGGCCCCCATCGGAATGGCGCAAAACCCAAGAGCAGCTGTGGAATAAACTGAGCGTGTGGAGAGCCGTATCGCAGTAATTGGTGCTGGATCCTGGGGAACCACCCTGGCAAGCATCGCCTCAGGCCGGATCGCCACCACGCTGTGGGCTAGGCGGGAGGCACTGGCCCTGACGATCAACTCCCAGCACGCCAACCCTGACTACCTGCCAGATGTTGCCCTACCTGTATCACTGCATGCGACATCCTCACTACGTGAAGCAGCCAATGGGGCCACCATGGTCATTATGGGGGTGCCATCACATGGCATGCGCGAGGTAGCCGCCAAGTTGGCGCCACACATCGGTAATGACGTAGCCGTGATCAGCCTAAGCAAGGGGCTGGAGCGTAGCAGCCATGCCCGCATGACCCAGGTGCTCGCCGAGGAGCTGCCCGGGCGACCACTAGGGGTGCTCACCGGACCCAACCTCGCCCGGGAGATAGCCGCTGGGCAACCTGCCGCCACAGTCGTGGCCACAGCGGATCCAGCCGTGGGTAGTGCAGTGCAATCTCTGCTGCACACAGATAGACTACGGATATACACCAACCCTGATGTAGTTGGCTGCGAGATGGCCGGCGCCATCAAGAACGTATTGGCATTGGCAGCAGGAATGTCGGTGGGCCTTGGTCTGGGAGATTCTTCACTGGCAGCGTTGGTGACCCGCGGCCTTGCGGAGATGGGCCGACTGGTCGTAGCGATGGGTGGTGATCCGCTTACCGTTGCGAGCTTGGCTGGGGTAGGCGACCTGGTGGCCACCTGCACGAGCCCGCTCAGCCGAAACCGGAGCGTGGGGGTGGCCCTGGGTTCCGGGCGCGCTGTTCAAGAAGTTCTAGCCGATATGAGGATGGTCGCTGAGGGCGTAAAGAGCGCCCGTCCGCTGGTAGAGCTCGCAGATGGCCTTGGGGTAGAAATGCCCATCAGCGAGCAGGTGGCAGATGTAGTTGAAGGACGGTGCACAGCAGCTGGATCACTTGGGTCCTTGATGGCCCGCTCAGCCAAGCCGGAGTTCGTGCCATGGGACAAGCTCAGCACTTAGGGGGTAGCAACCGTTTAAAGAATCCTTGCATACAAGGGTAACCCATCCGTTCGCCAGTGGCGCTACGAGATCCTTCTCGACAAGCCATCCACCGCGATCAGAGGAGCGTGGAGCCTCGATTCTTGCCTTTGGGCGCTGCCCAGCCATCCACCGCGCTCAGTGGAGCGAGAGCAGTTGCCGCGTGCCAGCGCGTATGACGTGGCTAGCTGCGGTCCGAAGTACCCAGCTTAGGGGCCGATGGCGAGGGGTCGAGTACGTATATGCGTCACCGCCTCCCAGGGACATGCAGAAGTCAGAAGACGCGCAGGAGACCGGCGGCCCTGCATTCAAAACGTTCGACTCGGACGAAGAAGAGCCCGACCATATGAACGCAGCTGGGCCCCTGTAGGTGAAAGCAAGGTCACCGTTCACCCCGGCACCGTCATCGACGGCCATGCAAGATGAAGTCGATGTGCAATAGACGTCCACGAAGCCCAGTGACCCGTCGGTTTCCACAATGCTTTGTGGCACAGACCAACCCGTGCCGTCGAAGCTAGCTCACTGGTCGCCTGTCGCGTGGTGTCCGCCAACTGCCATGCAAAAGATCGCAGACGGACACGAGATCGATCGGAGGACAGCGTCTGAGTCGATTTGGACAGGCGCTGACCAGGATGGGAAGGCAACCAGCTGAGGGTCGGGAGATCGGCGTTGGCAGATGGAAGATGCTCGCTAGCGCAGTAACCTGGCTGTGGTGACTTACTGCACCGGGTGTCCACCACCCAAGCGGGAGTTATGGGGCTCTAGAGGCAGGCCAGAGCCGTCCGGGCCGCTCGCCACTGTCGCGGCACTCGCCGGTTGGGTGGCCCGGATAGGGATAACCATGAAGGAAGAGAGCAGCTCCAGCGCGAAAACATCGCTCGCCACAGCCCTATACACAGCCATCCGAACCTTAGTTGCCACGAGCCTATGACAACTAAGATCTTTCATGGCGGCTTGTCTCATGGCGGCCAGCGATGATGGGTTTGCAATTCCACATCGCAGGTGCCTGTTCATCTCCCGATCGGGACCGTTTCATGAGCTTTCCCGCATCGCTCCTCACTCCTATAGCCGACACTTAAGTTGTGGTAGTCCCACCATGGATCGATGACAAGACCTACACGCGCCAGTTCAGTGAAATCGAATTGGAGATCTACGGCGTCTTTGCGCTTTTTAGCGGTGTTGGTGCTCTAAGGCGGCACGGATGGCTCTGATTTGACCTGCAAGAGGTAGCCTGTAGTGGCCATGACCGTGTCAAGAGCGGATAGGGACCCGCAATCTCGGATAGAGCCTTTCGGGCCCGGCTCCATGCTTTGGGATGAGATGGGAGACCTGCGCTTTTTGCTCGTGCTGCCCGGGGCGCTCGTCATGCAGGTCATGCACCCCGCTGTTGGCTCGGCGGTGGGCGATATGGCGGCATATCGCACAGATCCGTGGGGTCGGCTGGTGCGCTCCTTGGACTCGATGGTGCTGTGGGTGTACGGCAGGACATCAGGGCTCGATGAAGGTGCACGGCTGCGTAGATTGCACAAGCCGCTCCATGGAGTGGACAACCATGGCATTGCCTATAGGGCAAATGATTTCGAGCCCTATAC
>JAMCQF010000174.1 GCA_023379605.1 Actinomycetota bacterium
TCGATCTCCATCCCTGGGCACCAGGAGCGCACCCGCACCTGGTGCGCGTGCGCTCGCAGATCGTCTCCGGCAGGCGAATAACTCCAGGAGTCCTGAACACAGCAACTGTAGATCCAGCGCCGCAAGATCCACTTTTTGAGCCCTGAACCTGCTCCGCTACCAGCGCCGCCACGGATCCACACCTCTTCCACTGCCCGAGCGCTCTGATAGATCAACCGGCAGCGGCAACCAGGCGCCGTCCTGTGATCGATCTCGGGTTTACGAGCACCCAGTGAGAGAGGTGCCCGGGTTCGCCAACCCAGGGCCGGCAGGGGAGCGACCGCATGCGCACTGATCGCTCGTCGGCTGCGTCGGTGATGTCATATCCATCCCCCTCCACCACCACGCTCACGCCCTCCATACGCTCCTCGTCGATCTTGTCCACCTCGAAAGCAACCCTGGATAGAGAGGCATTGAGCAGCTTTGTCCCAGGATCTGTCCTAAAGACAATCGCCTCGCCATCGGTCAGGTAGTTGACCGGGAAGATCGCTGGACCTTCTTCGGTCGACACTGCAAGCCTTCCCACCTGCTGCGAGCCGAGCAATGCCCAGCATTCGGTCTCGTCGAGCTCTTCTATAAGGCCACCGGCGGGCTCAGCAGGCACCTCAGCTCGAACCTGGTCTCCACCACCAGATGCGTCCATGGGCTGCAACCTAGCCCAGCATTGCCAAGCGTCGCCGCCCTCGCAGGCGTAAAGGGCCATAAGTCCTACCGACATAGGCAGTCCCAGTGCTAGTGCTCTCCCAGGCCATGCTCCTTTCGCCGCTCGTCCAAGCGGGCAGCAAATGCAGCGGCCTCGGCTCTGCGGTGCATGCCAAGCTTCATGAGCAGGCTTGACACGTAATTCTTTATGGTCTTCTCCGCTAAGTACATCTGAGCTGCAATCTGGCGGTTAGTGAGCCCGGCAGATACCAATTCGAGGATCTTCCTCTCCTGGGCTGTAAGGCGTGCCAGAACGGGGTCTTCCTCAGGCTCTGAGCGGAGACGATCGAGGACTTTTGCGGTCAGCTTTGGATCCAAAAGCGACTCCCCCGCTGCTACCCTTCTTATGGCAGAAACGAGGTCGGTGCCACGGATCTGCTTTAGCAGATATCCCGATGCCCCTGCCATGATGGCAGAGAAAAGAGCCTCTTCATCGTTGTAAGAAGTGAGCATCAAACAGTGGACTTCAGGGTGTCGTGATCGGATCTCCCTGCATACCTCCACACCATTGGCGCCGGGTAGGCGAACATCCAGCACCGCCACATCTGGTCGGACGGCTGGGATACGCGAGAGTGCCTGGGATGCGCTGGCGGCCTCGCCACTTAGGACCATTCCTTCCTCGGCCTCGATAAGGCTTGCCACCCCACGGCGGACGAGCTCATGGTCGTCCAGAAGGAATACTCTCACAGTCATCGTCGCCTCCAGTGGGGGTACAGGAGCTGCCGTAGCGTTCTACCAGTGAGTGGGCTGGACTGCGCCCAGCTGCACCAGGTCAATCATTTCCTCCAGCCATCCCATCTGCTCCCATATGGAGCCTGCCGGTTCGCTTCGCTTTGCATTTAACGGATCTGAGGATAGCCTGAATAGACAGTGGAGGATTCATTGACCGGCCCGCGCGAACAGCCTGCTCCAAGCGAGCCAGGACGAAATCTCCTCGGTGAATCACTGCGTGGCAATGTAGAGATGCTCGCAAACCTTCTGGACGCGGTCCTACTAGTGGCGTCAGATCTGAGCCTACCGGTAATGCTGCAAAGGATCGTAGAAGCCGCCTGCAAGCTGACCTCGGCTCGCTACGGCGCGCTCGGAGTGCTCGACGAGGATGGCAGCGCTCTATCGCAGTTCATAACCGTAGGGATAGACGAGCCCACCCGTGCTGCAATTGGAGAGCTTCCCTCGGGCAAGGGTCTGCTCGGATACCTCATCACAACCGCAGCGCCGCTGCGGTTGGCAGATCTGCACCAGCACCCATCAAGCGTTGGCTTCCCAGCCCATCACCCCGACATGAAGACCTTTCTCGGAGTTCCAATTCGGGTCCAGGACCACCCCTACGGCGACATCTACCTCACAGAGAAGGCCTCCGGGGAACTTTTCACCTCCGAGGACGAGCAGGTGGTGGTGGCGCTTGCTGCGGCTGCGGGTGTCTTTATAGAGAATGCCCGGCTGCACGACAAGGTCCGTGAGCTCACGCTATACGAGGAGCGAGAGCGCATGGCAAGAGATCTCCATGACACCGTCATACAGCGCATCTTCGCGATCGGGCTCTCGCTGCAAGGCCTACTGTCTCTCACAGAGGCTCCGGAGGTGACAGCTGGGATAACCCGGGCCATAGAGGAGATCGACGAGACAATAAGGGATGTGCGTGCCACGATCTTCTCTCTGGAAGCCTCTGCAGTGGGAAGCGCTCAGGACTCTTCGAGCGTCCGAAGCGCTGTCTTGAACCTGGTTGCGGAGATGGTGGACCCTTTGGACATCGAGCCCGAGGTGATCTTCAAAGGACCTGTAGAGCAAAGGGTGAGAGACGACCTCAAAAGAGAGCTCATCCCCACCCTAAGAGAAGCCCTCGCCAATGTAGCCCGGCACGCCAAGGCCACCCGGGTTAAGGTCAGCATAGACTCATTGGGCAGCGAGCTCGTGGTCCAGGTCACAGACAATGGCACAGGGTTTGACCCGGAGCGCTCCAAGAGGGGTCACGGACTCCAAAATATCGCCGAACGGGCGCTCTCCCTGGGTGGGAGGCTCCATATAGCTCCCGAGCCCGGCGGCGGTACCAGCCTCACTTGGCAAGTGCCCCTGCACTAGCCCTCGATCACGCCTGCGGCAAGCAGATTGAAGGATCGTTATACGGACAATCCGATGCGATTCCTTTCGAAAGGATCAGCCCGGGTTGCCGCTGCTCCACCAGATCGCCTAGAGGAGCTGCAAAAGGCATCGCCGGCTTCGGTGTTTGCCGAGCTCCGGACAAGTGCGGATGGCCTCACCACGACGGAAGCTGCTCAACGAGCGGCTGAGCACGGCCCCAACGCCCTGCCTGAAGAGAAAAGGAGCGACCTCGCAACACTGATCTCGTAATTCTGGGGCCCCATCCCATGGATGATCGAGGTCGCTGCTATTGTCTCCGCGGTTGTCCGGCACTGGGACGACTTGGTCGTCATCTTGGTGCTCCTTATGTTTAATAGTACTGTCGGGTGCTTACAGGAGCACGAGGCTGCAGACGCCGTAGAGGCCCTTCGCGGCGAGCTCGCTCTTCGTGCTTTAGCCCGACGCGACGAGGAGTGGCACGACGTCGATGCCACCTCGCTCGTCGCTGGCGACGTGCTGGCAGGCTTATCGCAGGCCTCCGCCGTGCCTGATGGAAAGCTCACCCAAGGTGACCGTCGAGAGCGTCCATTGTGACTAATGGCCCTAGCTGAACCCATACATTGAGCCGATAGTGATATGCAATGATCGTGCACGTAAGAAGGACGACTTTCAAACAAGAAGCCAATGCACGGGCCTTCTTGCTGGCAGGGATTCCAGCCCGTGCTAGGCGTCTTGCAACGCGGTCGTGCGACTTCATAGCTTTCCAGGGCTCTGCCAAAGGCTCAACCCTTTGGGCTGTCGTGCCTTATAGATGAGATGAGGAGATGCTCGTAGAGGACAGCATAGAGGCCCATGTCCCCTTTGATCTGGTGGGACAGGCAATAGCAGCCGATCAGGGCAGGTGGCTGGCTCCCCTTGCAGACGCGGCACAGGAAGTGCCAGACGAGTTGCTGATCAAAGCAGGCCTTTCGGCAGAGGAGCCCCATATAGGCAAGCAGGTTCGCTGCGACATAGGCCCTGCCAGACACCGGGGTGCTGCCCTTGTCATACCCATCTCCTGGGAGGCAACAGGTGCAAGTGCGATCTTTCCTCGCTTGGACGCCGACCTTGAGATCCGACCGCTCTCAAAGGAGGTCACCCGGCTCACGCTTCAAGGCGGATACAACCCTCCCCTCGGTTCTGCCGGGCGAGCGCTTGACACCCTGGCATTTCACCATGTGGCCCAAGCAAGCGTCCACGCGTTTCTCTCCCGGTTGGCCGAGGCATTTGAGCAGAAAGCCCAAGAGGCTCCAGGGCCTGCTGGCGGCAACGGCTGAGATCCCTCAGTGAACTCAGGACCTGAGACGCTCCGGTATGTCTTCACCCTAGAGATCATTACTCTCAGGCTCAAAGTCCCGCACCACCCAGCGAGGGCTTTATGTGGCTGGGCGGCGGCATGAGAGAGTTGCAAAACTCTTCGTGCTTGAGCCGCACAGAGCCAGACGGGACCAGCCTTATCGGGCCTTTAGTGGACGATCACGATAGGGCAGTGGGCATGGGCAGTGCACTCCTGGCTGACCGAGCCCATAAGCAAACCCTTGAAGCCGCCGCGCCCACGTGAGCCAACTACGAGTAGCCCGGCATCCTTGGACAGCTCTACAAGCACTGCCGCTGGGCTGCCTTCGAGAGCTGTTGCAACTACCTCAATGCCCGGCAATGCCAAACGTGCCTGGCTTGCAGCTTCCTCGACCATCCCCCTAGCGTTTGCTGCAAACTGCAATCCAGGGTCCCCCGGAGCCGGGGTCACGTCACCCCAACCATATCCTGGCAGGTACCAAGTGCTTACGATCTCCAGGACCGCAGATCGCAACCGAGCCTCCTCTATCGCCCATTGCAGCGCCCGGGAAGCCTCCTCAGAGCCGTCTATCCCTACAACAATGCGTCCGGGCAACCCGGGGGGTCTGGTCGCTTGGGCACCAGCCAGAGTCGTTCTTGGATCACTCATAACTCTCTACTTTCGATATGCTGGGTCGCTGCCGACATCAATCTGGCCTTGCAGACGGGTAGCTCGCTTGCATTGCGCGCGATCATCCAAGCACCTCTTGGCTGCCCTGCACAGCTGCTGTCACCCCCTGATGCGGAGCCATAGTAGCTCCAGGCTGATTGGACTTGTGAGGGGCGACTCCGGCTATCGCGTAGACATCCTTGCCGTCCACGGTCTCTTTTTCCAGCAACATCTTAACCAAGTTGTCCAGCACATCACGGTGCTCGCTCAGTATGGACACCGCCCTGTCCTCAGCCCGCTTCACCAGATCAGCTACCTCTGCGTCGATGACAGCTTGGGTAGCCTCTGCGAACGGTCTCGACGACAGCTCTGCACCACCACTACCTAGGAAAACCGACCCGCCCAGTGGATATCCCACGGGTCCAAGAGCTCTGGACAGACCGAACTCGCGGACCATCTTGGTCGCCAGATCGGTGGCCTGAGCGAGGTCATTTGCGGCTCCGGTGGATCCCTGCCCCAGCACCACGAGCTCCGCTGCTCTGCCACCCAGGCGCACCGCGAGAGTGTCATGTAGGTAGTCCTCTGAGTAAAGGTGTCTTTCCACCAAAGGGAGCTGCTCTGTCACGCCCAGTGTCTGGCCAGCAGGCAGGATGGTGACCTTGGCAACTGGATCCGCGTGGGCGGAGAACACTGCGACCAGAGCGTGGCCAGATTCGTGTATAGCTACCGCGCGCTTCTCCTCGGGAAGAAGCACGTTAGAGCCCTCCCGACGACCGAGCAGTATCCTGTCACG
>JAMCQF010000175.1 GCA_023379605.1 Actinomycetota bacterium
GCCCTGCGTCAACACCACTGATACGCCAGGACATCGGCGTAGGGCCGGAGGAGGCCCTGAGCGGACAGGAGAAGCAGCGAGTCCGGTACCGTCGCCCACCCGGGAGGCGATCACTGGTACGGATCCGCAGGCGACATGGGGCGAAGCCCTGTGCCACCTCCGACAGAGCTGCTCGGCCACAAGACGGAGTAGCCGTTGGGGCACCAGCACCAGCGTCAAACCAACCCTCACCTACGACAAGGGCAGCGTGATCTGTTTGCGAGACAGTGAGGGCAACACGTCGGAATCCCCTGGCTTTAGCCATGGGGAGGATGTCAAGGAGCCTACTGGAGCCGTCCGCGCTCCCAACTGGGAAATGCTCCAGCGGGCAGACGAACCAGAAGTGGAGGTGGGCCGCCATGTGGATTGAAGCCAAGGAGATCTTTGTGGAGTCTATCATCTCGCGCTGCTTGGGCCTGTGAGAGAGCAGAGCGCACAAGCAGACAAGCGACCTTGCTTCGAGTCCGGACCGTTCGAGATTACGGGATGGTAGGCGTGGTGGATCAGTCGGTTAGCCCTCCATCCTTTAGCGAAGAGCTATCCAAGGAACTGGCTTCTGCAAAGATACAGTTCGTAGAGGGATTAGGTCACTGGCTCGCTTTAGAGGCCGCTTCTATAGTGATCGAGCTCATTGCGAAGTTCATAGATGAAAAAAGCACCATTATTGCTTTCAGTGACGGGAGCCATCATGGGCATAAGCCGCCGCTCAGCTCATAACCGTAACGGTATTCACGAAGTCTCAGAAGCTGAGCACGGTATAGCCGTTGCGGGCAAAGTCCTCCACTTCGGCTCCAGCTGCTAGTAGTTCCAAGGGTCGAGACGCGATTTCACTTGTCACGCCGTACTGCTCCACGTTGGCTGTGCAGGCCTTAGCACCGATACCCGCGGATCGGAGGCCTTGGAGCTGGTCATCGATCTTGCCGCTGGCTGCCAGCTTGACCCCTGGTCCAAAGAATAGAACGCGCACGTCCACATTGCGATTGGACTTGAGCCTGGTGGCCATGACCAGGCCAGGCACTGCACGATCTGGATCATCACTTAGGATCATGAATGCCACTTTGGCTGGACCGGGCTCGCTCATGGCAACCTCTTTACCGTAGGCTTGTCTATAGAAGGCTTGCTTATATCCTGCTCTGTGGGCGCGAGCTTTTCAGATGCCTTGTCACTTCTCGGTTCGCTCAGCTGGTGTCTGGACAAGATTAGTTCTAAGCGATGTGGATGGCAGCTGTCACCACAGCTCAGACCAGAGCGCGGCGATCTAACTTTTGACCAGATGACGACTCCCAGGGCGAAAAGCCCCGCGAGAAGCCAGCTTAGGACGACATTATGAGCAAGGCTGCCTGCCAGATATCCAGTGACCGCGGCCAGGACAATACGACTGGCAAGGCACGAACCGACTAACACCTGCCCATGATACCGCCTCCCAAGCGTTCCCAGTGCGCGCCGCAGTGCTTCTCGGCCCTGCCTGCGGATTTCGGAACAGATCAGCCAACCATGGGCTCGCCAAGCCAGGTGGTTGTACTGAGACCGATTTCGCCGACGGCCAAGCGGGTATATGATTTAACACCAGCAGGTAGCTGCTCGGGGGCCTGAGGGACGGGGTCGTTGTCGAGGTCACGGCCCTTTGACAAGAAAGGGGTACGGGAGATGTCCACCAAGATCCAGCAGTCCACGATCGAGGAGATCGTCGAGTTTCACGGGCACATGTGTCCAGGGCTCGCCATTGGTGTGCGTGCCGCAGAGGCAGCACTTAGGGAGGTGGGTCCCCATGCAAGCGACGAAGAGGTCGTTGCCTTGGTGGAGACCGACATGTGCGCAGTCGATGCGGTCCAGTTTTTGACTGGATGCACATTTGGCAAGGGCAACTTGGTGCACAAGGACTGGGGAAAGAACGCGTTTACCTTTTGGCGCCGCAGTGATGGCAAGAGCGTTCGGATCTCCACTTTGGCAGACGTTTTTGGTGCCGAGGATGATAAAGAGCGGCGGGAGCTCTTTGCAAAGGTAAGAGAGGGGACGGCCACCGAGGATGAGACCGCACGCTTTCATAAGCTGCACCTCGCACGCTCACAAGCCATCTTGGACGCCCCAGAGGAGGCGGTGATCGCAATCAGGCCAAACTTCAACCCTGTGCCTCGAGCAGCGCGGATCCACCGCTCTATCGTTTGCGCCCAGTGCGGCGAGCCTACGATGGAGACCCGCATCCAGTTGCTTGAAGGAAAGCAGCTCTGCCCCCCGTGCTTTGAGCAGCTCTTCTCGGCTGGCTCCAAGAGCTAGGCATCAGTTTGGTTGAGGTGTGTCAGAGGCTCAACTTGCCACTGACTCACCAGCGAAAGTCAGTGCCGCCCAGAGCGACTTTCCCAAGGATTACGTACCCAGCTTCTTGCCGGTGACAAAGGCCTGCTTGTTCAGTGTCCCCGGATAGCCGCCGAACACCCCGCCTGGGGTGAAGTACCAGGCGTCGAAGACATCCGTGCGGTAGATCCATAAGTTATTGGGCACGTATAGCTGGAGGATCGGAACGTCCTCTGCCAGTATGTGCTGCATCTCGTGCACCATCTGCATCCTTTTGGCACGGTCCTGCTCGTGGATCTGCTCATCGGCTAATAGGGTGAACTGGGCGTTGTCATATCCGTGAACACGTATGAAAGAGTAGCTTTTGGCATCAGGGGAGAACTGGGTGCGCAGGAAGTCGGGATCACCTATGATTCCCCCATATCCCACCAGCATCATCTCGTACCTGCCGCCTGCAGATACCGAGTCTGCTGTTGCGGGATCGAGCGCCGTGACCGAGGCATCTATCCCAAGCGCGCGTATGTAGTTAAGAACGAGGTCAGCTGTCTCTGTCCTATTTAGCGTACTGGTATAGATGACCGGTTGGAAAGGCTGTCCTCCGGGCAGGGTTCTCATGCCCGAGGATCCCTTCTTTAGCCCTGCTTTGTCGAGCAATGAGCCAGCACGAGAGGGATCGTAGGGATAGGTGGGAAGGCCAGGCGCGAACCACTGGTTGTCTGGAGAGAGATCCCCCAGACTTCCAGGAACGCCCTCGCCGTAGAGGATCCGCTCTATGATGGCTTGGCGATCTATACCGTATGCTATCGCCTGACGAAATCCCTTGTCGTTGTAGGGAAAGCCCTTTTTCATGTTGAAGAAGAGAGCCCTGGTGAACCCGCCGTAGCCGGTCAGCATCGCAAAGCGCGGACTTGACGTGAAGGAGTCGAGCACGCTCTTTGGAACACCCTGCTCTGATCCTGGAGAGCCGCCGTCCAGCTGGCCGACCTTGAGCCCTACGAGCTCATTGCTTGAAGGAGAGAACTCCAACGCCCTCACCACTGGATTTCCCAAAAAGTACCTATCATTGCTCACGAACCGGTAGCTTCCTTGGGTAAGATCGTAGGAGGCGAGAGAATATGGTCCAGATCCGATAATAGCGCTCGGGGTTAAGTCCTGTTTGGGATCGCTGATGCCGCTCCATATGTGCTGTGGAATAATGGGCACGCTTCCGGCGACGCTTTCTGGAAATGGCGCATAGGGCTCGTCAAGTCTGACCTTTACGACGTTACCCTTGGTCGATACGCCCGAGATGAAGGCGAGCTGGCCGACGATGTTGGCTTGCTGTGGA
>JAMCQF010000176.1 GCA_023379605.1 Actinomycetota bacterium
CTACTACGATAGTGCGACTTTCAACCCCACCACTGCCAACGGCTCCAACCCGAACCTGACGGTGAGCCAGAGCGTCATAATGTACGACCCGCAGGGTCAGACCTCGAATCCTTCGGCACCAGACTCAGAGGGCGACGGGTTTGCCACCTGTTGGGGCTCAGGCAGCACCTTGGCGAACTGCCCAGCGCCCAGCTGATCCTCTCCGCAGCGTTGCCTGCTGCAAGCCAGCGAGTGCCGCTGAGCTCGGAAGAGCTGGAAGCCTCAGGGGCTTGGCCCTCTGATAGACCTGGTGATCATGAGTGGGCTTTTCACACCGCATGCACCTGGCTGCCAGATAAGGATTGACCTATCGAGCGATACCGCAACACGGCCGAGCCCTGGCATGCGTCAAGCAATGGCCGAGGCCAAGGTGGGTGACGAGCAGAAGGGCGAGGATCCCACAGTCAACGCACTTGTCGAGCGAGTCGCCGAGCTTTTGGGCATGGAGGCTGCGGTATTCCTACCTTCGGGGACAATGTGCAACGAGATCAGCCTTGCAGTTCACTGCCGTCAGGGGGACGTGTTCTACTGCGACAGCCTTGCCCATCCGCTGCGCTTCGAGGCCGGAGCTCCAGCTGCAATAGCAGGAGCCATGGCTTGCGCTTTGCCAGCGAAGATGGGCGTCTATACCCCAGAGGACCTAGAGGCTGCCATCGGTCTACCCTCTAGGTACGCACCGACTCCCAGGCTGGTCTGGGTGGAGCAGACAGCGAACATCCCTGGTGGTACCTGCTGGTCGATCGAGCAGATCCGTTCAGTCTCTAAAGTCGCAAGGCAGCACAGCATGGCTATGCACATGGATGGCGCCCGGCTACTCAATGCGGTGGTGGCGATGGGGTGCCCGGCTGCTTGCTTTGCCAGATACTTTGACACGGTCTGGATCGACTTCTCGAAGGGTCTCGGTGCTCCGGTGGGGGCGGTCCTTGCAGGCAGTGAGGAGCTAATCGACCAAGCCTGGCGGTGGAAGCAACGTCTGGGCGGATCCATGCGCCAGGCAGGTGTCATAGCAGCTGGTGCACTGTGGGCTTTGGACCACAACGTAGAGCGGCTGGGTGAGGACCATGAAAATGCACGCAAGCTGGCTGAGGGGCTGGCGGAGATACCCGGAGTCGAGATCGATTTAGGAAGCGTGCAGACCAACATTGTCATCGCCTCGTTGCCAGGCTGGCCGGGGGGCGCTCACGGCTTCATAGGAGCTCTCCTTGAGGGATACGGAGTCCGGGCAAGCGCTCCCAGCGCGAGCCAGGTCCGCTTTGTCACTCACCTAGACATCTCTGGCTCTGACGTGGATGCGGCCATAGACGCGGTCCGCCACCTGTGTATCCCGGCTTGAGCGCCACCTCCAGCTGCGCTGTGGCTTGCAGCAGTAGCCATCCGCACTTTGGTGATGCTAACGTGAACGGAAGGTTTTCAGATGGCAGATCACCAAGGAACTGGGTGGCCTCTCCAAAATGGCCATAGCGGATCTCTGCGCTCGGCGGAGTCTGCGGGTCTAGGCACTCCAGAGCGATCGGAGCGCTACAAGTGGGTCGCGCTCGCCAACACCACTTTGGGCATCACGATGGCAACGATTGACTCCTCGATCATGCTCATCGCCATGCCGGATATCTTTCGAGGGATCCATCTTAACCCGCTGCTTCCTGGGAACAGCTTTTACCTGCTCTGGATGATCTTGAGCTTTCTTATCGTGAGCAGCGTCCTGGTCGTGAGCCTTGGTCGCCTAGGGGACATGTACGGGCGCGTGAAGATGTACAACCTGGGATTCGCGATCTACACGCTCGCATCGATCCTGCTCACCATCGACTGGCTGACCGGAGGCTCAGGGGCCCTTTACCTGGTCCTGATGCGTGTCGTGCAGGGAATAGGCGCCGCTTTCATCGTTGCAAACTCTGCTGCGATCCTGACTGACGCTTTCCCTGAGAACCAGCGGGGCTTGGCCCTTGGGATCAATAACGTAGCAGGAATCAGCGGCTCGTTCATCGGTCTTGTGCTGGGAGGGATCCTCGGTCCTATCGACTGGCGGTTCGTGTTCTTGGTATCGGTTCCCTTCGGGATAGCAGGGACGCTGTGGGCCTACTTCAAGCTGGAAGAGCGCGGGGTAAGGAGAAGGGCGCACATCGACTGGATAGGCAACCTCACTTTCGCCTTGGGCCTGGTGCTCGTGATGATAGGCATCACATATGGCATAGAGCCCCATGGACATTCCACCATGGGCTGGACAGGACCGGCGGTCCTGGCAGAGTTGAGTGGCGGGGTAGCGTTGCTGGTGGCATTCCTGGTCATAGAGACCAAGGTGGCCGAGCCCATGTTCCGCCTCCCGCTGTTTCGTATCCGACCGTTCACAGCTGGGGTGCTCTCGAGCTTCCTATCTGCTGTAGCTCGTGGAGGGCTCATGTTCATGCTGATCATCTGGCTACAAGGGATCTGGCTTCCCAGGCACGGCTACAGCTTCTCTCGGACCCCGCTGTGGGCTGGGATCTACATGCTGCCACTCACTGCCGGCTTCCTACTTGCAGGCCCGATCTCTGGGGTTCTCTCCGACCGCTTCGGATCACGCCCGTTTGCCACAGGCGGCATGATCGGAAGTGCGGTTGGCTTCGTGCTGCTCGAAGTGCTCCCGATCAACTTCTCCTACGGGCTGTTCGCGCTTGTGCTGGCCCTGATGGGGCTTTCGATGGGGGCCTTTGCGTCTCCTAACAGGGCGGGTGTGATGAACAGCCTGCCGCCGGGGGACCGTGGGGCAGGTGGCGGGATGAACGGAACGTTTCAAAACAGCGCCCAGGTTCTTTCGATCGGCATCTTCTTTACCCTTGTCATCCTCGGTCTGGCAAGCACCCTGCCAACGAGCCTGGTTAGTGGGCTCACATTACAGGGGGTCCCTTCCAAGGTGGCGGCTTCTATAGCTCACCTGCCTCCAGTATCAGTGCTATTTGCGGCGTTTCTCGGCTACAACCCCATGAAGGTGTTGCTCGGCCCCAAGGTGCTTCGAGCGCTACCTCCATCGCATCAGGAAAAGCTCGTTGGTCGTGCCTTCTTTCCCCACCTCATCAGCGCGCCATTTGCCTCGGGGCTTCACGAAGCCTTTACCTTTGCGATAATCGCGTGCTTGGTAGCAGCGGTGGCGAGCTTCTCGAGGGGCAAGCGCTACGTGCACCATGCCACACCGGCCCCAGGCTCTCGGGTTGCAGCGCCGATACCGGATCAACCGGCTCCAGGCTCTCGGGTTGCAGGCTCTCGGGTTGCAGCGTCGATACCGGATCAACCGGCTATAGCTCCCCCTGATCCACAGGCTAAGTGAAGGATCTGTCTACTGGGGAGGGCCGGAGCTCAGCTGCACCGTGGCAGTTTCGCTCTGGCCTGAGGATGTGATCCAGGTCAGAGCCACCTTGTTGCCGGGGTGGTAAAGGTCGAGCACGCTTACCAGAGCCGAGGTCGAAGCGATCTTGTGCTGACCGAGCGAGGTGATGATATCGCCAGCCACAAGGCCCACCTGTTGAGCCGGAGAGCCTGTGACAACCCCAGCAATGACCGCTCCAGACACCGCCTGACCACCGCTACCGCTGGCTGGGCTTGCACCGCCGCTGCCGAACCCGCCCCCTGAACCGAAGCCGGAGCTGGGGCCGAAGCCGGAGCTGGGGCCGAAGCCGGAACCCCCACCAAAGCCGCTACCGCTGGCTTGGCTTGAGGAGGACTGCACCTCGACCCCAAGGAAAGCCGTGGGGCCTATGTGGACCGTAGCAGAGCCGTCGCCTGCTTTGATCTGTTGGGCAATCGAGAGGGCCTTGTCGATAGGGATAGCAAAGGCCTGAACACCCGAGGACTGCTGGGGGGACTGGAATGAAAATCCGGCTGACGCAGCGGTGTCCATACCGAGGACCTTGCCAGAGACGTTGACTAGCGGACCTCCAGAGTCACCGGGCTGGATGTCAGCGTTGGTCTCTATCATGCCCGTCAGCTTCTCTGTCGTACCATCTGCCTGGTCGGCTGCCGTTATGGACTGATCCAGTGCCGTCACGGTGCCACCGGTGGCACTCGGAGTGCCTCCGGTACCGCCGGCATTGCCAATGCCGACCACGCTTTCTCCTACTGCCACAGTGGAAGAGTTGCCAGGCGACACGGTTGTCAAGTGCGATGCACCGATGAGCTGGAGCACTGCCACATCGCTGGAGCGGTCGTAACCAAGGACCTTCGCCGAATAGGTCTTGCCGTTTCCAACGTCAGTCACGCTGATCCTGGTCGCTTGCTCTATCACGTGGTTGTTGGTGAGGATCTCGCCCGTTGGGGTGAGGACCATGCCAGTACCAGCTGCCTGCTCGCCCTGGAAGGCCATGGTGGTATTTATGTCCACCAGGCCCGGATCTACTCTTGCGGCAATTGCAGAGACATCACTTGGACCAGCTGCGCTTGGTGATGATCCCGATCCTGAAGCGCCAGAGCCAAATGGGCTGGTTGTCCCGGGGAGATCCCCGATGCGGCTCACCGAAGAGACCGGGGAGCCGGGCGACCATGCGATATGGCCTATTGCCACTCCTAAAGCCAGAGCTATGACGGTAAGAATGGTTGCCACAGCCGTGGTGTGCGATCGCTTTGGTCGGTATCCCTGCGAGCTTGGACCCGGCCAGGTGGACCAGGCACCCGAGGCCGGCCCTGCGCCAGACCAGGTCGCCCCAGGCGGTGGGTACATACCAGTTCCAGGTGGGGGGAACGAGGTTGACCAGGCACCCGAGGCCGGCCCTGCGCCAGACCAGGTGGCCCCAGGCGGTTCGGGCTCTTGTGCTCC
The DNA here is from genome assembly GCA_023379605.1 of Actinomycetota bacterium. GTDB lineage: Bacteria > Actinomycetota > Acidimicrobiia > Acidimicrobiales > JAMCQF01 > JAMCQF01. The sequence goes on from JAMCQF010000176.1 coordinate 4,820, forward strand.
CCGCTCGGGCTCTTGTGCTCCCCGCTCGGGCTCTTGTGCTCCCCGCTCGGGCTCTTGTGCTCCCCGCTCGGGCTCTTGTGCTCCTTGGGTTTCATCGCTGCTCATTGGGCCTCCTCTACCGTACTCGCACCACACCGTCTGCCCAGAGGTGATCACATATGTCTTGGTTACCATCCAAGCAGCAACATATGAGCCCTTTGTTAAAGAAAGTTGTGAGCCAGATGAGAGTTTTACGCATCTCGGCACTCAACTCCTACGCGCGGCCCTCTCAGGCTCTCTGCTCGGTTACCATCTACAACGACAATGAGCAGTACGCCGATGCCCGGATCGAGCACACACCGCGTGGTGGCAGCCATCCTTGGATTTCTTGGGGTGGTGGGCGTTGGCATTGCTCTAACAGCCGTGTTGACCAGCCTGCCTGCTCCTGCTGCGGGCGGTACTTGCGGGCCGGGAACAGCATCGGAGTCCGCTGCTGCTGCGTTCTTTGATCCAGGCTCAATAGGAGCAGGACCCCAACCATCTGTTGCCAGCCCAGAGGCCTACTTCCAGTGGCAGGCATTTGTAGGAGAGTGCCAAGCCGAGGCGGACGGGCGTGTGCTAGGCGGCCTTGCAATCCTTGTGCTCTCAATCGTGCTTCTCGTTGCCGGCCTGGTGCTGTTCAGGAGGGAGCGTGATGAGCACGCGATCTCGGCGGCGCACAAGGGCCCGACTCCTCCGAGTTGGACACCCCCGAGCTGGGTCCAGCCAACCTGGACGCCTCCTACGTGGAGACCGCCGCCACCCCCCTCCCATACGGTCGCTCCACGGCCACCCTCTGAGAGCTGGAGCCCAAGTCCGTCTCCACCTGCTCCAACACCGGCGGATACGGGTTGGACGGTCCCGCCGCCCACGCCCCCACCTGGCAGCTGACCAGCCGCTGCCATCTCTGGCCAGGTCCCCGGGCAGTCAGATCGACGCGTCAGCGGACGCGCAAGGCTACGCCGTAAGGCCCGCTGGCGCTGAGAAGTCACTGGTGGGTGACCTGGGACCCGCCTTCTCCGAGCGCCCGGGCCCGCTGGCGCTGAGAGGTCACTGCAGGCATGGCCATCCCGAACCATCCCAGGGTGAGCCGAAGAAACTTCTAACTGCTCGGGTGGTTCTGCCGATACATGACCATGAGCACCACTGCAGCAGACAACGAAGAGCCGACCTTGACTGGGCTCTGCTGTCGCCCATCTGGTCAGCGGTCCTGCCAGCCCTTAGGTATGTTGTGCGGGAATCTTCCTGGATTGGGCGGAGAGCTCTCCAGTGACAATGGCTCTGCGCAGTGGTATCGTTCTCCCATCGCTCGGGGGCCGCAAACACATGAGCACGGAGGTATAGCCCTACACCTACCGTCACCACGTGTGCTGGTGGGCTATGCCCTGCCCTCGGTGCTCGATGGACTTATAGTTCCGACGGCTCTTTTCTATATGGTCCTCATGCTTGACGACTTCCAAGGAGCGCTGTATGCAGCACTCGGCTGGGCTTACCTGGCCATAGTTCGCCGAATAGTGAAACGGGAGCGCGTAGCTGGGGTATTGGTACTCAGCGCAGTCCTTTTGACTTTCCGCACTGCGCTGGCTCTCGCGAGCGGCAGCTCCTTTGTTTACTTCGTCCAGCCTGCTGGAGCCACTGTGCTTGTCGCACTTGCGTTCTTTACCTCAGTTGTGATCGGGCGCCCGCTCACAGAGAAGCTTGCACATGACTTCTGTCCCTTGGACCCACAGATGCTCACAAATACTCATGTGAGAAAGTTCTTCATGCGGCTCTCGCTTCTGTGGGCAGTGGTGCTCATGTCCAATGCCGGCCTGGTTTTATGGCTGCTTGTGGCATCGTCGCTGCGCTCATTTGTGGTCGAGAAGACGGCAGTCACCGTAGGGCTCACAGTTGCAGGGATAGCGGTATCGGTATTCTGGTTCATCTATGCAATGAGGACTAACGGCATCAGCGTGAGCTTTGGCACGGTTGCCGGTCCGCAGCTCGTGCCAGCTGAGCCTTTGGGGCCAGCTCCTGTCGAGACCGGCACATGATCAGATTGCGCGAAGCGAGCCGGAGCTCAGCCACCTATGGCCTTGACCTCACAGCTGTCCGCTCGGACCAGTAAGCCTAGGATCGTCGATTAGGCGGTCAAGGTATCTCTGCGCTGATCTTGCCACAGCCGCAGCACCATCGCTTTCCACTATGCGCCCCCAGAAAGCACCGTAGATGCGCTCGTAGTTGAATGGCTCAAGGAGACGCAGACCATTGCGCACGGTGCTGGGTCGCTCAGGGATGAGGTTTGGGTAGCTGTACATGAAGCTAACCCATCGCCTGTCCATCACCACCTGGAAGATGTCTCCGCTTAGGAGCGCCCCTTGCCCGCCAGGCGCACCGCTCCAGTGAAGCACCGTCCCCCCTCGGAAATGGATGCCGGCATTTATGAGCGTGAACCCTGGAGCCAGCCCCATCTTCTCTCCTTCCCATAATACGATTGATGGATCTGGCCTTGGGATCCAGGGGCTGTCTGCGGCGTGGATGTATATCGGTGCGTCAAAAGCTTTTGACCACTGAACCATCGAACCGTAGAAGTGCGGATGGCTGATGGCTATCGCCGAGATCCCACCGAGCTCATTTACCCTGCTTACGACGTAGTCGTCCAGGTAAGGTATGCAGTCCCACAAGACATTGCCGTTCGGCGAGATCACGAGCAGACCACGCTGGCCGCTAGGTTACTAGCTGTT
>JAMCQF010000177.1 GCA_023379605.1 Actinomycetota bacterium
CGCTGCCAAGCTGATGCCAGTGACCTACGCGGTACTGATGGCGCTGGTCTTTTTGGGTCTTTCCGCCGCCTACTTAGACATCACCCATCCGGTGGCCAACCCCTTCCACTGAGCTGGCTTTAGCTGGCCAGCCCAGACCCCTCCCATAGCACGAGCCGAAGGTCACTTGAGCATAAGATGTTGGATTACCGACCAGCGATCTCGCGGTTCTAAGTGGGTGGTCATGCTCGGAACCCCGGACTTTCCAGCCAGAGCCACAATAGCTATCCAGTTCGGCATGGAAAGTGGACTATCAACGTGCAGCGTGCCAGAGATAGAAACAGATCTCCCCGAGGATCTAACCCTTGGAGTGTTCTCGATCAAGGTGAGGTTCACCTAGCGGCAAAGGGCGCAACAGCTGGTGAATGCCGCCATGTCCGCAAGGGAAGCTATGTCCTAACGTGATCAGCCTCAGCGTTCATATCACTTAGCCAGATATAAACCAGGAGATCGCACAAGAGTAACCTCCTGCATAGGCGTTGGCAGGTATAGTCAATGCAAAGGACAGCTCTTCTGTCTGGCTCGTGCTCGTACCTGAAGCCACAACAGTTGCGACCCCCGGCTGCATGGCTGTCCCGTTGAGGCTTACTGGGCCTATTGTATGACTACCGGAAGTCGGATCTGAACCGATGGTCGCGTCCAGATCCCAGGTGCCTCCCATTGTGTCATTGACGGTCACAGCTAGCGTGGTGCTCTCGATCAAGTTATTGCCGTCCAATGTGGCCAGCCAAGTGATGCTAACAGGAGCTTCAAGAGTCTCAGCTTCCCATAGCCATGTCTCTGCGGAAAGCCCGGAGCTGCCCATTCCGCCGAACAGCAAGGTCTGGTCGCTGGAGGTGTCGTAGGCAACAGAGGAGTTGGCAAGCGGAGGTGGCGATGCCTGTGGGCTCATCTCGGTCCAGTTGGATCCGTTCCACACCCAGGTATCGCTTAGATAAGAGCTACCGGTATAGCCACCGAATAAGACAAGCTGACCAGTTGATGTATCCCAGACCATCGAAGAGCCCTCTGCCGGAGAAGGTGAGCTGGCAGGGCTCATCTCGGTCCAGTTGGATCCATCCCATGTCCAGGTATCGCTTAGATAAGAGCTACCGGTATAGCCACCGAATAAGACAAGCTGACCAGTTGCCGCATCGTAAGCGCAGGAGGCCCCCTCTTCTTGAGGTGGCGATGTCTGAGGGCTCATCTCGGTCCAGTTGGACCCGTCCCATGTCCAGGTATCGCTTAGATAAGAGCTACCGGTATAGCCACCGAATAAGACAAGCTGACCAGTCGAAGCATCATATGCCATGCATGCGGAGCTTCTCGGCACAGGTGAGTCAGTGGGAAACATCTCGGTCCAGTTGGACCCGTCCCATGTCCAAGTCGCATTGTAGTAAGATAGACCATTCGCGCCGCCAAATGCAAGCAGCTGAGAGCTCGATCCGTCCCATGCCACAGAGACACCGTAAGCTACAAGCGGTCCAGTGCTGATCATCTCGGTCCAGTTCGATCCATTCCACACCCAAGTGGCTCCGCTGGATACCCCCAAAGCGTCTTCGCCCCCGAGCATGACTGTCTGACTGGTGGATGGATCGTAGGCCATACCAGCGAGCTGTAGCGCGAGCGGTGAGGTCTGCGGTGACAGCTCGGCCCATGTGGAGGTCACGCCAGTTGTGCTTGCAGATGCGAGAGATGGTATTCCAAGAAGAACTTGGGCAGCAAGGACTGGCACTAGCGCCAGGTATGCAAGGCATCGCAAAAGTCGTTTGACCTCGCGCATCACCGCCGCACCGCTTCTCTAAGAGGAGCTGGTTCGGCCCGAGCCCCGCCTGTAGCGTACTATGCCAACGCCTGCTAGGGCGCCGAGACCAGCCGACGCGACCCCTGCTGCTACAACTACGATCCAGGGGAATGGGGAGGAGGGAAAGACATGAACGAGCTGGGGTCCAGTGCTTGCTGGGATGGGCCCTGAATGCTGTGGGCCGCTCTCCACCAGCACACCGCTCCAGGAGACGTGCTTAGTGCCGTGGCGATAGATAAGATCTACGCTCGCGACATGTGGAGCGGGCGCAAGTCTGGGAATATGAACCACCAGATAGGCGGTTCCGCCTGGCAATACTGTGGAAGAACGAAGCGTCCATGATCTAGATCCGACAGAGACTGTTCCGATGGGATGTAAGAAGGTCAGCCCTGCATTGTGCTCCCTGATCACAAGCTCCGAGTAGGAAGCAGCTGCGGTAACACTTTGTATCTTAAGCGAGGAGATAGCGGGAGTGCCTACATAGACGGCCACTCCAAGCACCACCTGGCGCACCACAGTGGCAGTGGCGGCTGGCTTGCCTGTGGTCTTTACTCCATCTGGTAGCGAACCCGGAGTGCTCTGAGCGGCCACGCCAGCGAGGTAATCAGCGGCTTTGGTGTGGGAGGGGACGTCTACCTGGAATGGAATGGTCACCTTGGCGTGTGGTCCTAACTTTACTGAGCTCGGCAGGCCAGCGAGCCAGCCTGCTGCTCCGCTGTGGCTCGGGACGTACGTGTCGCCCGAGTACGTGGCTGTGAGTCCGAGCTCGGTTCGGATGGCTAAGGTCTCTGAGGCCCCGGTCGGGTTGGAGACGACCAGGTCATGTGGTGTGTTTGATCCCGCCAGAACGTGGATGGAGTAGTAAGAGGCGCCAGGAACTCCAGTGCCAACCGAAAAGGTGCCAGGAGCCAGGACCGTTGCGGCAAAGGCTGGACTGACCCCGATTAAAAGGCCAAGAGCTGCCGTTGCTGCTGTAACCGCAGCTGGTACGAGAGACCGCAAAGCTGAGCCTAAGGACCAGAGGTGACAGATATTGTCACCGTGGAAGTGTAGTCTCCTGCATATGCATTGGCGGGTATTGAGAGCCAGGCATCTAATGGGAGCTGTATTGCGCCCATACCAGTTGCAGCATTGGCGGTGTAAAATGGAGCAGCGGTGGGTGCAGTGGATGCGGCTGGCACCACGAGCGGGTAGCTGACAGGAGCTGTAGTGCTCGAAGGCAGGGTGCAGGTCGAGTCGCTCCCACAGGCGGCAGTGGGCCCTGTTGTGCTCGACTGCGATGAGCTCGACCCGTTAAGGCTGAAGGCCGAGGTGGGCAAGGTATCAGAGGTGGCAGAGTCCGTAAAGGTAGTGCTCGTTATCTCTGCACTCCATCCGTCCCCGGACCCAGTGGCGTCTATCACCGCCATGTTAACTGGTAGGTCCACTGTCTGGTTGACTCCGCTCAAGGTATCTGACCAGGAGATGGTTGATGGTGCCTCAACTGTGAGGGTCCCGGAGGAAATGGTTGCCGTAGCTGCCGAAGTGCAAGAAGAACTTCCCGTACTGGACGAACAGCTGGCTGCGTAAGCGCTGGTCGATCCCAATCCAGCCACTCCAGCTGCGCAGAGTAACATCGCTGCTACCGTTGCCGCTATTCTTGCCCGGACTGTCATGACGGCCCTTCTTCCTCCCAGGTCTCGGCCAGGGTATCTACCGAAATGTCCGACACTTTGACCGGGTGCTCGTAAGCTAACAGGCACCACTCTCAGCTATCGGCTGGCAGTCAGTTTGGCTTTAGGAAAAGTTGGGCAAGCGACCGACCTGCCTTCCAGGCACACGATCTGCTTCCAGGAGCCACCCGAGCTTCTCTATGCCGTGCCATCTGTGTTGGATTGGCCTGACGGGTCCCGATGAGGCTATTCGTGCTCAACGACGACACACGCCCTTGTCGTGTCATTCACCATGTGAGCTTGTGGGGAGACTTCTACCGAAGTTCATCTGTGATTGTGGATGTGTTCCACTCATCTGTCCGATGTAGTAGCGGAGATGAGCTCGTACCATGACTTTTGGAGTGCGTGGGGACATATGTACCAC
>JAMCQF010000178.1 GCA_023379605.1 Actinomycetota bacterium
ACAACCCAGCGCTCCTCGATGACATCCGGGGAGAGAACCCTGGTCGAGATCTCGTAGAGGTCAGCTACGCAAAGATGTCTATCCACCCAGCTTCCAGCACTCAGATCGAGGCTGATGAAATGCCGCACGTCGCTAAAGCAGATGTTGACCCCCCTGTCTTCAGGGCCTGAGGTGTAGTCGAGTTGGCGAGTGGCTGAGGACGAAGATCCATCGAAGCGCAGGCTCCCCCTCTCTTCGTAATGTGCCCAGCGCTGTCGTTGCGGCTCGTAGGCGCAGCGCTGCACGGTGAAGACCCCCATGCCTCTAAATGTTGCGTGCCGACCATCTGCGTGGACGATTGACCGGTGGACTGACCACCGCCCGAGTAGGAACTCCAATGTGTCGTCGACGTTCACCGGACCGTATTTTCGCCTGTGTCGCTTGTGGACCTAAACCCCAACCCATTATACTTTGCCTCTTACACTTGCGCCCAAGCGGAGCTTGGCATTGTCTTGAGTTAGTACGTTGGTATATATGTACGTAGTAACTAGTACGTAGTAACTAGTATGTCGCCGAGGAGGTTCAGCGCAGATGTCCGACGTTGCAGTTCTAAAGCACCAAGAACCAGTGGTGCTTGCCGATCTAGTGCCAGGGTCTCTGCTTAGAGACATCGCACTTGTGGTAGGTGCGGCTGGCCTAGTGGGCGCGCTCGCTCAGCTCTCCATCCATCTATCGTTCACCCCGGTGCCGATTACCGGGCAGACCCTCGGTGTGCTGATCGTTGGCACGACACTGGGCTGGCGACGCGCGCTGGCAGCGATGTCGCTGTATGCGGTAGCCGGACTTGCTGGGGTGCCGTGGTTTGCCGGGCACACCAGCGGCTATGTAGGGGCATCATTTGGCTATGTTGTAGGCTTCATTGCTTCGGCTGCGTTGTGTGGCTATCTTGCCGAGCGCAGGGCGGACAGGACATGGAAAACGTCGGCTCCAGCTATGGTCGCCGGAGAGGCCGTTATGTACACGATCGGGGTGGCTTGGCTCGCAGTCAGCATGCACGTGGGGATTGCAAGAGCGCTTGCCCTTGGCTTCACACCCTTTATCATCGGTGACGCCATAAAAGCCTTGCTGGCTGCAAGCCTTCTGCCGGTGGCCTGGAAGCTCGTCGGCTCCCGCCACGGCAGCTTGTAAACAGCTCCGACGGTCGTTGCCGATGACGTAGCGTGCAGCGGTGGTGTGGCTCGCGATGCTTAAGAAGACCGTCGTGGATTCCAACTCAACGAAGACCATGAGTCTGCACTGTCTCTGTTGGGCGCGGGTTGTGCCCTTTAGCATTCGGCAGACATGCCGATGAGTGCCATCTAATCTCTCCAGGCGCTGAGGATCGCAAACACGGAAAATACATGCAGGGATGAAGATCGTGGGACCCAATGGAAGGTTTTTCTCAGTTCGGTGTTCCGATGACTCGAACGGTACCGATCTGCGGTTGCCGACAGGGTCAAAATCGATCCAGATCTCTCCCATCGGATAAAGCTTGTTAAGCTCAGCTCTAGCGAGCATTCGAAGCTCTGCCATGACCACGCGACCGAATCGATCGAAAGTCTCAAGGAATGCAACGCTGCCGTCGCACTTACACGAGCGTCGGCTGTGGGGCGACCGAATCGGCCCACCTACTGTCGAGTTGCTGTTGGCCTCCAGGTTGAATACGAAGTGGCCAAGCGCCTCAAGAAATGCCTCGCCTGGCACGCCCGGCCTCACAGGTGCGAGGAGGTGGTAAAGGCGGGAGGCACCATCCTTGGCACCCTTGTGGATCATGAGGAGCCTTGCCGGAATTTGAAGGCCAGCGTCAAGCGAGGCGAGTGGGCGATCGTGTACGGGCCATCGGGCTCAGGGAAGTCTGCCTAGCTGCGAGGTCACCTTGCCGGGGGTCCGAACTGCTGCCTAAGTATTGCCTTGTAGTGATCATACGTGTGTTCTAGTGTGCTACCACATAGCCGTGAACCTGAAGCAGTGGGCGCAGAGCCAGGGCATCCACTACCACACGGCATACCGGTGGTTCCGCGACGGCACTCTGCCAGTCCCCGCGACGCGGGTGGGACCGCGCTTGATCCTGGTGAACCAAGAGGCGGTGGTTCCGAAGATACCGGCGGGTGTCGGGCTTTACGCCAGGGTGTGGTCTCACGACCAACGATCCGACCTGGACCGGCAGGTGGCGCGTCTTACCGAGTGGGCGGCAAAGGCCGGAGTCTTGGTCGTGAGGGTTGAAGCTGAGGTCGGCTCCGGCATGAACGGCGCCGACAGGAAGGTGCGGCGTCTGCTTTCGGACCCGAACGTCGGGACCGTGGTGGTGGAGCACCGAGACCGTCTCGGGCGGGTGAACACTGAGCTTGTGGAAGCCGCACTGACGGCTACCGGCAGGTGCCTTGTGGTGCTTAACGAGGGCGAAGTTGATGATGACTTGGTGCGGGACATGACAGAGGTGCTCACAAGCTTCTGTGCTCGGCTCTATGGGCGCAGGTCTGCACGGAACCGGGCGATCAAGGCCCTGAACTGCGCAAAAGCGAACCTAGGTCCGATGGCGTTACACCTCAGTGATGAAATGTCCACATGAGCAAGAAGGTGCGACACCCGGTGAAGGGCACCACCCAAGCACCACCTCAACAAGCCATACGCATCCGCACCAGGATCAAGGCGACCGAGAACGACATGGTGGTGGCGCACGCACTGGCAGAGCACTTCGACCGGCTCTTGGGAGCGGACCTGGCGGCTAGATGCCAGCCTGTCAGTGACGAGGCCAGGGCGATCTGCGCACTGGCGGGTTTTGTGGGATCGCTCCTTGGGCGGTTCTCGGTTGAGGGCGCCGAGGGGACCTTGAAGCACAAGAGACCCCCCTCGGCAGATACCGTGCTCTGGGCGATGCGCAAAGCCGAGATCACCTCTTCATGCTCGTCTCGCTACGCCGGTTGGATCACGAAGTCCTCGAACGACGTGTACAGCCTTGCTCGAAGGAACCAACACCGGGCGCTCGCACACAAGCAGAAGGCGATCAAGGTTATCGGGGAGAAACTCAGGCGCACGATCCATACCCAGGCGGAGCGCAAGGAGCTGGTCGCTAAGAAGGCCGAGCGGGCCAAGGCTGAGAACAGACGGCCACGTCGTCTTGCCTTTGGCTATCGAAGTGCGCATGAGCACGCGATGAAGCGCCAGCGCCTGGAGCGCTTGCGTCACGAGGCCACCGAGCTTAGAGCGGACATAGATAGCGCCAAGGTGCATATCACCCGTGGCGGCAAGGCCCTACTTCGCAACCGGCTGCACCTTTTTGAGGCTGGTCTCACCGAGGATCAGTGGCGAGCACGCTGGCATGCCAAGCGCAGGCGCTTTGGGGCAAATGGCGAGGCGGGCAAGCGCTATGGCAATGAGGCCATCCGGGTGTCGCCAGATGGCGTCTTGGAGGTGGACCTGCCAGCGACACTCTCGCACTTGGCCAACGTGACCACACGTGGCGTTACCCGATACCGCTTCGAGGCTCCGGTGCGGTTCTCCTACCGGTCCGCCGAGTGGCTGGCCCAGGTGGAGGCCAACCGGGCCGTTGCTTACGAGATCCTCCTGGCAGAAAACGGGCGGATCTACCTGGATGCAGCCTTCACCCCTGTGGCGCTAGTCGAGGTCTCCGCTTTCGATGATCTGCTTTTCGATGAGGGACTGCGCGTGCTCGCCCTGGATCTGAATCACGGGTTTATCGCCCCGGCGATCCTGGACCGCTCAGGCAACCCCATCCGCCGCCTGGCTCACATCCCCCTCGTCACAGAGGACCTGCCCGCGTCGAGAAGAGACGGGCATCTTCGCCGGGCAATCACCGAAGCGCTGGACCTGGCTGAGCGCTACGGGTGCAGGCTCGTCGTGGTGGAGAACCTCGGCTTCGACGAGATGCGAGCTAGCGGGCGTGAGGCCCAGGCATCGACCCCATGGTTCAAGAAGGTGGTCTGCGGGATGCCAACGGCACAGTTTCGCGACCTCCTGGTAGCGATGGCATCTAGACGCGGG
>JAMCQF010000179.1:0-296 GCA_023379605.1 Actinomycetota bacterium
GGGCATCTGCCGCTTCGTCTAGCAGTTCGATCATTGGTCTGCCCGTTGCCTTGGCCAGCTCCGCGAATCGCCTGCGCGTCTCGCTGCTGACTCTCATCGTGGTGCTCATGCGCACAGTCTACTATTAGGTAGACTACTTCGTCTACTCCTGTTAGTGCGATCTGCCCCAGTGCCCCCGCCGATTATTATGTTTTATACAGCACGTCGCAGCCGAGCGAGGTTGCGACCGCATCTGATGTGGCAGCCTCCCCGGCCTGGTCGTATAGCGCTGCTCCGAAGGCCGCTTATCCTGCGTG
>JAMCQF010000179.1:306-4239 GCA_023379605.1 Actinomycetota bacterium
CACAACCCGGCATGGCCCCGGCCGGCGTTCCGTATGTTCGTGGTGTCGTCCATCGTCGTGGCCTACCCGGCCGCGCTGGCGGTCTGGGCTGCGGCCCAGCAGGCCTCGCCGCTGGTATCCAAAGAGGGTGTGCCGAAGGTGTCACTGTCGGCGAGAACGGTAACGTCGCTCGCTTGGCGGTGGTGCCCCCAGGCCCTGTGAAGGCATCGCGCTCGACGGCCGTCTGGGCCCTGCTTTTCCAGGCTCGTTTGAGCGCACTTTTGGTTAGTGTGGCACGGAGGTGGCGGCTTGGGCGGGATGGTCCTGTGCAAGGCGTGGCAGAGCACGATTGGCAGGTTTGGGCTGGATTGCCAGAGAACAGAGCGACCACATACCGCGCGATTAGGAACGCGAGCGCACGGCTAGGATCGGTGGAAGGGCTGTGTAGCAACTGCTCCAAGTCACAAGAGAAACCCGGTGCTGAGAAGTTGATTGTGGACCTGGAGCTCCAGGGATCTCTGGAGGGCACTGCGGGTCCGGACCAGGTCATTAGGAAGGCAAGGCAATCATGGGAATGAACAAGGCAGTGGCAGTAGGGATATTGGCCACTGTGGCCATTGTGGCAGCTGCATGCTCGAGCTCGGCGAGCACCGGTTCGGCTCAGGCTCACGGTCACGGACAGGCTCCGAGCTCAGCTGTTGCCAGGCAGGCCGTGGATGCTGCCTATACGACCACCATTGCCACCAAGAGCACAGATTTTTCTATGACCTCGGCTCTTTCAGCTCCCTCAAGCACCCTGACCAAGTCGGTTACGATATCTGCTCATGGTGCATACGATTTCAGCACCAAAGTGGGAGAGGTGACCATAAGCGCTCCTGCTGGTGGAGCAATTCTGGGCTCGGGTAAGATTAATTTAAGGATCATCTCGAACACGGTCTATGTGGAGCTACCAGCGACCATGTCTGGTGCTATTGGTGGGAAGAAGTGGATTGAGGGAGCGGAAAGAATGTCAGCCTCGGGGCTGTCCCAGCTGTCGGGGGCTCAGCTGGGACCACTGTCGTCATCTATCGCAGGCGATCCTGGACAGTTTCTCTCGCTGCTCCGCTCAGAATCGGATCAGTTCAGCGTGGTGGGAACTGTCGAGCTCAACGGCAGGAAGACGACAGAGTACCGGGTTGTTGTTGACCTTTCGAAGCTTCCTGCCTTGCCTGCCGGTGGAGCCGGATCGGCCGCTAGGACAAGCCCATCTTCGGTACTCGGCTATTCGCAGCTTCCCGTTGACGTCTGGGTTGGAGAGCATGGCCATCTCCGCCAAGTGGCTACTACCGTAGATCTATCCAAGGTTCAACTACCTGGCACATCAGCAGGGAAGCTCGACCTAGCCGGTGCCACAGAGTCGTTGCGAGTGGACTTCTCTCACTTTGGGGTGCCGGTAACGGTAACTGCCCCGCCCGCATCCGAGGTTGGAACTGCCAGCTCTATTGGCCCTTGAGCACATCAGGTGCCATAGCTGGGTAGCATCCCTGGGATGGCCCGAGCCTATAACGTCAAAGAGATAGAGCAGCGCTGGCAGAACCGCTGGCGCGAGGAGAAGACCTACGAGGTAGACGCGGGTGGGTCTCGCCCGCCGTGGTACGTGCTTTGCATGTACCCCTACCCGAGTGGCCCAGCCCACCAGGGTCACGTGCGAAATTACACTTTCGGAGATCTGATCGTCCGACACCGCACTATGCAGGGTTACGCCGTTCTCTCCCCGATCGGCTTTGACTCTTTTGGCCTACCTGCCGAGAACGCAGCCATCGCTACCGGTGTCCACCCGCGCATCTTTACTGATGCCCGTATCGAGGAACTCAAGGAGAGCCTTATCTCCTTAGGCGCCGTCTATGACTGGAGGCGCGAGATCCGCAGTCACGACCCCCAGTACATACGCTGGAACCAGGTTATCTTCGAGCGGTTCTTGGAGGCAGGGCTTGCATATAGGGCCAAAGCTCCGGTCAACTGGTGCCCTGGCTGTCAAACGGTCCTGGCAAACGAGCAGGTACGTCAAGACGGGACATGTGAGCGCTCCGGAGACCTGGTGGTCAGGCGAGACTTGGAGCAGTGGTTCTTTCGTATCACCTCCTATGCAGAGGAGCTCCTTGACGACTTGGAAGGCCTCGATTGGCCCGAGCGGGTTAAGATCATGCAGCGAAACTGGATAGGCCGTTCCGCTGGGGTCGAGTTTGACCTGAAGGTGGTCGGGCGCAGCTCTCTTTCAGTTCGAGTCTTCACCACAAGACCCGATACGGGATTTGGGATGACTTATGTGGTGCTAGCTCCAGAGCATCCGCTGGTGGAGACCCTCACCACCGAGGAGAGCAGGCCTTATGTGGATGAGCTTAGGGCTAGGGCAGCCAGCAGCTCCGAGATAGAGCGCACCTCCGTTGAAGGGGGTCTAGCCAAGCGAGGTGCCTTCACAGGAAGTTTTGCTGTAAACCCCTTCAACGGCAACCAGGTACCGATCTGGATAGCGGACTACGTCCTTATGGCATATGGAACTGGCGCCATCATGGCGGTTCCCGCAGAGGACGAGCGCGACTTTGAGTTCGCCTCCGCCTACTCCCTCCCAGTTATAAGGACCGTGCAGCCTCCAGAGGGCTTCCAAGGAGGTGCCTATAGCGGAGCAGGCATAAAGATCAACAGCGCTTGGCTTGACGGCCTTGATATCGAGACCGCCAAGGAACGTGCCATTGCCTGGCTGGAGAAGAATGGGTACGGAGTCCGCAAGGTTAATTACCGGTTAAGGGATTGGCTCGTCTCACGCCAGCGCTTCTGGGGATGCCCGATTCCGATTATCTATTGCGACATATGTGGCATGGTCCCAGTTCCAAAAGAGGATCTTCCAGTCCTTGCCCCTGACGATGTAGAGTTCCGTCCAACAGGAGAGTCCCCATTATCCTTCCACGAAGGCTTTCGCAGTGTTGCGTGTCCCCGCTGTGGTGCCCCGGCCCGAAGGGAAACGGACACGATGGACACCTTCGTTGACTCTTCGTGGTACTTCCTTCGGTTCTGCGACCCGTGGTCTACCGACCGACCTTTTGATCCTGAGCTCGCCTCGTACTGGATGCCTGTAGATCAGTACATAGGAGGTATAGAGCATGCGATCTTGCACCTTTTGTACGCGCGCTTTTTCACCAAGGCCCTGTCGGATCTGGGCATAGCGCCGGCGGATCTTCGCGAGCCTTTCTCCAGGCTGTTCACACAGGGAATGATCCGGTTGGAGGGCACCAAGATGTCCAAGTCCAAGGGGAACCTCATAGCCCCGTCCAAATACGTAGACACGGTGGGTGCAGATGCCCTGCGGTTGTACCACCTCTTTGTCGGCCCACCGGCTGATGACGTGGATTGGTCAGATCAAAGCGATGAGGTGATAGCCGGGTGCGCCCGGTTTCTAGACAGGGTTTGGCGCCTGGCGAATCCCGAGGATCCAGCACAAGGCGCGACCCGCGTTCGCCGTAGTGGCGAGCTCAGGGCGGGGGACTTAGAAGAAAGGCGGTCCACGCACAGGCTTGTGGCAAAGGTGAGCGACGACTTCGATCGCTGGTCGTACAACACAGCCGTGGCTGCTTGCATGGAACGCACGAACCAGCTCATGCGATATGCAAGCGGCGACGCCCATAGCGATGTGCTGGAAGAGGCTCTAGACACCCTGTTGCTCATGTTGGCGCCAATGGCACCGCATATATCCGCCGAGCTCTGGGAGCGCAGGCACGGGCCCGGTGAGCGTGTCCACGGCCAGCCCTGGCCCAAGGCCAACCAGGAGCTCGCGCGAGCCGAGAGCGTGACCCTTGTTGTCCAGGTTGGAGGGAAAGTGCGGGATCGCATAGAGGTGGATCCTGGCATAGACGAGGAGTCAGCGATCGCCCTTGCGCTTGCCTCCGAGCGAGTTGTAGAGATTCTCGGTGGTCAGATCGG
>JAMCQF010000180.1 GCA_023379605.1 Actinomycetota bacterium
TCTTTGATGGGTTCTCATTGAGCGCCAGCCCCCACTCCTTGTTGATGATGAGCTGTATGGCCAGTGCGCGTCTAACCGACTCCTCGGTAGGCGTAGTCACTGCTTCATCATAGGCGTTGGTGTGCAGGCTGTTCGCATTATCATATATCGCACAGAGGGCCTGCAAAGTCGTTCGTATGTCATTGAAGGCCATTTCCTGGGCATGCAGGGACCGGCCCGAGGTCTGCACATGGTACTTAAGCCTTTGGGAGCGGTCATTGGCTCCATAGCGCTCCCTCATCGCTACAGACCATATCCTGCGTGCCACCCTCCCGATCACTGTGTACTCGGGATCCATTCCGTTGGAGAAGAAGAACGAAAGATTGGGAGCGAAATCGTCCACATCCATGCCGCGTGCAATATATGCCTCCACGTAAGTAAAGCCATTGGCGAGTGTGAAAGCGAGCTGTGTTATGGGGTTGGCACCAGCCTCTGCTATGTGGTAACCAGATATGGATACGGAATAGAAGTTCTTCACCTCATGGTCTATGAACCACTCCTGGATGTCCGCCATTACCTTAAGAGAGAACTCCGTAGAAAATATGCATGTGTTCTGCCCCTGATCCTCCTTTAGGATGTCAGCCTGGACCGTGCCCCGGACGTTCCTTAGGACCCACTTTCTGATCTCTGCCTCCTCTGCGAGGTCTGGGGCCCGCCCATGCTCATGCTCGAAGCGATCCAGCCTTTGGTCGATCGCGGTGTTCAAGAACATTGCCAGGATCGTAGGAGCTGGACCGTTAATGGTCATGGATACCGACGTCTTCGGGTCACAGAGATCGAACCCATCAAAGAGCGCCTTCATGTCATCAATTGTGGCAATTGAAACCCCAGAGGTCCCTATCTTGCCATATATGTCTGGCCTCTCATCCGGGTCCCAGCCGTAGAGGGTTACTGAATCGAAAGCGGTAGAAAGCCTCGTGGCGGGCTGTCCCTCAGCCAGCAGGTGGAATCGGCGATTGGTCCGAAATGGGTCCCCCTCCCCTGCAAACATCCTTGCCGGATCTTCCCCCTCTCGCTTGAAGGGGAACACGCCCGCGGTGAAGGGGAACCTTCCGGGAAGATTCTCCGATCGAAGCCAGCGCAGGAGGTCTCCGTGGTCACTGTAGCGGGGAAGGGCCACACGGGGGATCGCCATGCCTGACAATGAATAGCGCCTCAACTCCACCGCCCGGCCGCCGGAGGGTTGCTCGGTGTGCAGCTCCTCGGCACGGTAGCTCTGGACTGTGCGCTCCCAGTCCTCGAGCATGCTACGCGCCTGATCACCCAGCAAATCAAGGGCCTCAGTAGCCAGAAGCTCCAAGGCGCCGGGGTCCACCTGGCGCTCTCTTGCCAACTCGCTGGCAGCGGAGACCTGCTGGGCGGTTCTCGCCAGTGATGACAACCTCTCTGTCTCAGCATGATAAGCACGGACTGCGCCCACAATATCTGCTAGATAGCGCATCCTCTCAGGAGGTACAATTGCCGCGATCCTAGTGGAGGCCTTCACGCCAACCTCGGCAAGGATAGGCCCGCTCACGCTGAGCCCCCCCTCTGCCAGCCGCTCTCTCAGATGCTGGTACAAGGCTGTAACACCATCATCGTTGAAACGCGCTGCAATCGTACCGAACACAGGAAGGGACTCGAGATCTGTCGAGAAGCACTGGCGAGCTCGCCTCCACTGGCGGCGGACTTCACGTAACGCATCGTCGGCACCCCGCCTGTCAAACTTGTTTATGGCGACGACATCAGCAAGCTCGATCATATCTATCTTCTCAAGCTGCGAAGGTGCCCCGTATTCGGGGGTCATCACATATAGCGATATATCTGACACATCTACCACCGCGGCGTCTCCCTGACCGATCCCAGGAGTCTCCAGGATCACAAGGTCAAAGCCTGCTGCCCTGCAGGCTGAGATCACAGCAGGCACGTAGGTGGGCAGTTCTGAGACTGCCCCCCGCGTGGCGATGGACCGAAAGAAGATCGAGGGAGTGTTGATAGCGTTCATCCTGATCCGGTCCCCCAAAAGAGCGCCTCCGCCTCGGCGCCTCGAGGGATCCACCGCCAAGACCGCTATAGACAGCTTGTCTGCCTGGTCCAGCCTGAACCGCCTTATCAGCTCATCTGTCAAAGACGACTTCCCAGAGCCACCCGTACCTGTTATCCCAAGAACCGGTGCCATATGCCGCTGTGCTGCTTCAAAAAGCTCAGCCATCATCTCCCCTGGGAGAGTGTTGGACTCTATGGCAGTTATGACCCGCGCAAGTGATTTCGGGTCGCCAGCAATGAGCCCATCTAGGCTGTCGGGAAGCTGAGATGCCAGGTCTAGATCGCACTCCTCAATAAGGACGTTTATCATGCCTTCCAGGCCAAGGCTTTGACCGTCTTCGGGCGAGAAGATCCTGCGCACCCCGTACTCTTCAAGCTCGGCTATCTCTGAAGCAATTATGACCCCACCACCGCCTCCATATACCGCCACATCGGGACGTCCGATCTCCCTAAGGCGATCCACAAGGTACTTGAAGTACTCCATATGGCCACCTTGGTAGGAGCTCACGGCAATGCCCTGAACGTCCTCTTGCACCGCCGCTTGTAGGACCTCCTCCACTGAGCGGTTGTGCCCCAGATGGACAACCTCGGCGCCTTGGGCCTGCAGAAGCCTTCGCATGATGTTTATTGCGGCATCGTGACCATCAAAAAGGCTGGCGGCCGTGACGAACCGGACGGGGTTGACCGGTCGGTGAAGGCTAGGGCCAGCTGATGGGGGGACCGTGGAAGTGGTGCTCATGGGATCATAATAGTATGAAGTCAAAGTATTTGCTTGCCCCTGGCACCTGCCCGGACTTGATACGGCGCGGATCGGCTCTAGGATTCGTGCGGATGCAGCCCGCAAGGTGCTGGAAGCTGTCAAGACGGTGAAAGGATCCGGTGCGAAGCTCCACTCCATTGTCATTCGATCCAATAGAGGAAGCACGTCGGCAGTGGTATGCCCATGGATGGCAGGAGGCTGCCAACGGAATGGCAGCTGTCACCTCAATCATGCGGGCTCAGCAGATCTACCTTTCCAGAGTGGATCTGGTACTAAGGCGGCTCGGGCTAACCTTTGCTCGCTACGAGCTTCTTACTCTTCTCTCCTTCACACGAAAAGGACGCCTGC
Source organism: Actinomycetota bacterium (assembly GCA_023379605.1). GTDB lineage: Bacteria > Actinomycetota > Acidimicrobiia > Acidimicrobiales > JAMCQF01 > JAMCQF01. The sequence goes on from JAMCQF010000180.1 coordinate 3,173, forward strand.
CGCTTGGCAAGCTTGGAGCCCGCCTGCAAGTCCACCCTGCAAGCATCACAAACGCTGTCAACCGCTTGGAAGCAGATGGGCTGATAGTCAGGATCCCTCACCACTTGGACCGTAGGACAACCCTTGCCCAGATATTGCCAGCTGGCCTCAAGCTTGTGTCACGGGCAACCGAGGAGCTAAACGCGAAGGTCTTCGAGCTCCCTGGCATCTCTCAAGAAGAGGCGGGACAGCTGTTTTGCCTACTCAAAAAGCTCAGGCTCTCTGCGGGTGATTTCAAGGTGGACCAATCTGAGCTGGACCAGGCACGATCTAAGTGACAGGGGAGCTGGGTTGATCTGGCCAGACTCCAAAGGGAGCGAGAGCCTGGCGCAGGCGGCCCATGGCAGCTTTGGTCCGAGCTCCCCACCAGAACAGATCCTTGCCATCTATGAACACTACCGGAGCAACGTCTTCAAGCTCGGAAAGGTGGCGCCTTGAGAAAGGATAGGGCTCGCTTGGAGCAAGCACCAGATCAGGGTGGCGTGCTGCTGCCTGCTCCAGGCTGACTTTAGGGTAGGGCCCCTCACAGGCGAATGCACTCACCACCCCAAGCCTGAGCAACAAAGAGGCACCATATGTAGGCTCACCCAAAGCCATGTACGGCCGGCGCCATATGGGAACGAACGCACTTATGGTCAAAGGCGCTTTCTCTAGCGGTCCCAGCCGCTGCCAGTGCGCCCCCACCCTCTGGGCGAGCGCTCCCAGCTCGCGATCGAGGTCTTCAATCGACCTGATCGCGAGCACATGCACCTCTATGCCTGCGCTAACAAGGCGTTGGTAGTCCTCGAGGCGGTTCTCCTCCTCATCCATAACCACCAGATCGGGGGCCATCTGAGCGATCCTGTCGATGTCGGGATTCTTAGTTCCACCTACGTGCACCAAGGAGGGCTGCTCACAAAAG
>JAMCQF010000181.1 GCA_023379605.1 Actinomycetota bacterium
GAGCAGCTCATCTTCCCTGAGATCGACTACGACAAGGTAGACATGCCAAGAGGGATGGACATAACCATCGTCACCACTGCCACCAGCGACGACGCCGGCAGGGCCTTCCTGTCAGCGTTTGGCTTTCCCTTTCGCCAGGAGCCTCGGTAGAGGGTTGCAAAAGGCAGTGACTGGGATCCAACGCCTAAAGGCACCCAAAGCCCTGCCATACCGAGGCGGGTTAGCACGCAAACACGATATTCAGATCAGGTTCGAGCGAGGAAATGGCTAAGAAGGCACTCATCAACAAACAGCAACGCAAGCCCAAGTTCAAGGTGCGCGCGTACACGCGCTGCCGCCGCTGCGGCAGGCCAAAGGCCGTCTACCGCAAGTTCGGCCTCTGTCGAATATGCCTGCGGGTCATGGTCCACAACGGTGAGGTACCCGGTGTGACCAAGGCGAGCTGGTGAGGACGGCGATGATGGGAGGTGTTGTGCTATGACAATGACAGATCCGATCGCTGACATGCTCACACGGATCCGAAACGCCAACATGGCGATGCACGACCAAGTGCGCATGCCAGGCTCCAAGCTGAAAGAGAGCCTTGCCGACGTTTTGGCCCGTGAGGGTTACATAGCAGGCTACAGGTCAGCACCGGCGGCGGACCGTCCGGGGAAGGTCTTAGAGATTGACCTCAAGTACTCTCCTGCTCGCGAGCGTTCGATCGCAGGGCTGAAGCGCGTCTCCAAGCCTGGTCTTCGTATCTACGCTCAAGCTGGCAAGGTGCCAAGAGTGCTAGGGGGCTTGGGTGTGGCAGTTCTTTCCACGAGCCAGGGGCTCATGACCGACCGGGAGGCTCGCCGCCGTCATATTGGAGGAGAGGTGCTCTGCTATGTGTGGTGATCTGGCCGCGGTGACAGGTGCTGCGGCATGGGTGACCTGTGCCCAGCCGCGGCTCGCCGGCTTAAGTTGCTCTGAAGGGCTGGAGGGCTTGGATGTCTAGGATCGGCAAAGCACCTATTGCGGTGCCCGACGGCGTTAAAGTGGTGCTTGAGGGACGCGAGGTCATAGTTACCGGTCCCCAAGGGGTGTTGCGGCGCAATCTTCCAGGCGGGATCACTCTTCGTCAGGAGAGCTCGGATGGGACAGAGCAGGCGCCAGCTGGGGGTGTGATCGTCGTAGAGCGCCCCAATGACGCGAGAGCAAATCGCGCTCTGCACGGTCTTACAAGGGCACTTGTGGCCAATATGGTCACAGGTGTGGTCAGCGGCTTTGTGAGAGAGCTTGAGATAGTTGGGGTGGGCTACAGGGCCGTCTCAAAGGGACCGTCCCAGCTAGAGCTCGCTCTTGGCTTTTCCCATCCTGTTGTGGTGGATGCCCCCGAGGGCGTTACTTTCGAGATTCCGAGCCCGACACGTATCACGGTCAAGGGCATAGACAAGGAGAAAGTGGGTCAGGTGGCTGCCAACATCCGAAAATTGCGCAAGCCTGAGCCCTACAAGGGGAAGGGCATTCGCTATGCAGGCGAGCGAGTGCTGCGCAAGGCCGGGAAGGCGGCAAAGTGATGGTCGTGATCAGGTGATGGTAAAGACGGTGAACCCAGCTGGCCGCGCAGACAAGGCCTCTCAGCGCAGGCGTAGGCACGTCCGGGTACGCAACAAGGTCATTGGCACTGCAGCCAGACCTCGCCTCGCAGTGTTCCGTTCAAGTAAGCACATCTCAGCTCAGATCATCGACGACAACTCGGGGAGAACCTTGGCAGCGGCATCCACGGAGGAAAGAGACCTAAGGGCAGGGGCCACGGCCAATGTTGCAGCAGCAGCGGAGGTCGGTCGTCGCTTGGCGGAAAGGGCCAAGGAGGCTGGGGTTGGCCAGGTGGTCTTCGATCGGGGTGGTTACCGCTATCACGGCAGGGTCGCCGCGCTAGCTGACGCCGCGCGCCATTCGGGTCTGGAGTTCTGAGATGGCCGAGCTCCAATACGAGGAACGAACGATCCGCGTCAACAGGGTTGCCAAGGTCGTCCAGGGCGGTCGGCGGTTCTCTTTTACCGCGCTCATGGTGATAGGCGACGGCAATGGACGGGTGGGTCTTGGCTACGGAAAGGCGAAGGAGGCTGGCCTGGCTGTGCAAAAGGGCATTGAGGAAGCCAAGAAGAACCTTTTTGATGTGCCGCTGGCGGGATCGACGATCATCCATCCTGTCCTTGGCGAGAGCGGGGCTGGAAGGGTCTTGCTCAAGCCAGCTGCGCCTGGCACCGGAGTGATAGCGGGAGGGGCTGCGCGCGCTATCTTGGAGATGGCGGGGATCCATGACATCCTGGCCAAATCTCTGGGATCCTCCAACGGGATCAACGTGGCCCATGCCACCATTGCCGGCTTGAAGGCGCTTCGCAGGCCCGATGACGTGGCCAGGCTGCGTGGTAAGGAGGCAGCTCAGGTGACTCCGGCAGGGGTCTTGCGTGACTACCGGGACCGCCAGCACAGGCCAGTGTCGGGGGAGGTGTAATGACCATGGCTTCAGCCAGCAAGCCAGAGGATCACCGGGCAACGAGTGTCGAGGCCAGTGAAGTCACCGAGCGTGGCTTTGACAGTCTCTGGCTGGAGGTCACTCAGACTCGCTCAGCGATAGGTTCCAAGCCCAAGCACCGCTCGACGCTGCGGGCTCTCGGGTTGCGCTCAACCGGTGCGAGCCACGTGCTGCCCGATAGGCCCGAGATCCATGGCATGCTAGCTAAGGTGGCGCATCTGGTTCGCGTGCGTCCCGCAGATGCACCTGCTGGCGGAACAGGTGGGAAAGGTCAAAGACGATGAGGGTGCATGAGCTTTCACCAGCACGTGGATCGCGTCAGGCTCGGCGCAGAGTGGGCCGCGGCATTGGCGGGAAGGGTGGAAAGACGGCTGGTAGGGGAGTAAAGGGCCAAAAGGCCCGAGACACCATGAAGCCGGGTTTCGAAGGCGGCCAGCTGCCGCTGACCCAGAGAGTTCCAAAGCTACGTGGCTTCTCCAACCCGTTCCGGGTCGAGTACCACGTGGTGAATGTTGGAACGCTGGCTGGATTTGACGGTGACAGCGCTACTCCTGAGACCCTGGCTGCAGCGGGCCTGGTTCACAGGGGCGGTCTGGTGAAGATCCTGGGTCATGGAGAGATAAACCGTCCGATCCGTGTGCACGCCCATGGCTTTTCGGCCACCGCTCGCCGTGCCATAGAAGCAAGCGGTGGGAGCTGTGAGCTGCTGCCGCTGCCTTTTGCAGTACGTCCTCCTGCACGAGGAAGCGCTCATACAAACCGCTAGGAAGCTGGAAGGACCGAGATGCTCACGTCGCTGCGCAACCTAGGCAAGTTTGTCAAGGTCCCCGATCTGCGCAACCGGGTGATGTTCACTTTGGGCATCATCGCGCTGTATCAGATCGGCGCGAACATAACGGTTCCTGGCGTGGACTTTCACCGGGTTCAGATCCTTGAGCAGCAGGCCCAGGCGGGTGGCATCCTCGGCTTTTTGGACCTGTTCTCAGGAGGCGGGCTTACGCGCATCGCTGTTTTCGGGCTTGGGATCATGCCTTACATCACGAGCTCGATCATTATCCAGCTGCTCACGACTGTCATCCCAAAGTTCATGGAATGGCGGGACCAGGGAGCTGTAGGCCAAAAGAAGCTGACTCAGGCAACTCGCTACTTGACAGTGATACTTGCGCTGTTGCAGTCGACTGGTTTGGTATACGCGTTCCATAAGGGGTTGTTCGGTCTGGGCGGCGCAGGGAGCCAGAATCTGGACCTCATTCCTGATTTTACCTTGCCGCGGGTGGCGCTCATCGTGCTTACCCTCACAGCCGGGACGGCGTTTGTCATGTGGCTGGGTGAGAACATTACCCAGCGGGGCATCGGCCAAGGTATGTCGATCCTAATCTTTGCCAATGTCGTGGCAGGCATTCCCTATGGGGGCGGAGCTGTGCTTGCGCAAGGCGGAGCCCTTAAGTTCTCCGTACTCATCGTGGTCTCGCTGGCCCTTCTTGTCGCTATTGTCTTCGTGGAGCAGGGACAGCGCAGGATCCCGGTCACCTTTGCAAGGCGGGTGGTTGGCAGGAGAATGTATGGAGGTCAGAGCACCTACATACCCATGAAGGTTAACCAGGCTGGAGTGATCCCAGTGATCTTTGCGAGCTCGATCCTTTATATACCAGTCCTGCTGTCCAACATCATCCCAGTCTCTTGGTTTAGGAACTTCGTCAACAACAACCTCCTACAGCCCACGCACCTCCTCTACATCCTGCCCTACTTCTTCCTCATCGTTATCTTTACGTTCTTCTACGTCCAGGTAACCTTCGATCCGTACCAGCAGGCCGACATAATTCGCAAGCAGGGCGGCTACATTCCTGGCATACGCCCCGGGCCATCCACCGAGCGGTACCTGTCGCGCATACTGAACCGGATCACACTGCCAGGATCACTGTTTCTTGCAACCGTCGCGGTGGTTCCATCCCTGCTCCTGGCGCTTTGGGGCATAGACCAGTATCCATTTGCCGGTGTCACCCTCCTCATTGCGGTCGGAGTCTCCCTGGAAACCTTGAAGCAGGTCGACAGCCAGCTGATGATGCGCAACTATGAGGGCTTCTTGCAGTAGGTGATACCAGGCGTCAAACTTGTTGTCCTCGGCAAGCAGGGGGCGGGCAAAGGCACCCAGTGCATGCGCCTGTCGCATCACTATGTGGTACCCCATATATCTACTGGTGATATGTTTCGCGCTGCCATCAAGTCAGGTTCTCCTCTCGGCCGCAAGGCCCGCGAGCTGATCGACGCAGGCGAGCTGGTCTCAGACGACATAGTCATCGCCATGGTGGCAGAGCGCCTGAACCACAACGACACAAAGTCCAGGGGGTTCGTGCTCGATGGCTACCCGCGCACGGTCGTACAGGCTCAAGCGCTCGCCGACCTACTTGCCCCAGGTGACCTTGATATGGTAGCCGAGCTTGTGGTGCCCACGTCGCTGGTTCTAAAGCGCCTGGCCGGACGGCGGGTGTGCGAGGATTGTGGCCATAACTACCATGTCAGCGCGCCACCGAGGGTGGACTGGACCTGTGACATATGCGGTGGGGAGGTGGTACAACGTGAGGACGACACAGAGGCCGCGATACGCAGGCGCTTGGACCTCTATGAGCATGAGACCGCTCCCCTTGTCGACTGGTATCGCGAACGAGGCCAGCTGGTGCAAGTGAGCGGTGTGGGCAACGCTGATGCCGTGACGGCTCGACTGGTAAAGGCAATAGACTCCCGCCCCCCCTTTGGCCGCTTTCGGTCCTCAGGCAAGGGGAAAGGGCAAGGGAAAAGGTAGAAGATGAGGCGCAATCCAGCCGAGATCGCCAAGATGCGCAGGGCAGGAGCTGTCGTGGCCGAGATGCACGAAGCCACCAGGAAGGCTGCTCAACCCGGTGTGACTACCGCTCAGCTGGATCGTGTTGCACGCGAGGTACTCGATCGACGGGCGGCCAGGTCAAACTTCCTTCACTACAGAGGGTATCCAGCTGTGATATGCACATCACCTAATGACATGATTGTACATGGTATTCCAGGTTCTTACGTGCTAAAGGAGGGGGACATACTATCGATCGATTGTGGGGCGATAATCGAGGGATATCACGGGGACGCAGCCTTCACCATGGCCATAGGTGAGGTGAGCGCCCAAGCGAAGCGGCTTATCGAGGTCACCGAGCAGTCGCTGTGGGCGGGGATTGCTCAACTGCGCGACGGTCGCCATCTCCATGAGGTGGGCCGGGCGGTCCAGCAGGTAGCGGAGGCCGCTGGCTTCTCGGTGGTGCGGGAGTACGTGGGGCATGCCATAGGAACGGCCATGCACGAGGAGCCTCAGGTGCCCAACTACTGGCCCGGCAAGCCTGGCCCAGTCATCAAGACCGGCCACGTCTTTGCAGTTGAGCCCATGGTCAATGTTGGAGGGCCCCAGACCAGGACCCTAGAGGATGGATGGAGCGTTGTGACGGCCGACGGGAGCCTCTCTGCGCATTTCGAGCACACCATTGCCGTCACCGAGGATGGACCGGTTGTGCTCACCGTTCCATGATTAACGCTTCGCTGGCAGGCTCTGGGATCCGCATTTTAGCGAGATGGGCCAGCCCGGAGGTGCCAGGCGGCTGGGAATCGGCTACACTAGTGGTTCGGTTCGGGCGCCCTAGTCGCGCGGCCCAAGCCAAAGATGTTTAGAATCCAACCTTCCGCCAGCTTTTGCCAATGGAGATCCGATGCGGATCTGCCAGCTCAAAGACAGGCGCAGAAGGTGAGATAGCGTAGCCGTCGAAGGAGAATCACCTGCCAAAGCCAAAAGAAGACGCGATTGTCCTGGAGGGAACCGTCACTGAGCCACTTCCCAATGCCATGTTCAAGGTGGAGCTGGAGAACGGCCATCACGTGCTGGCTCACAGCTCGGGAAAGATGAGGATGCACCGAATCCGGATCCTGCCAGGGGATCGCGTCCAAGTGGAGATCACTCCTTATGATCTCTCTCGAGGACGGATCACCTACCGCTATAAGTAGGACGGGCTGGTGCTTGGCCGGCGGTGAGGCACAGACTTTAGTGACGGTGATCAGCGAGCCACCGAGTAGCTTTTATGGCCGTCAGGATGGCGAGCGGTGGGCGGGGGTTGTAGCACGTTAAGGCAAGCAGTTAGGAAGCAGCGTGAAGGTAAGGCCAAGCGTCAAACCGATGTGTGAGAAGTGCAAAGTTATTCGCCGCCACGGGCGGGTGATGGTCATATGTGCCAACCCAAGGCACAAGCAGCGGCAAGGCTAGGAGGTTAGGTGGCACGTATTGCCGGGGTGGATATTCCCAGGGAAAAGAGGCTGGAGACCGCTCTCACCTACATATATGGAATTGGGCAGACGACTTCCCAGCAAATATGCGAGTCAACCGGCGTCGACAGCTCCACCCGGGTTCGCGATTTGACCGAAGAGGAGATAGCACGCTTGCGGAGCTGGATAGATTCCAACTTGAAGGTGGAAGGAGACCTGAAGCGAGACGTTGCCCAAGACGTCAAGCGCAAGATGGAAATCGGGTGCTACCAGGGTATAAGGCACCGCAGAGGTCTGCCGGTCCACGGGCAGCGCACTCACACTAATGCCCGCACCCGCAAGGGGCCGAAGAAGACTGTGGCTGGAAAGAAGAAGGTTCGTAAGCACTGATGGCCAAGCAGAAGCCGGGCAGTCGCCCTCGTAAGCGCCGGGAGCGCAAGAACGTATCCTTTGGTGTCGCTCATATAAAGAGCTCGTTCAACAACACGATTGTCTCTATTGCCGACCCGGAGGGCAACGTGCTTGCCTGGGCCTCGGCTGGGAGCGTTGGCTTTAAAGGGTCTCGCAAGTCGACGCCATTCGCCGCGCAGATGGCGGCGGAGGCCTGCGCTCGCCAGGCTATGGAGCATGGAGTGAAGAAGGTGGACGTCTTAGTGCGCGGCCCAGGCTCTGGGAGGGAGACCGCGGTTAGGTCCTTGGCAGCTGCAGGCATTGAGGTAGGCGGGATCAAGGACGTGACGCCGATCCCCCACAACGGGTGCCGTCCAAAGAAGCGGCGTCGGGTTTGAGCTATCTCGAATGTACCCGGGGATTTGGACACAGTCAGGGACTTCCAGTCAGGGACTTAAGGACAAGGAGCTAGGAATCTGTTATGGCCCGATACACAGGACCTGTCTGTCGCCTCTGTAGGCGGGAGCGTACGAAGCTGTTCTTGAAGGGACAGCGGTGCAACACGATCAAGTGCCCAGTCACCGACATCGGTGATCGCCGCAAGCGGGCTTTCCCACCAGGTGAGCACGGGCGCGACCGGGTCCGTCAGGGTTCGGAATACCTGGTGCAGCTGCGAGAGAAGCAGAAGGCGCGCAGGATCTATGGCGTTCTCGAACAGCAGTTCCACAACCTCTACGAGGAGGCCAACCACCAGCCAGGAATCACTGGCGAGAACCTCCTGCGCATGTTGGAGCAGCGTCTGGACAACGTCGCATTCAGGGCGGGATGGGGATCGAGCCGCTCTCAGGCCAGGCAGCTAGTTCGTCATGGCCATGTCCTGGTGAACGGCAAGAGGGTCTCGATACCCTCGTTTCGCGTGCGTGAGGGGGACGTGGTTAGCCTCTCGCCAAAAGCTGCCGACCTCATTGTCATCCGGCACAACATCGACACCTTGGACCGCCGGCTTCCAGCGTGGCTGGAGGCGACCCAAGGCCCAAATCAGGTGACGGTTGCATCGATGCCCAGCCGGGACCAGATCGACGAGCCACTGCGCGAGCAGCTAATCGTCGAGCTGTACTCAAAGTAGAAAGCCAATACCAGGTCAGCACACCAGCTTGCCTGTTGCAATAGACCACAGTTTCAGGAGCCAGCACATAAATGCTCATCATTCAGCGCCCTACAGTGGAAGCCCTCGAGGAAGAGGAAGCGAACCGCCAAAGATTCGCGATAGGTCCACTCGACCCAGGGCTCGGACATACGCTTGGCAACTCGCTCAGGCGTACCCTGTTGTCGTCTATACCAGGGGCAGCGATCACCGAGGTTCGCTTCGACGACGCTCTCCATGAGTTCACCACCCTCCCGGGAGTGAAAGAGGACGTGAGCGACATCATCCTCAACTTAAAGGACGTGGTGTTGCGAATGGAGGGAGATGAGCCTACCACGCTGCGCTGCGACGTGCGAGGGCCTGCCCAGGTGACCGCAGCGAGCCTCCAGCTCACCGCAGACGTGGAGATCCTGAACCCTGACGCTCCGGTGGCCTCTGTTAACGAGCAGGGCCGTCTGGCTATGGATGTAACCGTGAGCAAGGGGAAGGGATACCTTTCGGCAGAGCGTAACAAGAGGAGCTCCACGATTGGGGTGATCCCTGTTGACTCCATCTTCTCTCCAGTAAGAAGGGTGGCTTTTACCGTTGAGCCGACTCGAGTGGAGCAGTCGACCGACTTTGACCGGCTTGTGCTGGACATAGAGACAGACGGCTCCATCTCCCCCAGGGAAGCGCTGGCTTCAGCCGGAGAGACGCTGCGGAGCCTGCTAGGCCTGGTCGCAGACATGAGCGATGCTCCCCAAGGACTCGAGCTCGGTGATGCCACGGTGTCATCGGGTGGATCCCCAGACCTCGATCTTCCTATTGAGGACCTGGATCTCACCGAAAGGCCGCGCAACTGCCTAAAGCGGGCGCAGGTCAACACAATTGGAGAGCTCGTCAACCAGAGCGTGGATGACCTCTTAAACATCACCAACTTTGGGCAGAAGTCTCTAGACGAGGTCATCCAGAGGCTCGACGAGCGTGGTCTGACACTGCGCGGCTCAAGGGAGATTTGACATGAGAGGCACACCCAAGCGGGGAAGGCGCATGGGTGGTGACGCAGCGCACCAGAAGGCCATGATGGCAAACCTTGTAGCCTCACTTATAGCTGCAGAGGCCGTGGTCACAACTGAGGCAAAGGCGAAGGCACTTCGGCCGGTTGCCGAAAGAGTTATAACCCAGGCTTGCAAGGGCGGGGTGCACCGCCATCGAAGAGTGGTGGCCTTCATCCGCGACAAGGACATGGCCCATAAGCTCTTCTCAGAGATCGGACCACGCTACGCTGGAAGGCCAGGGGGGTACACGAGGATACTAAAGCTCGGGCCGCGCCAGGGGGACAATGCCCCCATGGCGCGCATAGAGCTGGTGTGACGCTTTTCGATCCTCTGGGCCCCACTGCCTCTGGCTTTGCAACGCCGGTTAGGTCCAAGCGCCTGCGGCTCACCGTCGCCTATGACGGTCGCAGGTTCCACGGCTTTGCAGCGCAGCCTGGCCAGCGCACGGTCGAGGGATCCCTCTCCAAAGCGATCTCCTCCGTGGTCCGTCACGAAGTCAAGCTCACCTGTGCAGGGCGGACCGACGCCGGAGTCCACGCCTGGGGGCAGGTGGTGCACTTTGACGTGGCCATGCAGGTCGATCCGAAGGCCTTGGCGAGGGCGGTCAGCTCACTGCTGCATCCAGAGGTCGTTGTAAAAGATGCCGAGCAGGTAGCCCCGGACTTTGACGCACGCAGATCAGCTATCTCAAGGCGCTACAGGTATGCGATCCTTCCCTGCCGCTCGTTCAACCCATTTTTGGTGGGGCTGGTCTGGCAGCTTAGGACGAGGTTGAACCTGCGGGCCATGCAGGCAGCGAGCGATGTCTTTTTGGGCGAGCACGATTTCTCTGCGTTCTGCAGGCGTCCGCCCAAAGTCCGTGGCGGTGCCATTGAGAGGAGGGTTCCCAGCGCGGGCCAGATCTGGCT
>JAMCQF010000182.1:0-10445 GCA_023379605.1 Actinomycetota bacterium
AACCTTCACTGCTGTAGCGAGCGCGCATACGACAATCGCCCACACGGTTCTGTTCTTGCGTGCCAGAGCTATGGATACGGCGAGCAGGCCCAGCATCAAAGCGTCATTGTGAGCTCCCCCGACCAGCTGGAGCATAGTGACAGGGTTGAGGACCGCAAAGACGAAGACTAGCCCAGGGTTCGCTCCATAAGAGCGTGCAATCGTGGGAACAGATATCGCAATGAGCACAACACCGGCAAGAGCCAGCAGCCGGAAGCCGACCACGGTGGCGAGTGCGTTGTGGAGTGTTACCTTGGCTATGAATCCTGCAATTCCCAAGAACAGAGGGCCATAGGGTGCAGGGGTATTAAGCCACAATGAGTCCACTGGAGTCACATAGGGACCGGCACCAAGCACAGCAGGTCCGTACCGGTACGGGCTGATCCCGCGGCTCATCATCTCGCCCTGAGCAGCATATGAGTACACGTCGCGACTAAAAAGCGGGGGCGCCACCATCAATGGAAGCACCCACAGCCCAAAGACGATCCCGAGATCCCGAACAGAGACCTCATGTCTGCTACAAGCCTTCACCAGCTCGTACCAGACCCTGAGCAGAAGGAACAGACCACCGTAGACCGCTACCAGTCCGACGAAAAGTCCCTGCTGGCTGGTAGATGGCGAGGCACTGATCCCGAAGAACCAGGCGCCAGGCAGCTTCAGAGCAAAAGGCGAGCTCGGCTGCGAAGCCCCATAGGTGATGGCGAGGATCGCCACAAAGCCAAGAACCGCGAGGCGAACGACAGGGGATCTCCCCGATCCGTCCGAAGCCATTGACCTGGCCCGCTCCGAGCTCTCACGGTGATCAGCTGGCAAACTCCCTGTACCAGCTCCTCCAGCCATTAGAATAAAGCTGGAGGAGAGATTCCTCATGCGCTCTTGGACTCTGCTCACCACCTGGCGGATCTGGGTCATTCGAGCCGGCATCGTAACGTTATTGTAATGAGCCTCCAGGGGTTTGCAAGGCACTCCCTGCATCGCTCACTTTGCAACTGAGAGCATTCTCAGCTTTGTGAGCCCTCGTTCTTGTTGGAGCGAGGGCGTCTCACAGCCCGGTTCGCCCGCCTACGGCCAGCTTGGCGGCTCATAGGCTCCCTGCCAACCGGCTGGGAGGGCCGATCTAGGACAGAGGGTGGGCTGACAGGTCTGACCAGCACCTTTCCGGTGGTGACCGTGAGCTGCTCACTGTAATGCTCCAGCTCCAGCGGCTTACCGATGCTGAGCAGATATGATGCTTCCAAAGGGGTCACCTCCACGCGAAGATGCCGACCTCGAAAGCAGATCCGAAACGCAAGCCGGCTCAGCTGCTCAGGCAACCTGGGGGCAAAGCACAGCCGGCCAGATCGGAGCCTCAGCCCCCCAAAGCCCGCCACCAAAGAGATCCAAGAGCCAGCCAGCGACGCTATGTGCAAGCCGTCGCTAGTGTTGCGTTCCAAATCGTAGAGGTCCATGAGGGCTGCCTCACCTAGGTAGTCATAAGCCAGGTCAAGATGCCCTATCTCAGCGGCGAGAACCGATTGGATGGAAGCCGAGAGAGAGGAGTCCCGAACGGTAAGGGCTTCGTAGTATGCGAAGTTGCGGGCCTTTTGCTCCTCGGAGAACACCTCGCCACGCAGGTACATGGCAAACACCAGATCGGCCTGCTTTACCACCTGCTTGCGGTAGAGATCGAAGTAGGGAAAGTGGAGCATAAGTGGGTACTGATCGGGCTCTGTGGCAGCAAAGTCCCACGCCTCATGATCTGTGAACCCCTCTGCTTGGGGATGGACCCCCAATCGCTCGTCGAAGGGCACTGTCATGGCAGCCGCAGCCTTTGTCCATCGTGCAAGCTCATCTCCTTCTACGCCCAACGCGGCGGCACGTTCAGGATGGCGCTCGGCTGCAGCGGCTGCCTCACGGAGGTTCTGCTCAGCCATGAGGTTCGTGTAGACATTGTTGTCAGCCACCGCGCTGTACTCATCTGGACCCGTCACACCATCTATCCGGAAGCGACCGCTCGAGTCGAAGTGACCCAGCGAGCACCAAAGCCGAGCGGTCTCAACCAGTAGCTCCAGCCCCACCTCGCGCTCGAAGTCCTCGTCGGCGGTGGCTCCCAGATAGGAAACGACCGCATGTGCAATGTCCGCACCGAGATGGAAGGCAGCCGTGCCGGCCGGCCAGTACCCCGAGCACTCCTTGCCGGCAATGGTCCGCCAAGGAAATACAGCTCCACGCAGACCCAGCTCTGCAGCTCTCTGCCTTGCATCCGGCAGCGTAGAGTGCCTCCATCGCAGTGCATACGCCACAGCCTGAGGTGCGGTCAAGGTAAGGACCGGCAGGACAAATGTCTCGCTGTCCCAAAAGGCATGGCCGTCATAGCCAGGGCCGGTGAGCCCTTTTGCAGGAATTGCTCGGCCTTCAGCACGAGCCCCTGCCTGGAGCACGTGGAACAGCCCAAAACGCACGGCAGCCTGTATCTCAAGATCGCCATCCAGCTCCACATCAGCTCGATCCCAAAACTCCCCGAGATACTTGTGCTGGCTGGCCAGAAGCTCCTCCCAGCCCGTGTGCCGAGCGCCAGTCAGCGCGGCAGCCACCTGGTCACGCACAGCTTGGCGCGACCTTTCCGCAGACCAGCCATATGAGAGCAGCTTTACTATCCGAAGCTTCTGGCCTGGCTCCAAAACCGTGGTGACAGTCACCCTTGCCATGTCAGGGTAGCTCTCGCAACTGCTTTCCGTGCGATCTGGACCGTCCAGAATATGATCCATGCCTGCTGCCATGATGAGTCCGCTGGATGCGGTCCTGTGTACCAGTTCAGCCGCCAATCCCCTGCAACCGTAGTCCTCTGAGCTGAGGACCGAACCGAGCCCTATCGCCTTACGTGGATCACCCGAGGAGCTCGGAAGAGGCTCGTTGGCTACAAGCTCCGATTGGACAACCAGACGGACCCGATCCTCAATGGGCTCGACCTCGTAGCATATGGCCGCAACTGATCTTTCCGTGAACGAGACCAGACGTTCAGAGCATACCTGGACACCTCCTCCACTCGGAGATATCCACTTCGCTATCCGCTTCAGCGTTCCCGAACGAAAATCGAGCACCCTCTCGTGTCCCACCAGACGCCCGTACCGGACGTCGAAGGGCTGATCATCCACAAGCAGCCTAATGAGCTTGCCGTCAGTTATATTTATGATCGTCTCGTCTGATTCTGGAAAGCCGTATCCAGATTCCCCATATAAAAGAGGCGATAGCTCGTAAAATGAGTTAAGATAGGTGCCTGGAAGTCCGTAAGGCTCTCCCTCATCCAAATTTCCACGTAGACCGATGTGGCCGTTTGCAAGAGCGAAGATCGATTCAGACTGCGCCAGGACGTCCAGGTGGAGCTCCCTTTCCCGGATGCACCAAGGCTCTACTGAAAATGCCGGATGGGTGATCATATAACCGTCGCATCGTTGCCTAGGAGCTCGGAAAGATCGGCTACCACAATGGTGGCACCATGAGCACGCAACGCCTCTGCCTGGCCAACCCTGTCCACTCCCACAACTGCAACGAAGCCTCCTGCTCTACCTGCCTCCACTCCCGAAAGCGCATCTTCGAAAACAGCGGCATGCTCTGGGCCCACCCCCAGAGCTCTCGCACCTGCCAGATATGTGTCTGGAGCAGGCTTACCTTTTAGTGTATCACGTTGCGCGACTATTCCATCTATCTCGACGTCAAATAGATCGTCTATCCCCGCAGACACGAGCACGTCGTGAGCATTAGCACTTGAAGAGACGACGGCCACATGCCAGCCAGCCAGCTTGGCCGCTCTCACATAGCGGATCGAACCTTCATACGGTTGTACACCTTCATCGTGGATCTTGCGTAAGACGAGCTCGTTCTTGGCGTTCCCCAGACCGTTCACGGTCTCTATACCGGGTGGATCGTCTGGCTTGCCCTCCGGGAGGGTGATCGACCGGGAGGCCAGAAACGACCGGGTCCCATCTGCTCGAGGTTTGCCGTCAACATATGTGTCATAGTCATAGTTGAGATCGAAGGGAACGAATCTCTCTCCGGTCCTTTGTGCACGAGCCGAGAGGTAGCTGTCGAACATCTCCTTCCATGCAGCTGCATGGATACTGGCGGTCTTGGTCAAAACACCGTCGAGATCGAACAGGCAGGCTGTCACAGAACTGGGCAGGCCGAGCATCGCCAGAGTCTACAGGCCTGTCTCCTGCAACCTTGAGCGCGTCCAGGCCAGATGAGCCTGGTCCTCGATAAGAAAGCTCCGTTGCACCTTGACTGGTAGAGCCCTGCGCTGAGCAGCGGCGCTGGTAGCGCTGTGCTCGCACGCTCCAGACGCTACAGCCAGCTACCTGTGCAACCGAAGGGTGGTAGAGCTCAAGAATGCGACGGGGCCGAGTTGGCATGAAGGATGAATCGTGGAGACACACCAATCAGGCGCTCAGGCCACCTCAGGCCGAGAGATGAAGCCCACTCCACATCCCGTAGCCTCTTTAGCTGAGGCGACACCCAGCCAGCCGAGCTCACCAGCCCTGCAAGCACGTCAGGGCTGGTCCCCGAAGCCAAGGGGAGCTGACCTCTGAGTGAGCCAGGATAGGGGGCATGGTGCTCGGGCTTCGCGCAGCGCAAGTGAGCAAGGAGGCTTCGTGCGCGGCCACGCAGAGCCTCCAATGGGTCTACCTCCCCCCAGATCGACTCAACTAGGACCAGCCGGCCAAAAGGCGCGACATTGCGCCAGGCACGTAGAGCCTTGAGCGGGTCAGGCAGCGTCCATAGGAGGTGACGCTCCACAACGGCATCGAACGGCCCATCTGGAGGATCCTCAGCCGTGCCCTCCAGCACCTCGATGTTGAGCGACTGCTCACCTGCCTTGGCTTTCAGACGCTCCAGCATGGCCGATGAGATGTCAACAGCGGTGACCATGTGGCCGAGCCGAGCTGCCATAAGGGAGACAAAGCCAGTCCCTGCCCCACAATCCAGCACCCGGCTGGGCTCTGGAGGAAGCACCTCGGCAAGAGCAGCCTGCCAGGCGGCCTGCTCGGCGGGCCTTACAGGATGGTGATGGGACACATCATCGTAGTACAGGCTGTCCTCATCCCAATATCGGCGCACTTCTTCGGCAAATGACGACACGGTGCCATAGTAGGTGCCCTGGGTATTTAGTTCACATTGTCCTGACATTACTCCAAGCGGTGCCGAGCCGGGCCCGACAGGCTCATAGGCTAAGAGCTGGGGGACCGGCCGTGATCCGGGGCAAGACCACGAAAGCCCAGACCCCTGGGTCCACGGTGGGACCACGAAGACACGGTGCCTACCGATCCGGCAGGCGCACAACCTTTGCATTTCCTACATGGCTGTAGCGCTCAGGGGTCGAGGTCATCACTAGAACCTGAGCTCTCTTGGCTGCGGCGCTGAAAGCGGGTGCAAGCAGACGAAGGCGGTCTGGATCGGAGTAGCCCAGCGCGTCGTCTAAGATCACCGGAACGCCACAGTCCTCGGCATCCCCATCTGGATTCACCAGGATGGCACAGGCAAGGCGAGCAAGGACGGCCAGCTGCTCGCGGGTGCCGGTCGAGAGCGACTCGAATGGAACCACCACTCCATCGAGGCTCCGGGCCGTGAGCTTGAAATCCGTTGGATCTACCTCTATGGAGGTGTTGGGGCCGAAGACGAGCTTGGCCAGCTTCTCAACCTCTAGGCGGTACGGGGCTACATATGCCAGCCTGGCAGCGTCACGATGGTTAGCGAAGGTCTCGAAGAGATAAGATGCAGCATCTGCCCTCCTCTCCAGCTCTAAGTGCTCTCTGGCCAGGTTCTCAACCTCTGTCTCTGCGTCAGATATGCTCGCCTGGAGATCTGCTTGGCCCTTTATCCGTAGCGCCGTCTCCAGCTCTATCCGGTGCTGGCCG
This sequence comes from Actinomycetota bacterium, assembly GCA_023379605.1. GTDB lineage: Bacteria > Actinomycetota > Acidimicrobiia > Acidimicrobiales > JAMCQF01 > JAMCQF01. The sequence continues at coordinate 5,931 of JAMCQF010000182.1, forward strand.
AGGTCCCTGGCCTGGCTGTCTAGACGTTCTATCAGGCTTTCCACATTGCCCAGACGCAGCGCCACACCCTCTGGGTTGGATGCCTCCAGCTCGCGACCGGCTAGATCCTGTGCTCTCCGCTCGACATCGAGGGCGCTTCTGGCTACTGACAGCTCCTCTTCCAGCTCGCTGTCTGGTTTCAGCTCACGTGCTTTTGCCAGCGCGGCACTGACGTTTTCGAGCTCCCTGCCTGCCTGCTGCTGTAATACCTGCGCCTGGCTTACCTTTGCCTTCAAGTCTCCCTCTGCCGCTTCGGCAACCCTAACCGCTAGTCGTGCATGGTCAAGCACGCCCTGTGCTGCAACCAGGACATCTTTGGCATCTTGGAGACAGCGCTCGGCCTCATCCGAAGAGATCGGGGCGCTCGAATCGTCAGCAACTTCTGTGGGATGCTCATTTACGATACGCTCAGCATTGGCATGCTTGGCTCGCAGCTCTTCCTCTGTGAGATCTTGCAGGGCAGTTGATCTCAAGTAGATGGCTTCTTCTATCTGCCTGTCCGCATCCCTGCGACGGTCCAGCAGGCCATTCAGGTCTGAAAGAGGGTCCACTCTGTTCAGCCCGTATCGGTCAACCAGGAGCTCCAGTGCCTCCTGTGCATCCTTGAGCTCGCTTCGCAGCTCTTGGATCGGGGCGCCTCCTTTTATCTGGACTATTGCCTTGTCCTCTACTATCAGGGCCATCGACCCCGCCACCGTGTAGTGCCGGATCGCCCCCTTGGCCAATCTGATCGGCGAGCTGTCCACGCTCAGCCCCACATCCGCGAGCGCCTCGATCACAACCGACGGGCTGGCCGTGTCGTGAGCGATGCGTGCCTGAGAAACCCTGCTCATGGCATCGGTCAACTCCGCTCGCAGCTCTGTTGTGACCTTGCATGATTCGAGGAACTTCCTGGCGGTGGCCTCTAGATCCCGGGCTCTTTCCAGCTGGCCCAGGCGAGCGGTGAGCAGGACTTGAGATACCCGGGCCCTGGAGAGCTCCAGGTCCCGCTCTGCCTGGCTAAGTGCTTCCAGTGACTGCTGCTTAGCGATCTCCGCATCGCGCTCTTTCTCCAAGGCCTCCGCTAAAGCCGTCTGCGCCCTTGAAAGCTCTGGCAGGCCTGATTCAACCTCTTGGCGGTAGCGCTCAAGATCATCTTCTCTCCTGGCCAGCTCTGCTGCCATCGCATCCCGGCTCTCTTGAGCCTGCCTGGCAGATGTCTCTGCTCTCTCAGCAGCGAGAACCCTGGCTTGCAAAGTGTCAAGCTGGTTACGAAGCCTCTCCAGCTCACTGCTGGCTGCTCTCAGCTCGCCGAGCTCTGCTTGGGCTCTCTCACGCTTGTCTGCCAACTGCTCCAGACGCACAAGGGTGGCCCTATATTCCTCTCCCATCGCTTCCAGGTTGGCAAGCTCCTGCCTGGCCTGCCCCAACCGCTGCTCTGCCGCTTTGAGCTTGGCAGCCAGCTTCTCTCGCTCCTGGGAGATCTTTCCTGTCTGGGTGAAGTACCTGGAACGCTCTGCCTGGATAGCCTCCCACAGGGTGGACTCGGCCTCAGGGTCGGCACTGCCTCCAGCTGAAGCACGGTCCAAAGCTCCGATCAAGGTGGTGGAAGACCCAACATGTCCTTGGCCGACTTTATCGCCTTGAATGAAACGCAGCGCTCTGTAGAGATCCCGGTCCAAGGTTTCATCCAAGATCGCCTCCATCTTGTCATGTGCTGTCCTACCCACGAGGCTCTGCGCGACCGGTGCGGTAACCGAAAGGCGCGTCTCAGGTTGCCGGAACCAGCGCTTGGAATAGATGAGATGATAGGGCCCTGTCGTCAGCTCGACCTCCACCTCGGGACCGGCATCGCGATCCACCGGTCTCACTGCCGTCACGCTCTTGCTCCTGGAATCATGAGGGTAGTCAAAGAGCAGGTCAACTGCCTCTGCCAGGCTCGACTTTCCCACCTCATTTGGTCCCTCGATGATCGTCACACCATTGGCCGACAGGTCCACCTCGCAGCTTGCAACCCCACGGAAGTTCTCTATGCGGATCCTGTGCAACCTCATCTAGACCTCCCGGCCAGGCGGTAAAGCAGCATGAGGGCATCTGCTGCCACCTCTGATCGAGGACCACCCCCCGCTGCTGTCGCTACCAGATCCGCCAGGGCCTGCGAGGCAAAGCCGGAAAGCTCCAGCTCTGCTAAGTCTGACCCGTCTGCGACAACCACCAGGTCGCTACGTGTTGCAGACCGCTGGATCGCCGCAAAGAGGTCCGAAGCGTGCTCCAAGACACCTTCCAGCATCGTCCAGGCTGCCAGGTTTACTGTCCCCACAAAGGAGAGCTTCACAACGGTGCGCTCCTTGGCGGGCAGCTGGTCAAGGAACTTCTCCACAAAAGAGACGCTCTGTGGCCCTGTGATGTCAAAGGATCTCTCGATGAAATGCCAGCTGCCCACCTCCACAGGTTCCACTGAGACTCCCCCCTGTCCGATCTCGACCACGAGGACCTGGTTGGGAGCAACCTCTCCGTAGTCGGTTGCCACCGGGGCGCCCGAATACCACACAGCTCCCGTGGCACCCACCTCGGTAACCGAGTGGCGATCCCCAAGCGCCCCATAGGAGATCCGGTGCTCTGCAACCGCCCTCTCCAAGTTTGAAACCGAGATCAGCTCTGGGCCGAACGGGTCCGGAGAGAGGGTATCTACTTCACCATGGCCAACCAGCACCCGGTACGAGCCAGGCGTTGGCGGCCCGAGCTTTGCTATAACAGCAGACACAAGGTCCATCCCCGGCCTGCGGCTGGGCCAAGGAGCCCCGACCACCTCGGCATTGACGCCGGGAACCTTTGCTGGGACTGAGTCCCTCAGCACAAAGACTTTACCTGGCAAGCGAGATATCACATCGGAGGTAGACCAGAATGCCGCGGGGGTGTCAGCGTCATGATTTCCAGGCAGCACAAAGACAGGGACCGTGAAGCTACCCAGGGCATCCAAAGCACGGCTCAGCACCTGCCTATCGGGCTGGATCGAGTCAAACACGTCACCGGCAACCACTGCGAAGGTACAGCCCGCCTCCTGGGCCAGATGCGCCATGCGCCGCACAGCCTCGATCTGATCATCTGTGTAGCGCGCCTGGGAGCCTGATGGCAGAAAGGCGCGGGTCATCCCAAGCTGCCAGTCTGAGGTATGCAAGAACCGAACGCCCAAATGCCAGCCTCCATGAGGAGCTGCTCTTAACTGTGAACCATACAACCAGATTGGACTGGCCGGCTGCTTGTGTGCGCCAACACCATGGCGGTGGTGGTCGGCTGCCTGGTAGATCCGGGCCTGGCCTAGATTGAGCCAGGTGAGCTGGAAGCACGACAACAGCGGATGGCTGACTCGCAGGAACCTGCAAGTAGCCCTGGGGTGCCTGTGGATACTCGACGGCGCCCTTCAGCTGCAGCCCTATATGTACAGCCCCGGCTCCAATGGCTTTCTCGGTCCTATAGCAGATCAGAGCACCATTACCGGTCCCAACCCGATCACAGATCTCATCCGCGTAGCGCTTGTGGTATTCGTGTCCCACCAGGTCCTTGTGAACACACTCATCGCAGTGGTCCAGCTCGCGATCGGTGCAGGCCTGCTCTGGCGGCGCACCGAGCGAGTTGCCCTGGGCGCGTCTATGGCATGGGGTCTGGGGGTCTGGATCGTGGGAGAAGGCGTTGGGGCCCTGATCTTTCCCCAAACCTCAATGATGTTCACTGGGGCCCCAGGCGCTGCTCTTATATACGTGCTGGTCTCCCTTACTCTGTGGCCTCGGCGCAGCTCCTCTCAAGCCAGCTCTGTAGCCAGTGGAGGTCTGCTCGGTGCCTCGGGCTCAATTTGGGCTTGGGCAGTGGTTTGGTGCGGGGACGCTCTACTGGAGCTGGAAAGGGGTAACCATGCTCGCCAGGCCATATCAGCTCAAGTCGCGCAACTCGCACGAGACGAGCCTGCTGCCCTTGCAGCGATGGACCGCTGGTTTGCCCATGCAAGCTCAGGGGCAGGCATCGAGATCGCTGGTGCACTCCTTCTCCTCGAGTTTGCAGCGGGCTGGCTCGCCTTGAGGAAGTGGGCGCTCAAGCCCGCGCTCGCAATGGGGATCGGTCTTTCTCTCATTTTTTGGGTGCTGGGCCAGAACTTCGGAACGATCCTCACCGGCAAAGGGACCGATCCCAACCTCGGACCGGTAATGGTGCTCTTCGCCCTGGCCCTCTGGCCCTGCCACCAGGTTCCTGTGGAAAAGCCGCCTGAACGCACTGCTCTACAGCCTCAACACACTGTAGAGGAGCCTGCCCACACTGCTTGACAAGCGGCTACAGGATCATGACAAGGGAACTATTAGCTAATCGAGCAGCTGGCGCAGCACATAGGGCAGGATCCCGCCGTGACGGTAGTACGAGGCCTCGGCGGGCGTGTCTACACGCACCACGGCATCGAAGACCGTCCCGCCGGCATCGACATGCACCGTGGCGGGAGTGCCACCCACG
>JAMCQF010000182.1:10455-11237 GCA_023379605.1 Actinomycetota bacterium
TCGATGCCGGTGATCTCGAAGGTCTCCTCGCCGGTGAGCCCGAGCGAGCTGGCGCTGTGGCCTTCGGGGAACTGCAATGGCAACACTCCCATTCCGATCAGGTTTGAGCGATGGATCCGCTCGTAGGACTCAGCAATCACGGCCCGCACGCCCAGCAGTGCCGTGCCCTTGGCGGCCCAATCGCGCGACGAGCCCGAGCCGTACTCCTTGCCAGCCAAGACGATGAGCGCAGTGCCTGCGGCGGCATAGTGCACCGTCGCGTCGTAGATCGTGGTGACCGGAGCGCCAGGCTCCGAGAAGTCCAGGGTGTAGCCGCCCTCGGTGCCCGGGGCGAGCTGGTTGCGGAGGCGGATGTTGGCGAAGGTGCCGCGGATCATCACCTCGTGGTTGCCACGCCTCGAGCCGTAAGAGTTGAAGTCACGCCGGTTCACGCCGTGCTCGGCAAGGTACCGGCCAGCCGGTGAGTCAGCCGGGATGGCGCCCGCCGGCGAGATGTGGTCAGTCGTGACCGAATCGCCCAGCTTGGCCAGGACCCGGGCTCCGGAGATGTCCGTAACTGGGTCGGGTTCGGTGCCCATGGCATCGAAGTAGGGAGGCTTTCGGACATAGGTCGACGTCGGACCCCATGCAAAGGTCGTCCCCGTGGCCACCACCATGGACTGCCAGCGCTCATCACCGGCGAAGACGTCGGCGTAGTCCTTGGCGAACATCTCTGCCTGTAGGCAGCGGCTCACCACCTCGTCTACCTCCTGTTCGTCGGGCCAGATGTCGCTCAGGTACAC
>JAMCQF010000183.1:0-1647 GCA_023379605.1 Actinomycetota bacterium
CCCTCGCAGTCGATGACCCTGATCTAGATGCCACGGCCAAGATCTCCCCGCCGCTGCGTGACAAAAAGGAGCAGGAAGGGCTATGGAAGGGCATCCTGGATGGTTCGGTGAACACCCTTGGCACAGACCATGTGCCCTTCATAAAGAACGGCGGCGATATATGGCATGAGAAGCCCGGCGTCGTCTCGTTTCCCTGGGAGCTTGCTCTCATGGTCAATTTCGCAGTCCATGAGAGAGGCATGTCGCTGCGCCGGCTCGTGGAGCTGAACTCCTACGGCCCTGCGCATCGCTTCGGCTTGACCCCGAGGAAGGGCATGATCGTCCCGGGCGCAGATGCCGATCTCGTCCTGATCGACTTAGACGAGGAGAAAGCCGTGCACCATAATGGGAAAGGAACCTGCCTGTATGAGGGTTGGATGCTTAGGGGTTGGCCTGTCATGACAGTGTCGCGCGGTAGGGTAATATACGAAGGCGGCGAGGTTGACCCACAAGCGCGCGGTGCGGGCAGGTGCGTGAGCCGCCCTGTCGGTGAGATGGAGTAGGCGGCAATGCTTCGCTCTATGTCACTCGAGCTGATCTGGACCGACCTCCCTTACGCCCGGCGCGCCAGCGCTGCCGCTACGGCGGGCTTCGATCGGGTCGACCTGTGGAACTGGCGCACAAGCGACGTGCATGAGGTCGCTGCTGCATGCCGTGACGGTGGCATCTCCATCAACGGCTTCTTTGGCAACAGGAGCTTCTCGCTGTGCGACTACGAGGTCCGGACGTCACTGCTAGATGAGGTGAAGGAGTCCATAGATTGCGCCGTTGAAGTTGGCGCCCACCAGCTCCACATATTCTCGAACGCGATCAGACCAGGCGGGATCGTGGTACCCAGTCCCGACCGCTCCAGGGCAGCCCTGCATGGGGCCTGCCTGGAGGGGCTTGTCGAGATGGCTGATCTCGTAGCTGGGACCGGCATCACTCTGGCGCTGGAGAACCTGAACCCGGTGTTCCTGCCTGGCTACCTGTGGACCTCTGTGTCCGATACGGCCATTGTGGCTCGTGAGCTGGCCAGAGACGAGGTGGGTGTCGTATTCGACGCATACCACCAGCAGCTTTCCGGAGGTCGGCTGACACAGGAGCTCCTCGGTGCGAAAGATGTGCTTTGCAGGATCGACATTGCCGAGGTTCCTGGCCGCTACGAGCCCGGTGCTGGCGAGATAGATTTCGCCTACATGAGGCGACTGATCGACTCTATGGGCTGGGATGGGGTCCTATGCTTTGAGACCGTCCCGAGCGACGGGAACCCACAGACCGCTCTTTATGCCATAGACGATCTGTTCCCTCTTGAGTGGTGTCATAGGCCAGATCCTTCAAAGGAGAGAGAAGCGATATGAAATTGCTTGATGGCAGGGTAGCTGTGATCACAGGGGCAGGATCTATAGGTGGCCAGGGTGCGGCAGAGGCAGCCCTGTTCATCGAGCAGGGAGCCCACGTCGTGATCGCGGACTTAGAGGAGTCTGAGGGAGCCAAGGTAGCCGCCGATCTCGGTCAGCTTGCGAGCTTCTATCCTTTAGACGTATGCGACGAGCAGGGCTGGGAGCGCTTTTCACAGACGCTTCGCGAGCAGCACTCCCATGTGGACATTCTGGTCAATAACGCGGC
>JAMCQF010000183.1:1657-2584 GCA_023379605.1 Actinomycetota bacterium
AGTATGGCTGGCAAAGAGCCTACTTGACACCACGGCCAAGGAGTACCGCCGTGTGATAGAGGTCAATCAGACAGGTGTCTTCTTGGGGATGCACACGATCGCGCCCATGATGAAAGAGGCTGGGCGTGGCTCGATTATCAACACCTCCTCAACGGCCGGCCTTAAGGGCGCGAACATGCCGCATGCCTATGCAGCGAGCAAGTGGGCGGTCCGTGGGATGAGCCGCGCAGCAGCCTATGAGCTCGGACCATATGGGATCAGGGTGAACGCTATCTGCCCTGGGTTTGTGGCAACACCCATGATCGAAGGGGGAGAGCCTGTGCTCCAAGAGCTTGCGAAGCTCGTGCCCATGGGAAGGGTCGCAGCGCCTGAGGAGATAGCCCAGCTGGTGCTTTTCCTTGCAAGCGATGCATCAAGCTACATCTCAGGCGCAGAGATCGCCATCGATGCAGCCTTTACGGCTTAGCAGAGCCTGGATGGCCGGGGAGGCTGAATAGCTGGAGCGAGCAGCGCTGAGCGCGCCGATGCCGCAGGGCACCCCGGGGCTGGATGGCCAGGGAGGCTGAATAGCTGGAGCGAGCCAGCATGGCCAGGCGGTAGGTGATTATCATAGATTGGCTCTGCCAACCTTGAGGGAGAAGGGGACTGGACCAGGTGGCAAAGATTGGCCCCTATGAGCAATTCACCAAAGCAACTGTCCTGGACGCAATTGGGGACACTCCTCTGGTGGACGTAGATGGGATACTGGTAAAGCTTGAGTACCTGAACCCATCAGGCTCGATCAAGGCGCGGATAGCTAAGTACATGGTAGAGCGCGCAGAGCAAGAGGGCCTGCTGTCGCCAGGGGACACCATCGTCGAAGCGAGCAGCGGCAACACAGGAAATGCCCTTGCGATGGTGGCAGCTGGTGGGCGCCAACTTCAACGG
>JAMCQF010000183.1:2594-4866 GCA_023379605.1 Actinomycetota bacterium
TGCTCTTCCGATCTGAGTTTCACGTGAACGACGCACTGGAGAAGGCAAGGGAGCTTGGGGCAAAGGAAGGATATTTCGCTCCCCAGCAGTTCGATTCGGAGTGGAACGTCGAGGAGAACCGGACGTGGCTGGGGCCTGAGATCCTCGCCCAGCTGCCTGACGGCGTCGTTCCAGATGCTGTGGTCGGTGGTGTGGGCACAGGAGGGACCATTGTGGGAGTGGGCCAGTGCTTCAAGAGCGTGAACCCGGCCTGCCAAGTTATTGCGGTTGAGCCCGATGAGTCCTGCACGATTCTATGTGGGGAGGTAGGAGTGCACCTCATTGAAGGGATCTCTGACGGCTTCGTCCCAGGGATCCTAAGCCGTCACCGTGATGTAGTAGATGAGTTCGTGCCCGTGGAGAGCAAGGAGGCGATTGCAGAGATGCGACGCCTGGCACGTGCCTACGGGCTCTTCGTCGGTCCCAGCTCAGGGGCACACCTTGTCGCTGCGAAACGCTTGAGAGAGCGCCGTCCCGAGCTTGCCCATATAGTTACATTCTTCTGCGATGAAGGCGAGAAGTACGTATCTGAGTACTTCTTGGACCACAACGAGATCCCAGAGGAACGCTGAGCCCACCAGGCACGCTGGCAAGAGCAGCTTTAAAACGGACCTGGAGCACGCTGGCTGGCCGCCCCGCTCGCAGATCCTCACCAAGAAAGAGCCTATTGACTTCACGAGACGTCACGCCTATGATACCTCTTGTGGCAATATCTGAGTGCCTGCCACGAGAAGTTGGAGCCTGCCTCTTATGCAGCCATGTACTACAGCGGCAGGGTTTTGGAGGAGATAGATCTATATGGCAAAGCCACTATTGCATCGTCGCGCCTCACGGCTGCTTCTAGGGGCAAGTACCCTGGCCCTCTTGGGCGCTTCGGCAGCTTTCCCCATGGCTTCCGCCCTTGCAGGGCCGAACCCTCCACCTCCACCTAAGCACCCGACTGGTGTGGTCCTCTATGTGTCTCCACACGGCACGGACACCTCGAACTCATGTACCACGCGAAATGATCCATGCCAGACCATCCAGCACGCGGTCGCCGTAGCACCTTCAAAGGCTACCATCGAGGTGGAGCCAGGCACCTATACGGTGGACATAGCCAGTACCAGCACGAACCCCTACGGTGGCATTGACATATTCCAGCCAGTTAGCATTGAGGCCCAGGGTCATGTGGTGATAACCGGCACAGGGCCGATCTTTACCCTGTACGACTCTTCCAGCCCGTCCTCGGGAGTGACCGGGGTGACAATAGAAGGCTTTGCCTTCGATGACATCACAGGAAGCGGCTACAACGGCGTCATCACCACGCCTGGTTACGGGTCAGGTGACGTAACCATCGCAAGGAACACCTTCAGCGACATCACAGACGAGGCAGTCGGGTACCACGGAAATCAAGGCCTTGCCTCACCGCTTGGAACCGGCTGGCGAGTTGTTGGCAACACAGTCACAGAGGTCACCCATTCCACTCGCTCGGGGATGTTCTTTGGCGATCTGAGCGACAGCGTTATAGAGGCAAACACCATAAGCGACACCGGCCACGCCGGCATCCTCCTCACAGCCGTTGGAGCCAGCCCTGCCTCCAACAGTAACAACGAGGTGATTGGCAACCAGGTAAGTGATGTTCCATACGAGGGCATCCAGGTCGCTTATGGCAACGGCATCCTCATAAGGGACAACTCGGTGTCTCACGCTGGGCTTGCCTGTATGGTGAGCTCACCGCCTTCAGGATGTGCGAGCGGGGCCCTCTCCAGCGCAAGTGCGATCATGCTCTACAACCCAGGTCAGACCAATATCACCGTCATCGACAACTCTGCAACAGACAGCTACAACGGCCTGGCCGTGGGCCAGCCACCGTACTCTCCCAGCGAGAACCTCGGCGCTGGCATCGCGGTGCTTCGAAACGACTTCACAAACGATGTGCACGCAGGAATAGCTGACTATGCTCCCACCACCAGTGCTGCTCTGAACGCGATGCTCAACTGGTGGGGATGCGCGGCTGGGCCCAATGCCACTGGCTGCACGGGCACCATTGGCTCAGTGGACTACACACCTTGGGCCACCCACCCATATCCTTCTCCACCGCCAGCACCCAAGGGACCACCTTCGCCCCCCAAGGGCCCCAAGGGACCACCGTCCCCTCCCAAGGGCCCCAAGGGACCACCTTCGCCCCCTGGGCACAAGTAGGCCTCAGGCCATAGCGCCTCCCGGCGCCCGAGATGGCAGCTTAAGGCCACCA
>JAMCQF010000184.1 GCA_023379605.1 Actinomycetota bacterium
AACCAGGCACCAGCTGGCCTTCGTGTAAAGCTCAGAGAAACCTCCTGCGCAACTCTGCCTTCAGTATCTTTCCCACAGGGTTACGGGGTATCTCCTCTAGGATCTCCAAATGCTCCGGCAGCTTGTATACGGCCAGATCCCTACCTTTTAGAAAACCGATGATCTGATCTAGCGAGGGAGGCGAGGCTGGATCTTTGGGCACGATAAACAATCCCACCTTCTCTCCTAAGATCTCGTCTGGCTTGGCGACCACAGCGGCGTCTGCAACTCCAGGGTGGGCAATCACCAGGTTCTCCACCTCGGCCGCGCTTATGTTGAACCCACCTCGGATGACAATGTCCTTCTTGCGATCGAAGAACCCCAGGTAGCTCTCGTCGAGAATCTTGAACAGGTCTCCGGACCGGAAGTATCCCCCTGGTGCAAAGGCCTCTCTGTTCAGATCCGGCCTGCGAAAATACCCGGGAAAGACATTAGGCCCGCGGTAAGCCAGCTCTCCGACCTCCCCCGGCTTGTAAAGCTCGCGGCCGTCCTCGTCCAGCAGGACTATTCCCACCCCGCTAATTGACGAAGGCCAGCTGGTGCCTGGTTGCCCCCACCATGGGAAGTGGTCTACTCGCCAGCTCACCTCTGGTACATCTGTGGGGCCCGAGATCATTGCGGTGCCCTCGTTCTGTCCCCAGATATTCACTATCTCGATGCCCCAGCGCTTTCTGAACTCCTCCATCGAGTGAGCCGAGGGTGGCGCAGATCCGGTTCCAATGGTCCCAAAGTGACCAAGGCGAACCTCACCGGCTTCAGCTTTCTTTACGATCATGTTGAGCAGAGCTGGAACCAGCAAGGTGGAGTCCGCCCCTTCAGCAATCTGGGCCATCAAAAGGTCCATATCCAAAGGATGATGGAGAATGAGGTTCCCACCGGTCAACAGCCAGGGTATGAGCAGAACTCCAACGCCGGTCATGTTCACCACTGGCGCCGTGCACAGCAGTTTCGCGGACTGAGGCAGCTCGAGGAGCTTGACGAGCAAGCCACTTTGGAAGCGCCAGTTGTTGTGGGTTAAGGGGCACCCTTTGGGCTCAGCTTCGGTACCGGAGGTCCAACAGAGCGTGAAGACGTCATCGGCGCCCACGCTCACCGGTCCAATCTCAGAGCTGGTAGCGCTAAAGCGTGCCAAGTCCTTGAGATCCAGCACTTCCTCCAAGCCCGAGCCAGCCTCTTGCGCCAAGGCGATCTGATCCAAGCCCTTGAAGTTTGAAGTGCCGACGAACATCCTTGCTCCAGTGAGCTCGACCACGTGGGCGATCTCATGCTGGCGCCACTGCATGGGCAGAGGTGAGATGATCCCACCGGCTCGAGCCACCCCAAGATACAAAGCGATGAGCTCCCAAACATTGGGTAGCTGGACGACCACGACGTCGTCCAAGCCCACGCCTCGTGAGACGAGAGCGCCGGCCAGGCCATCAACAGCTCTTCCGAGCTCTCCCCAGGTAAGCTCTTGCGCTTCGCTGCCAACCAGGCTCGGCCGGTTGGGTGGATCCACGACCGCCACTTGGTCTTCAAAGGTAGCGACGTTGTGGTAAAACACATCCAGGAGAGTTCGGTCGCCCCAGTGGCCTAAAGCGTGGTAGCTCCTGATCGTCTCCTCGTCGTGCAAGCGCATGGTCAGGCTCCTTGTCTGTTATGTGAGGAGGCTACTGCCAACTGCCCAGGCGGGCGGAACCACTACCGCCCCTGCTGGCATACTAAACCGCAGCCAGAATGGTGACCCCGCAAGCAGCAGCGCCGTTGCCAAGCCATCCTCCCGCGTTCTCAGATAGTGCAACCCTTGCGCCCTTTACCTGGCGACTGCCTGCCCGGCCGCGCAGCTGATCGGCTAACTCCACAATCTGGGCAGCGCCGGTCGCCCCCACTGGATGGCCCCTGGCAAGAAGCCCGCCAGAAGGGTTGATAGGGTACCTCCCGCCCAAATTAGCCGTGCCGTCGCGAAACATTGACGCCGCCTCACCGCTTGAAGCAAGCCCCAGCTCTTCTGCGATGATGAGCTCGGCTGGAGCAGCCGCATCATGCACCTCGAAGAGGTCGATCTCCGAGGCTCCCAGACCGGCCTGCTCGTAGGCAGCCCTGGCAGTACGCTCGACGATGTCTCCAAGGTCGCCCACGCTTGAAGCTCCCAGGGCAGTGGCTAGCACTTTGGGACCATGCAGTCCGCGGCGCCTGGCTGCCCTGGGACTCGCCAGCACCACAGCTGCCGCGCCATCACTAATAGAGGAGCACATAGGACGGGTAAGCGGATCGACAATTACCCGGGCAGCGAGCACCTCTTCGGGGGTAAGGGCGCTGCGCACCTGGGCGTTCGGGTTGAGGCTACCATTCAAGTGGTTCTTTGCAGCCACTCTGGCGAAATCATCCACCGTTGCGGCCGACCGGCTCATGTAATCGCGAGCTTGAGCTGCGTAAATCTCCATGAACACTGGGCGGGTAGCTCCTGGCCCAGCTTCCTCTGGCCTCGGACCTAGCTCTACATCCACACCCGCCATGAGAGCCTTGCCAGCCCGGGTCTTGTCTTCGCTGGTCATCTTCTCCGCACCAACCACGAGCACGAAGTCATACTGTCCGCAAGCCACGCTCATAGCTCCAAGATGGAAAGCGCTCGAGCTTGAGGCGCATGCGTTCTCGACAGAGACCATGGGACGGCCAGCAACCAAGGAGGTCGCCAGGGATGTGTGCGCCCGGATCATCTCCTGGCCAGTGATCAGCCCCGCCGCCGCATTGGCGAAGATCACGAGCCCGATCTCAGAGGGGTCAACTCCAGCATCTCTTAGCGCATCATCTGCAGCTCGGCCCGCTATATCGGCAAGGCGCGTCTGTACAAACATGCCGAATTGTGTCATCCCCGTGCCGACGATCATCGCGTCCATAAGGCACCCTCCCTCTTTTTCCTTCTCTCCTGTTCATTGTCGACCAGCTTTTCACTGCTCTTTTGGTCGCATAGCTGGTCTACATCGGCCCACTGAATGCGAGCTGCCAGCTGAGCAGGATGATCTGCATCGAGATCTGCAAGGAGGTTCTCGAGCATGGCAGAGGTAACCTCACCTGCCATGGTGGAATCCCTGGAGCGGATGGCCATCGCTATGGCGACGCTCTCGGCTACCACACGCTCGTGAGCCTTTGGTGGATGAGGCAAACACAGAGATGTTGACATAGCCATTAGCGCATCTACCACCAATCCCAGTACGTCATTCCCGCAAGCTGTCGCCACACAATGACGAAAGCCGCGGCTCTCCTCTACAAAGTGGTCAGTTCCCGCCGAGCTAGCCAGCCTGGCCAGGCTGGCATCAAGCAGAGCAAGGTCCCTGTCATCCCTGTGGGTGGCAGCAAGTCCAGCCACCACAGGCTCTAAGGCCATGCTTGCCTCGAGCACTGAGCGCAGGCTGGACCCTCTCATCTGAACCGCCATCGCTAGGGCGCTTGCAACCACATGGGCTCTCGGCAGGGCCAGGCGCGCCCCGCCACCTGGCCCTGTCCTTACCTCTATGGCCCCGAGAAATGACAGCAGCCGCAGCGCCTCACGCAAAGATCCCCGTGAAATCTTGAAGAAGCCCATAAGGGCCTTCTCAGATGCCAGGCGATCCCCTGGGACCAACCCACGAGAAACGGCTTCACGCATCATCTGACGTGCAGCTTGCCGGGGAACACCGGGCTTCTCATTCATCTCAAGCAGCCATCTCTCGACAGGAAACCGCCAATTACGTATACTTATTCTTTAGTGTCTAGTATACTAGATAGCGAGTTCCTCTTCGGCTCGGATCACAGACTTTTCGAGGAGTCTGTGGCATCTCTGGCGCGCCGGGAGTTTTATGACGGGTACTTGCGTCGAGCCACCAGCGACGAGATGTGCTGGGCGGAGCTACGGGCTCTCGGCAAACACGGGCTGCTGTGCTTGAACCTGCCCGAAGAACTAGGAGGCCAGAAT
>JAMCQF010000185.1 GCA_023379605.1 Actinomycetota bacterium
GCGGAAAGTCCCAAAAGCAGGTCCTTCATCCTAAGGATCTCTTTTGCCTGCAGCTCAATGTCGCTGGCCTGGCCCCCTACACCACCCCAGGGCTGATGCAGAAGTATCCGCGCATGGGGGAGCGCATATCGCTTTCCCTTGGTCCCAGCAGCAAGGATCACCGCGGCCGCAGAGGCTGCCTGCCCAAAACAGAAGGTAGAGGTGTGCGGTTTAACAAACTTCATCGTGTCATAGATGGCAAACAGGGCAGTGATATCTCCCCCTGGGGAGTTTATATAGAGGTGGATGTCTTTGTCGGGATCCTCGTACTCCAGAAAAAGCAGCTGTGCACAGACGAGGTTCGCGACCACATCATCTATTGGCGTGCCAAGGAATATGATCCGCTCTTTGAGCAGCTTTGAGTACAGATCGTAGGCACGCTCACCACGGCTATTGGCTTCCACTACCGTGGGCACCAAGTAGTCGAATGCTTGACCCATCAGCTCACCACCCCTTCTCCAGAGGCTGCGTCCCCACGTTCGCTGGCTTCCCCAGGACCGGTCTTTTCGTCTTGCTCACTGGCCTCTATCCCCTCGCTAGCCTCTGAGGCTTCGCCAGCCTCTGCCTCAGCACCCAAGATCGCCTCTCGAGGGACCGTCCTACCTTCTTCGTCCACGATCTCAACGTGCTCTATTAGCCAAGCCAATGCGCGGCTTTTCCTTATCTCCGAGCGTAGTCCGCTCAGGCCGTCAGCATGCTCAAGCTCGGCGCGAACTTCTGCCGGGCTGCGCTTTACCCGCGTGGCCAAGCGGTCCAGCTCTGCTTGGATGTCCGCCTCTTCGGCCTCTATGCGCTCGTTGGCCGCCAGCGCCCTTAGGGCGAGATCGCTCTTTACTGCCTCGATCGCCGCAGTTCGAAGCTCGGCTTCAAAGCCCTGCCCATCCCGGCCAGTTGCCTGTAGGTACTGCTCTGGGGTAACGCCCTTATCCTGGAGGGTGTGACCAAGATTGTGAAGCTGCTCTCGCATCTCTTGGAGCACCAGAGACTCCGGCACATCCTCGGCAACGAGCGCGGCCAAGGCCTCGAGTGCCCCCCGTCTCAGAGCAAGCACAGAGCGGAAGCGCGCAAGGTCTTTCAGCCTGCCTTCTACGTCGCTACGAAGCTCCTCGACGGTTGACAGCTCCGTGGACTCTGCCACCCAGCTGTCATCAAGGGCTGGAAGAACCTTCTCGCGCACCTCTTTGACCAGAACCCTAAAGGTGGCCTCGAGCTCACCCTCTCCAGTGGGCACCCCAGGACCCTGAGAGCCACCAGCCCCTGAGCCGGAGAGCTCTCCGGCAACGGAGGAGCGCAGGGCATCTGGAAGCAGTGAGGAGTCAACGGCCGCATTGAACTGGAGGATATCGCCTACGCGCGACCCTCGAAGCTCAGCGTCCAGCGCCTCAACAAGCGCAGCGCTGCCTATCTCATAGACGAGGTCATCAGCACAGAGCGAATCAATTGCAACATCGTGATGGTGAACGCTTATGTCCACCGTCACGTGATCACCGTCACGAGCTGGCCTAGAAACTGTGGCAAGCTCGGCGAACTGGTCCCGAAGCCTGTCAATCTGGGCGTCTATGTCCTCTTGAGTAACTTCGGGGCTTGGGACAGTCACCACCAGGCCGCTGTAGCCGGCGATGCTCACCGTTGGCCTTACCTCCACTACGGCTTCGAAAGCCAAATCACCGGTGTCCTCGCCCTTGGTGACATCGAGCTCGGGCGGCGCTATCGGATCCAGCTCGGCGTCGACCACCGCCCGGGCATATAGATCGGGCAGGAGCTCCTTTATCGCCTCCCTACGCAAAGAGCCAGGTCCGCCCATGCGGGCCTCCAGCACCTGGCGCGGCACCTTGCCGGGGCGAAAGCCGGGGATTCTTGCCTGGCGGGCCATATCACGGGTGGTCGCATCGACAGCCTTGACTATCTCGCTCTCCTCGACCTCCACAGTCAGCCGTACACGGTTGCCCTCGACGGGCTCTGTCAACGTTTGCATCGGAGACACGCAGTGTACCGGCAGCGAAGGCCCGCCCTGCGCTATGGTCGAACATCTTTGGTCAGAGCTGCCCGGCACAGACCCACAGACGGACAACTTGCGCGCTGGTTCGACTGCCTCGTCTGCTCCAGGGCGAAATTCAGTGGGCCAACGCCACCCCAGGCCGGCTCTATGAATTGCTCCAGGTCGGCTCCCAGCTCTCACCATTCCCTAACATCTGCATAGTTTCCCCCTAACTTCCGACCGCCACAATGGCCTTGCAGTGCCTTGGGCAGCTATCGGGTGCTTCCCGGAGATAACCAGCCAGGCATCGCTAAGAAAGCCAGCGGATCGCCTCCTGAGCCCAGACCAGCACACTTAAGAGATGGTGCGGGCCACCAGTGCGCCAGCTGAACCTACAGATACTCAACAAGGAAGGAACACCAAGACCATGAGAGCAAAGCTGATCCACATGACGCCTCTTCGTGCCGGCATTGCCGCAGCAGTAGTGGCAGGAGGAGTAGCAGGAGGAGGTATAGCGCTAGCTGCTACGACCACACCCTCTGTGCCCGCAGCTCACTTAAGATCTGCACGTCACGCAAAGCTGGCGGCACAAAGGGCGAATAAGCTCACCCATCAGCAGATCGCCCACGGCGTCACCGGCAAGGTGGTCTCTGACAGCTCCTCCGGGGGAATTTTCGGACAGGGCAGTATTACGATAGCCGAACCAAACGGGTCCACCATGACCTTCAGCCTCTCCAACGAAAGCCACGCCTGGAAGTTTTCCGGCACCGGGACTCACCCCAGCGCGGAAAGCCCGACGTCTCTGCCTCAGGGCGAGGTCGTTGCAGTAAGAGGGGTGCAGGTGGAGAGCGGCCAGTACTGGGCTCCTAACATCTCCGACACTGGCTTTGCAGCTAGCTGAACCCCCACGCGCACTCCTGGAAACCACCACAGCGGATCGGCCCTGGTCGGGCATACTTGGGCCTACCTACAAACAGGGCTCTTGCTGGCTTTTATCCAACGGGGAGGGATGGGGATCACCAAGGTAGGAGCATCCCCCACTGGCCGATCATGATCCACTACGGTCGTCACCTGCATGTGAGGAGGTGCTCAAGTGGCAAAATATGAGGGTTACTGCGTCAAATGCCGGGAAAAGCGGCAGTTCGAGGGAAGCGAGGTGGAGCTGGCAAACGGCCGCAGGGCTGCACAGGGTTCCTGCCCGTCCTGCGGCACCAAGATGAACCGGATGTTGGGCAAGAAGGCGTGACGGGCTCCTAAGCCAGCCCGCTGATCTTGGCCACGACCCAACTTGGCGGGAACCAGCTTGCCAGGCAGGTGGCACCTGGCAAGCTCTTCAGAGCTTAGAGCCCAGCTTCACCACTCGAGAAAGGTCCAACTCGTCCAGGATCGCTCCCTCGCGAAGGCCCCAATCACTAACCACTAGGCTCGATACGCCTAGGCGGCGGGTCACTTCAGCGATGATCGCTGCCCCAATGGGCAGCAGCGCTGCCCTGCGAGCCTGGACGCCGGGCATGGCAAGGCGCTGACTCTCGGTGGACCTAGCCAGCATCGCGGCTAGGTCGCCAAGCTTGGCCGCGCTCATCACCATTCCATGCGTGCCGGCCTCCTCGTCACCGTCTAGGTCCGATTGGCCTATACCCGCTTGACCTGGTATCTCCGCTGCACGCACCAGCCGAGCAAGGGCGCGCGAGGTACCACCAGATGCAAGAACTGCAAGATAAGAGTGCCCCAGAATCCCTCCACCCGCCGCGTCAAGAGCACCGGAAGTGTACTCGGCAACCTTATACCTGCCTTTCGCCCCCAGCGGATCAGAGAGGTTGAGCGCTCCATGCACACGAGCGACACCTACATCGGCACTCGTGGCCCAGATGACTCCCCCTGGTCCACCAACGGCCAACTCCAGGCTTCCACCCCCAAGATCAATCCCTAGAAAACTATCTTGGCCATCGTCGGGCCAATTGAGACCCATCCTGGAGGCACCAGCGAGCTGGCCTGCGAACACCACCCTCGCCTCCGCCTCGCCGTCCAGCAATCGTATAGGCACTCCTGCCCACCTAGAGAGCTCATCTACGACCTCGCCCCCATTGGATGCGTCGCGCAGTGCAGCTGTCGCCAGTCCAATTACGCGGTCGGCTCCCACGCCGTCCACTACTGCCCTCAGCCTTCTTACGACCTCAATGGCTCGGCGCAACTCAGCCTTGGGAACCCGACCTGTGCGAGAGACCACTGCACCAAGATGGAGCATCTCCCTATCTCGAGCGACGGCCCTTATGTCTCCGCTGTCGGTGACATCTGCGACCAGCACATGAAACGAGCTGCTACCAAGATCGAACACGGCCACTCGAGCCACCGGTCGGGGTTCGGCGGCTCCGGAGATCTTCTTCGTCCGTCTTGCAAAGCCATCTGGCTCAACTGAGCGCGCAGGATCAAAACTCCGTGCTCGGTGTACCGACTCCGAGGACGGCACTGTAGATGACGTGTATGATAGGTCGTCCAGTCCCGAGGTAGCTGGGACGTTCCTAGCATCCAGCTCGGAAGCTTCCACCGCAACAGCGTAGACTGGGGCCGCCGGGGAGTGGCGCAGCTTGGCAGCGCGCCTGCTTTGGGAGCAGGAGGCCGGGAGTTCAAATCTCCCCTCCCCGACCACAGGGGTATCGCCGTTCAGGGTGGAGGGCGGCAACACCCATACTGGCAGAGAGGGAGCGACCACTCAGGCGACGGAGATCTGACACGCCAGCACCTTCGCTTGCAGGTACGGGCTTGGAGGCGCGATCTCTAGGTGTGCCCCGGCGGAAACGAGCGCCTTGGCAACCTGCGCTTAGCCGTACGGGCTCGGATTGAGCACCACGAACAGCTGAACACCCCCCAGATCCGAAGTGCCACATAAGCCAAGTTCAGACGCAGTATCACTACTACTGCTCCAGGCAGGAGGTGCGAGCGGGGATAAACGAGGCCGGGACGAAGATCTGCCCAGCCTGGCGGATCTCGCGGTAGGCCAACACGGCAACCACCCATCCAGCCGTAGAGACACTTAGCCGAGTGATACGAGTTCGACGGCGCGCTCTGAGGCAAGGGCTGCAACATTAGGCCCGCCAAGATCACGTCCCGCAGCCACGGCAAGGCAGTTCAGCCCTCTTCTGGAAAATACCGTCGCCGAGTCCGCTACTCGCGTTACGTCGTCCGGGTGCAGCGTAGCAGACACCTCCACAACCACGGTAACACGCTCCCCCGACGGTTTCCGGCGAGCGTCAGCCATGAAGTCAGTCTGTCGCATCCGTTGCCATTCTGTGGGATCAAGAGGGGCCTTGCTGTCGAGCCTTTCTAGTAGCTCGATGGGGACAGGAACACCAGGAACCGCTTTCATCTGGTAAACGAGACTACTTAGGTACAACTGTGACCGCTCCATGAACTGTCGCTCGAGATCGGAACCCTTTAGCTGGCTCACGTCGCCCTCTAGCCGTCGCTGGCCCTCCTTTAGCTGGCTCACGTCGCCCTCTAGCCGTCGCTGGCCCTCCTTTAGCTGGCTCACGTCCTCCTTTAGCTGGCTCACGTCCTCTTTTAGCTGGCTCACGTCCTCCTTTAGCTGGCTCACGTCGCCATCTAGCCGCCGCTGGCCCTCGGCCAGCATGAGGACAACCCGAGGCATGTCGAGGAAGTCGTCACCCAGCAGGATGGCCCGAAGTTGCGCGCGAAGGCCAGCATCCGCCTCGATCTGGCGAATGATCTCCAAGGTATCCACATAATTGAGGATACATTCTTGTAGTAACAGGGCCTGCCAATAGGTGATGCTTGACTTGTTGGGCACGAGATCACGCAGTTGCCATAATGGGCGCACGATCCAGCTGGCTAAGGAACTTAACTTAAGGTCGCCCCGCAGCCGCAGGCTAGAGGTGCTCGCCGGGCTGTGGCCCCAAACAACACATCCAAACAAGAAATACAAGCCTGGACGGCCACTTAGCCGGAGCGGAAAAGTCTTACTCAGAAGAACCACTGGATAGGCTCATGGCCCCTGTCCACATAGTCGCCGAACCTTCCACCGAGGAAACCTAGCGGAGCTCTGTCACTGTCACCTACAGTTCTTGGCGTACCGAAAACCACTGCATGATCACCTGCGGTCACACATCGCTCAACCGAGCACCCCAGGTGAGCGATGGCTTGAGGAACTACAGGGACTTCGTGGTTGCAGTATACAAGCGGCAATCCAGCAAAGTGGTCTTCCCCGGGCAATGCAAACCTTCTCGCTATGGGTTCCTGACGCGGCGTCAAGATCGAGACAGCAAAAGTGCCGGTCTCATCAATAGCCTGGGTGGTTCGGGCCTCCAGAGATATGCAAATGAGTAGTATCGGCCGATCCAAACAGACAGAGGTCAGCGAGTTCAAAGTCATTCCGTGAGGGGACCCATCTGCTGCAAGAGCAGTCACCACTGCTACGCCAGTGAGAAAGCGCCCCATCGCCCGTCGCATCAAATTAGCGTCAATTACCCCTGCTGCCAGCTGAGGTACCGGACTCATCACAACACTACTCCGTTGCTCTCATCCAAGACCTGAGTTTATACGATATCGCACCTCGAACGTCAGGCATCCTTCTTCACTGCGCCAGGGACCGTGTGCCATACCTGGTGGACGGCATGCGTACATTCCTGCTGTGAAAGTCTTTTCAAGGTTGAGATCGGTCAATGATCCTTCAATGATGTAGACCTCTTCCCAGAAGTCATGTATTTGCGAGCCGTTTGGTGTAGTGTCAGTTCCAGGCACGAAGCACAGAATTCTCGTAGCGACTCCGCCCTCGGGATCGGCAGCTAGGACCCGTTCCTGAAGACCGTCAACACTGCCGGCGCAGGCAGTAAAGACAACATCATCTACGGGAAAGAACTCGAGCTCAGGCTTGCTCACATGACTCTCGCTTCATTAGAGGTAAATGCATCCATAGCATCGCTATCCATTGTATAGGTACCAAGAAAGGACTCGACATCAGCTAACGGCTTTTCGTAGCCATAGTTACGATATGCGTATCCCTTGGAAACGAAGGGCGCTCCTGCATAGAACATTTCGTATTGTTGATGACGCCCGGCAAACTCTGAACCCACTGTGTCCCAAACAAGCTTGAACAGCTTGATACGCTCGATTGCCTCGACTCCAGGAGATTGTACATATCGATCAATATCAGCCCTTTCCTCTGGGTTGTACATGTCAGACACACTCGAGGGCAGTTGCAAAACGCCTCCACCTGCGAGTTCTCGCAGTATAGATAGCACGCGTGGATACAGCTCTGCCTGAAGGCCCATAGCTCCATAGAGAGCCCGTTTGTCCGGCTGCCACATTCTGTTACTATCCGGTGCCGCCATATATTCAGCAGCAAGCACTGCTGACTGAACCAATGACGCAATACTTGCCAGCTCTCCTAGCTTTTCCTGAACCCCGGGAAACTTGTCGACTCCATTTACGAAAGCAACCTTGGCAGCCAAGCCAGCGATGAACTCCAATTTCACGCTGAAACGAATCTGTGCCTGCCAGTTCCCAAGCACGTGAGCACCAGTCTCAAAGAACTGCCGGCGCACACCTGCTACATCTCGATTGACAAACACCCGCTCCCATGGGACATGTACGTCGTCGAAAACCACCAATGCATCTGTCTCGTCGTACCTGGTCGATAACGGGTAATCATATCTACTACTTGCAGCTGGTGCATATGCATGGCGACAGTAGAGCTTCAGCCCGTCCGTTGCGATAGGAATGGCAAATCCAATTGCGAAATCGCTGTCTTCAGGGGTGAGCGGCTTTATGCAGGACACAAAGAGCTCATCGGCTACCGCGGCACCGGTGGCAAGCATCTGAGCCCCCCGAATGACAATTCCTTCACCGGTCTCGCTAACGACGCCTGCCTGGATGAACTCGCCTTCCCAACCGTGTGCCGTGGTAGCCCTCGAAACCTGGGGAGGGATAATTGCATACGACACAAACAGGCTTTCGGCAAGGACGCGCCTGTAATAGCTAAGAACATTCTCGTCTAGGTCATGTGGCTCTGCAGAGAACTGTTCTGGGTGAGCTGCAAAGGCAGCGAGAAAAGACCCGACATGATCGGGGCTCCTCCCAACCCATCCGTGGGTATGCCGGGCCCAAGTCTCGATGGCTTTGCGACGGGCAACTAAGTCCTCTTGGCTCCGTGGGATCGAGTATGCCACGTTGGCCTCACCACAGATCTCAGGTGAAATGTAGATCATCGCATTGGCTGGTTTGGCCGCGAGATCGAACAGCTCTGCGATTATCGCTGAGATTGGCTTGAAGGCTGGATGATCTGCCACATTGGTGATCCGCTCTCCATCAAGATATACCCTTCTATCGTCGTTTAGCGTGCTCAGATATTCACTGCCAGTGCGCATGACGCGTTCCTCCATTTAGTTTCATAACGGTGGGTCTGGGTTTTACCGGCACTCAAAGTCAAGGAACACTGCCAGTGACGGCCATAGACAAAGCTTCCATGGAGCAACGGCAAGGTTCCCATGAAAACGACCAGATCCCCCTCGATATCGCCCAAGGTCCTGGTCATCTTCGCAAGTAAATCGGCAGGAGCTCGCAATGATGACAGAGTTCCCTGCTGATAGAGCACTCCGTCCACAATGGATTCGATCCTCATCGAGTCCCCAGGGTGATCGGCAATGTCGGAGGCACGGTGCGTGCCGATGCGGCCTGGTTCTCCTGAGCTGGCGGTGGCTGACTGACCCGGCAAGGGCATGAGAGATGCCGCGAATGCGTGCTGCGCATCCAGCGGCAGGAGGTTCGGCTTCGCATGGACGTGTCGGAACGTGCAGCTCTGCGCCGCTGGCACCGATGAGATGCAGAGGATCTGGGTGGAGAGCGGCGACTACAGGCCGAGGAGGGTGAGGCTGCGCCGGTAGTCGAAGGCCATCCA
>JAMCQF010000186.1:0-2219 GCA_023379605.1 Actinomycetota bacterium
CTACTGGAGTTGGGGGGGGGCATAGTCCTAGACGGGCGGCTGCTTGAAGGCCGCACCGGAAATGCCGGGCACATAGGCCATATGACAGTGGTCCCCAATGGTCGGCGATGCTCCTGTGGATCACGTGGCTGCCTGGAGGCCGAGGCGTCAGGCAGCGCGATAGAGGCGATGACTGGAAGGCCTGCCAGTGAAGCTCCAGCTACGGTGATCGAGCGCACCGGAATCCTTGTAGGAGGGGCAGTGGCATCTGTGGCAAACCTGCTTGACTTGCATCTGGCGGTCGTTGGAGGATCGGTCGCCTTGGGGTTCGGGGAGCCGTTTTTCGCCGCGGCGCAGGCAGAGATGGACCGTCAGTGCCGGCTGGACTTCTCTATTGGATCGCGCATCTCTCCGGTCGGTCTCGGGGACCTTGGACCTCCTCGACCTCAGCCACTGGTTGGCTTGACTGGGGCTGGCGTGGTAGTTGGAGGCGTGGCTCATTGAGGCGGCTGACTTGGCGATGTTGCAAGGCGGTACGTCCTGGCGTGGTACTTGGAGGCGTGGCTCATTGAGGCGGCTGATTCAGTTGGTGTTTCTGCTTGGTGCAGCTCGCGCGCTGGTGCCACCCCGATGGTGGCGCCAGTGGCCTTTCCTTCCGCTTCCCGACCATCGTTACTGGAAGTTTCGAATGGAGACCGCTTACGGTAGGACCAATGCACGGCCCAGCATCACCCAGGCTGTCGAGGTGGCAAGGTGGTGGCGCGAGTTTCGGGCCGTTTCGCGCTAATCTTGCCCAGATGATGCCGGGTTGGTCATGCCCGTGAGCAGTGCGCTTGTGCTGAACGCCACCTACGAGCCGCTGGGCGTGGTGCCGTCCCTTAGAGCTTTGGTCCTGATTCTTTCCGAAAAGGCTGAGCTCGTTCACGCCACCGGGAGGCAGATCCACTCCGCAAGGCAGGTGTGGCCCGAGCCATCAGTTGTCCGCCTGGAGCGCTATGTCAAGGTTCCCTATCCCGCACAGGTGGCTGTTAACCGCAGGACCGTCTTCGCTCGGGACGGCCACAGCTGTCAGTACTGTGGAGCTACGGCAGAGAACATCGATCACGTCATACCTCGTAGCCGGGGGGGACTGCATGTGTGGGACAACGTCGTGGCAGCGTGTAGACGTTGCAACTCCCACAAGGAGAACAGGCTTCCCGACGAGGCCGGGATGACCTTGCGCAGGCAACCAGCTCGTCCTCGAGCTCGCATCTGGCTTGTAGCGGCCACAGGCAATCTCCGAGCCGACTGGGAGCCGTACCTGGTTTCTGCAAGCTCCCGCAGCGCGTGAGATCGACAGATCGCCCACCCTGGCAGGTTGGCACAGCCACCGAAGGGTGGCAGGTTGGCACAGCCACCGAAGGGTGGCAGGTTGGCACAGCCACCGAAGGGTGGCAGGTTGGCACAGCCACCGAAGGGTGGCAGGTTGGCACAGCCTGTGGATCTGCCCCAACCGAGTGGCCTCCTGCTGGCGATCGTCTGATCCGCACCGTAACATTCTGGCGGCCACAAGAGCCGACCTTGGTCCTTGGGAGCTCGCAGTCGTTGCAAGTTGCCGATCGTGCCCGCTGCACGCTGGAAGGCGTTCGCGTGCACCACCGCAGGAGTGGTGGGGGTGCAGTGCTGGTTGTCCCTGGCGAGACGGTCTGGGTAGAGGTTTGGGTTCCTGCTCAGGATCCGTTGTTTGATGCCGATGTGCGCCGTTCCTTTGCCTGGCTCGGGGCTGCATGGGTAGATGCGCTGGAAGATCTCGGGATACCTGAGAAGTATATATCATCTCACGATGGCCCTTTGCAGGCTGGATCCCATGGGAGGCTTGTATGCTTTGCAGGGATAGGTCCTGGAGAGGTGATGGTAGGGGGACGGAAGGTTGTAGGGCTGTCCCAGAGAAGAGTGAGGGAAGGCGCCCGCTTCCAGTGCGCAGCCCTATTGAGGTGGGACCCAGAACGCGTGGCAGATCTGCTGATGCTCGAGCGGGAAGAGCGTGCCGAGCTACTGCGAGCCATAGAGCCTCTAGCAGCTGGGCTCCGCCAGCTGGGGGTTGGGCCCCTAAAGGTGTTGTCTAGCAGGCTAGCCTTGAGCGAGCTGACAGCGGGGGAGCTGGAGCAGGCCTTCGTTCGCTCGCTGCCTTAGTTCAGTTAGAGAGCCCAGACTGCACCGCCAGGTACAACAGAGCCGGACAAGCAAGAGCAGGTCGATCA
>JAMCQF010000186.1:2229-17318 GCA_023379605.1 Actinomycetota bacterium
TGACCGCTCTAGCCGTGATACACGTTTGGTTCGAGCAGCCCTTCCCCAGCCCCCATGCAAGTACCGCTTATCTTGGTCAACCTGGCGAGGGCCACCTCCAAGTGGACTGGCGCCAATGGGGATCGACCACCAAGCCCTCTGAAGCGGCGATATCCAGGCGGAGCATCCACCAATCCGACTAGCGGCAGATCTGGCCGTTCGTATCGCCGAGCGCGGCCGACGACCGCTGGGAAAGCCGTATGGCAGCTGGGCGCTGTGGTCTAGCTAACCAGAGCCGCTGAAGGTCCTGATCGACCTGCTCTTGCTTGTCCGGCTCTGTTGTACCTGGCGGTGCAGTCTGGGCTCGTCGCGGTTGTCCTGCTGTTGAAGGTCTCGAGAGCGAAGCGCACGAGGCTTGCAGGCGTGGAGCCTCCAGCGCTTGTGACGGTTGGGCGTTTTGTGATTTTGGGCTCTCAGAGTGGTGATTTGCTCGCAAAATTGTGGTGAAGTGGTTGACTGGGGAGAGATAGAGGCATACAGTGGGGCGAAGTGGAGGAAAAGGGACGGCCTCCCTGCTTGACAGGGAGTGAGATCGGAGCGTACGAAGGTGGCTGGCTTCTTCGGGAGGTACGAGCACTCGCTCGACGCCAAGGGTCGCGTCATCCTTCCTGCGCGCTTTCGTCCTCACTTCGAGCTTGGCGGCCATCTCTCCAAGCACTACGACGGCTGCCTGGCATTGTGGACTCCAGACGCCTTCGACAGGCAGATGGCCACCATGGAGACCCTTTTGCAGTCCAAGAGAGAGGACAGGAACCTGGCGAGGGTTTGGGCGGCAGGATCTCAGGAGGTCGAAGCAGACAAACAGGGCAGGATAGCGATACCGGCCTCGCTACGTGCCTATGCCCATTTGGAGACAGAGGTGCTTATCACAGGTGCAATCGACCGGGTCGAACTTTGGGCACCAGAGGTCTGGCGGGCAGTTGCCAGTTCGGAGGAGGAGCGCCTGCTGGCAGGAGTCACCTCGGAATCGGTGGGCTGAAAGAGCCCGCATCGCAACAAGGAGGTTTAGCGCACAAGATTATCTCTTGCACCAACAGGTCAGGTGCTCTCTACTTGCACGGCCAGCGCAGCTGTGGTGGGTACGAGGCTCAGCTTGGAGCATGCGCAGCCCCTCGGCCGGACTGGTGGAAGACTCCTCCTCCGCCCGCTTCCGGCCAGTTCGAGACGGGACACCACTCGGTGCAACCCAACCGGTCGGGGGGCTGCAGATGAGCCAGGCAAACGCCAACCACCCAGATCCCAATGCCGGGACAGGGCCAGACCTGCCGGGACAGGGCCGTCACCAGCCCGTGATGGTAGGCGAGGTCGTCTCGATCCTTTCGCCCGTTCCTGCTGGGATTATGGTAGATGCCACAGTGGGCGACGGCGGGCACGCAGCAGCGATGCTCGAGGCCAACACCCGCCTCTTCCTCCTTGGCTTAGATCGCGATCCCGCTGCCATCGTTAGTGCCAGCCGACGCCTTGAGCGCTACAGGGATCGGGTTGCGCTCGAGCAGCTTTCATTTGACCAGTTGGCTGTGGCGGCATGCCCGCTTGCAGCAGCCAAGGGATTACCGGTGACCGCGGTCCTATTCGATCTCGGCGTGCGCTCCGATCAGCTTGACGACGCCCAACGAGGGTTCTCGTACCGTCATGACGGTCCGCTTGACATGAGAATGGACTCGACCCAGGCGCTTACGGCGGCAGACGTGGTAAACGGCTGGAGCGAGAGCGAACTTGCCTCCCTATTTGCAGCGAACGGTGAGGGACGGTTCTGCCACCGTCTTGCAAGAGCTGTGGTAGCGGCTCGCCCGCTTTCCTCCACAACAGAGCTGGCTCAGGTTGTCGCATCGGCCCTCCCGGCCTCGGTGCGCCGGGAGCCTGGTCATCCGGCGAGACGGGTGTTCCAGGCAGTGCGCGTAGCAGTGAACAGCGAGCTGGAGATGCTCCGGCCCGCGCTTGGAGAGGCCCTCTCTTTATTGGCACCGGGTGGGCGGTGTGTGGTGCTCTCATATCACTCCGGGGAGGACCGCATTGTGAAGGCTGTTTTCAAGGAGGCTGAGACCGGCGGATGCAGCTGCCCTCCAAAGCTTCCCTGCCATTGCGGTGCGCAGCGTAGGGCAAGGTTGCTTTTCCGCTCCTCGCGGCGGCCAAGTGCCCTTGAGGTAGAGTCCAATCCGAGGGCATCCAGTGCCCGAATGCGTGCTCTGGAGCGGCTTGGTGCGAACGAGTCAAGGCTTGGGAGCTGAGCCTTGGCACCGCCAGCCCTTGAGGAGACATCAGCTCGTTCCCTGAGCCAGGACCAGCCCGGCTCGCGCGAAGCTCCTGGCTTCCTGCTCCCCGATACAGCGACCACGACTCTCCGGGTGGTCAGGCGGGAGGGGCCCGGTGCGGGACTGGAACGCCGCAGGCAGCGCACGTTGGTTGCCATTTCCATCGCGATACTTGCTGCGAGCCTATTCGGCGCCGTGGCATCCCACGCTATGGTCGACGCAGAGCAGGTTCGCCTAGATGGCGTGCAGGCCAAGATCACTCAGGCCGAGGAGCTTCACCAGCAGCTAGAGGAGAAGGTTGTGGAGCTGAGCTCCCCTTCAATGGTGGTGAGTGAAGCTAGGTCTCAATACCATATGACTATTCCACAGCACATCATCTACCTCTCGCCGGTGCAGCTCGGAACAGTCGTCAAAGGGGGTGCTAGGGGCTCGTCCTCATCCTCTCGGGTTGCTCACCTGCGATCAGCTCCGTGAGAACGATGTCTTCCAGCGGTGCTCGACCACGAACAGGTCGCACGTTGGCTAGAGACGCCCCACCTGGGGGCAGATCCCGCAGCTCTCTACCGAGGTCGGCTCCTACATATCCTGTGTCCAAGAGAAAGAAGCCGCCTTACGACTCAAAGGTCTTATCGCGACCTCCCCGTAGGCGGCTCGGGGCGATGGCACTTTCTGTCTGCTTGGTCCTTATAATTATCGTAGCACGACTTATCTTTGTACAGGGCGTGGACTCAAGCCAGTACACCTCTATGGCCCAGTCAGAGGTTGATGCCACTGTGCCAATCAACAGGCTCCGTGGCGCCATCTACTCCTCGAGCGGATCCGTGCTGGCTATGTCTGTGATTCGCCAAGATGTGATCGCCGATCCTTTTCAGATCTCAGATCCAACTGCAGAGGCCTTGAAATTGGCGCCCGTCCTGGGAGTGTCCGAGGCGGACCTTGCCGCTTTGATGAGCGAGCATTCCGGATACGCTGTGCTCGCGCGACAGGTGACCACCGCGGAGGCAAACCGGATCGCGGCCATGAACCTTGCTGGGATCACCTTCCAGCCGGTCCAGGCTCGCATCTACCCTGCTGGGAGTCTCGGTCAGTCCTTTCTCGGTCGGGTTGGCTATGACGGCCAGGGTGTCTCCGGGCTCGAGTACCAGTACAATGGCCTGCTCTCGGGTAAGTCAGGAACCGAGGTGCTCGCCGAGGCGCCAGGCGGCATACAGATGCCCGGCCCGGCCAAGATAGACCATCGCGCCTCTGGAGGTTATGGACTGGAGCTCACCATTGATGAGCCCCTTCAGTACCTTGCCGAAAAGGCGCTTGAGAGCGAGGTCGTGGCCAGCCATGCCCAGAGCGGCTCTGCCATCTTGATGAACGTCCGTACTGGGGCCATCCTCGCGATGGCCAATGTCGTTGCAGGACCGGCTGGCTCGGCAGTGCCGGCACAGGAGAACCTGGCCGCCACGGCAGTATATGAGCCAGGGTCGGTTTTCAAGATCGTAACGTTTGGGACCTCTCTCCAAGATGGGGTTATAACTCCGAATACAACATTCATTGTGCCCGATCAAAAGATATATGACGGATGGCTCTACCATGACGCCTGGACCCATCCACCACAGCCGATGACCGCCACTCAGATCATCGCCCAGTCCTCCAACATAGGCACCATACACATCGCTCATCTGCTCGGAAGCCAGCGCCTGGCTGCAGCGGTTACGAACTTTGGATTCGGGCTGCCCACCGGACTGCACTATCCAGGTGCCTCCCCAGGGCTGATACGGCCTCTCAGCCAATGGTCCCCTACCACCATAGACTCCTTGCCCATAGGTCAGGTGGATGCGGTCACCGCATTGCAGATCCTCGATGCCATGAACGCCGTAGCCAATGGAGGTGTGCTGGTGCATCCTCGTCTGGTTCAGGCCGAGGTGCTCCCCGACGGAGAGCTACGCCCGGTGAAGCCCCTTCCAAGCCGTCGCATCATCTCCGCCACCGCTGCATCGGAACTGAGGGGGATGCTTGAGCAGGTTGTCAACTACGGAACTGGCACCAAGGCGGTGATACCGGGCTATACCGTTGCGGGCAAGACGGGTACTGCCAACATAGCCAGCACGACAGGCCCTGGGTACGCGCCAGGAGCCTACAGCGCGACCTTTGCAGGCTTCGCCCCTGAGCAGGACCCGGCTTTCTCGGCGATCGTGGTTCTCATGCACCCAGTGCCAATATATGGCGGGAGCGTGTCAGCTCCTGTCTTCGCAAAGCTTATGGCCTACGCTCTGGCTCAGTTCCACGTGCCTCCGATTGCCCCAGCGAGCGGCAGATCCGTTGGGCAAAATGGTTAGCTCCAGATCTACAGGGCCTGCTATCGCAGCTTTCAAGCCACCTCGGGCGCTTAGAAGGGTGGGCAGCTACTGCAGGAGGAGCCGGTCTTGG
Source organism: Actinomycetota bacterium (assembly GCA_023379605.1). GTDB lineage: Bacteria > Actinomycetota > Acidimicrobiia > Acidimicrobiales > JAMCQF01 > JAMCQF01. The sequence continues at coordinate 6,939 of JAMCQF010000186.1, forward strand.
CCCCACCCGCCTACCATGCTACTTTCAATCGACCGCAGGCCGCCGGGCTCTTGGTTAAAGGCGGGTATCCACTACCGAGCCCAGTGCGCCTACCATCATTGCATCCTTCATACAGTGACATCTTTTGAACCAACCAGTAGCTTCCCGGTGCCTGCAATGCGGCTGGACAGCCTCCTTGTCAACCTCGCAGGCAAGGTCGATTCCTTTTCGTTGACAGGGGATCCATCCAAAGTGGTGATAACGGGCATCTCCTACGACAGCCGTGAAGTCTCACCTGGGGATCTGTTCTGCTGCATACCCGGTGCTTTGGACGACGGGCATGTCCATGCTGGACAGGCAGTAGAGCGGGGCGCAGTGTCTGTCCTCTATGAGCGTGACCTGCCCAGGGAGCTGCTTGGCAGTGCTCTCGCCGGCAAAGCCCCAATCGCAAGCAGTGTATTTGGACCCAGCTGCTCCACCGAGGATTGGGTGAGCACAGAAGGCATCGGAGATCCCGTAATGGGAGAAGCGGTGGGCAAGCCAGGACTGGTTGGCGTACGAGTGCCCGCCGGCCAGGTGCGTCAGGCGATGGCGTGGCTGTCTGCTGCCTTTTGGGGCCAACCCTCGAAGCTGTTGAAGGTGGCTGGGGTGACCGGCACCAACGGAAAGACGACAGTCACCCATCTGCTGGCAGCTATCCTCAGGGCTCATCGCTGGCCCGCTGGTGTTGTTGGCACGCTTGGAGGAGCTCGGACAACCCCGGAGGCTCCGGTGCTGCAGAAGCTCCTCTATGAGCTCGCATACAGTGGTCGCAGGGCAGCGGCGCTGGAGGTCTCTTCGCACGCCCTGGACCAGCACCGCGTGGACGGGGTGCACTTCGAGGTGGTGGGGTTCACCAACTTAAGCCATGACCATCTCGATTACCACAAGACCATGGAGAGATATTTCCAGGCCAAAGCCAGCCTTTTCACCCCAGACCGCGCCCGCCATGGCGTGATCTGTGTGGACGATATCTGGGGCGAGCGCCTTGCCGAGATGGCCTTGGCAAATGGTCTTTCGGTGACAGAGGTATCAGCGAGCGACGCGGGAGAGGTGCTGGCTGGTGCTCGGTCCTCCAGGTTCACCTGGATGGGACGGGAGGTGGTGTTGGGTCTGGGGGGTCGCCACAACGTGATCAATGCCATGGTGGCTGCTGCTATGGCTATCCAGATGGGCGCCACCCTTGACGAGGTGGTCACCGGGCTGGAGAGCGTAAAGACGCTACCAGGTCGTTTTGAGGTGGTAGCAGTGTCACCGGTGACTGTGGTGGTGGATTACGCCCATACTCCAGCCGGGCTTTCGTCCCTGCTGAGATCCGCCCGTCAGCTGTGTTCGGGGCGGCTCTTGATCGTGTTCGGCGCTGGAGGGGATCGTGACCGCGACAAGCGTCCCGAGATGGGCAAGCTGGCAGCTCAGATGGCAGATGTCGTGATTGTCACCTCTGACAACCCACGTAGCGAAGACCCAGCTTCCATCATTGACCAGGTGCTCGCCGGAGCGCAAAGGGCTCAGGGCACGGCCACCGTGGTAAGCGAGCCTGACAGAGCCGCGGCAATAGGTGCAGCGCTAACGCTGGCACGCAGTGGGGACATGGTTGTCATAGCTGGAAAGGGCCATGAGCGGGTACAAGAGACCGGGCAGGGGCCAGTCCCATTCGACGACCGCGAGGTTGTGCGCTCCATGCTTGGTCTTTGCACCACAGACGGAGCCTCCGAGGCGGCCGGTGGGCGCCAAGAAGATGCCCCGGCATGATATCTGTGCTGGTGGCCGGCGCCGTGGCCATGGTGGTGGCGGCATTTGGAACAGCGATCCTGACCGGCTGGCTTTCTCGGCACGGCATAGGCCAGCAGATACGAGTGGATGGCCCAGAGCGTCATGCGGTGAAGGCAGGAACGCCCACCATGGGTGGGTTGGCGATCATATCGGCGGCCCTCATAGGCTACTTCGCAGCTCACATCGATCTTGGAACAGCGATCTCAAGGGCGGGTCTGCTGGTGCTTTTGGTGGCGGTTGGCTCTGGGGTCATTGGCTTTGTGGACGACCTTTTGAAGGTGCGGAGGCGGCGCAGCCTTGGGCTTTCGAAAAAGGCAAAGTTCTCAGGGCAGATCCTCGTCGCTCTTGTCTTCGCGATCTTGGCAATTGCCTGGGCGCATGTGAACACCCACCTCTCCTTTGCAGGTATCGGCGGAGCCTCCGAGGTAGGGATCCAGCTTGGCAGGGTGGGATGGTCGGTCTGGGCCGTGGTGGTGATAGTTGGCACATCCAATGCGCTAAACCTGACCGACGGGTTAGATGGGCTTGCTGCTGGCTCCGCCACCTTTGCCTTTGCCTGCCTGGCCTTCATCGGCTACTGGGAGTTCCGTCACTATCCCATATACAACGTCGCCCCTTCGCTCGATCTTGCCCTGGTTGCGCTGGCCTTTGCTGGAGCCTGTGCGGGATTCCTGTGGTGGAATGCAGCGCCTGCAAGGATATTCATGGGCGATACGGGATCGATCGCCCTCGGGGCTGCGCTGGCTGCCATCTGCTTCGAGATGAACCTGCAGCTGCTCCTTCCTATTCTGGGAGGGCTGTACGTTGTCGAGACTCTCTCGGTCATCATACAGGTGATCAGCTTTCGGGTCTTTGGGAGGCGGATCTTTAGGATGGCACCGCTTCACCACCACTTCGAGCTGGCGGGCTGGCCCGAAACGACAGTTATAGTAAGGTTCTGGATCCTATCGGGAATGGCGACGGTCGCCGGGCTGGCGGCTTTCTACGCAGATTTCCTGAGCGTAAAGAGCATAAAGTGAGTTCCACTTACCCTCTTGGTCCCCACGTGGCGACGGCTGGAAGAAACTCAGCCACGCGGTCAAAGAGGGTTCTTGTAGCGGGCTTTGGTGTCACTGGGCAGGCTCTCTCGAAGGTCATGGTGGAAGAAAGGGCAGATGTCACCGCAGCCTATGATCGAAGCTCGCGTGGAGATGGCTTGCCTGCTGCCCGCCTTTCAGCGATTGCCATGGGACTCGGGGTAGAGCTGGTGGAGATACAAGACCCGAAAGCCTGGGCAGAGCTTGCTGCCGGCATGGACGAGATTGTAGTGAGCCCTGGCATACCCGCTGGCCATCCAGTGCTGAGCCTTAGGGGTGTTGTGAGTGAAGTCGAGTGGGCAGCCAGGCGAGCCAGGGTGCCACTGGTGGCGATTACGGGCACCTCAGGAAAGACAACCGTCACCACTCTTGTCACACGGATGCTCAACGCCAGCGGGTTGAGGGCGCTTGCATGTGGAAATATCGGCCTTCCCTTGGCCGAGGCCGTGACCAAAGATGCCGATGTCTTGGTTGTAGAGGTCTCTTCATTCCAGCTGGCGCTGACAGAGAGCTTTCATCCGGCTGTGGCAGCGTGGCTCAATTTTGCGCCAAACCATCAGGACTGGCATAGAAGCCTCGAGGAGTATGCACAGGCCAAAGCGCGTATCTGGGCAAACCTGTCTTATGGTGATAATGCTGTGATAAACGTCGATGACGAGGTCGTAGTTGCAAAGGCACAGGGTCTTAAGTGCGAGGTCATCTCCTTTGGGCTTCACAGCGGTGACTGGCATATGTCTGGTTCTGAACTTCTTGATCCCTCAGGCACGGTGCTAGCTTCGCTGAGCGATCTTGTGCGCCATGCCAGGCACGATATCTACAATGCTCTGGCAGCCAGCGCGTGTGCGTGTGCTGTAGGAGCCCAGCTGGAAAAGTGCCGTGAAGTGCTTTCGGACTTTGATGGCTTGCCACACCGCCAGCAGCAAGTCGACGAGGTGGCCGGTGTTTTCTATGTGGATGACTCCAAGGCGACCACCCCGCAGGCAGCGCTGGCCGCTTGCCAGGCGTTCGAATCGGTGGTTCTCATAGCCGGAGGCAGGAGCAAGGGGATCTCTCTCAGGCCTCTTGGGCTTGCGGCGGCTTCGCTCCGGGCGGTGGTGGCGATAGGAGAGGCAGCTGTGGAGATTGAGGAGGTCTTCAGAGGATCCTGCACAGTAGAGGTGGCCAGGTCCATGCAGGATGCCGTCGAGCTGGCTACCAGACTTGCCCGCAAGGGCGATACCGTGCTGCTCTCTCCTGGCTGTGCGTCCTTCGATTGGTATGGATCGTATATAGAGAGAGGAGAGGACTTCGAGCGATGCGTTCAAGAGATCGCTCGCAGAGCACACCAGTCCATCCTGGACGAGGTTTTCCCATCCGCGGAGGGTCTGTGACGGCCCCTAGGCGCAGCGGTGTGATCGAAAAGAGCATGCCGGTTGCGCAGCCAAGCTCCACTTTGATGCGCGAGCGCCCCCGGTCTAAAGGCTCAGCTATAAAGAAGCACCAGCCAGGTCGTCTCGGCTCAACCATGAACCAGCGCCACCTGGCAGCTTCCAAGCAGAGCCAGGGCCCATCTGTGGGCACAGACAAGCGCCTGCCAGGGCGTCTCGGCTCGGGCTCAACCACAAGGCGAGCCCTTCTGGCGGTTACCGCCATTCTTTGCGGGTTAGGCCTGCTCATGGTCCTGTCGGCCTCCTCGGTCACCTCGGTGCTTGCCGGAGCATCCCCGTGGAAGGTCTTTATGTTCCAGTGTCTATGGGTATGTTTTGGCGCTCTTGGACTGGCCATCGCAGCGAAGGTGGACTACCACTTCTGGCGCAAGTTCCGCGTGCTCCTGCCCGCTGTTACCATAGCGCTGCTGGTGGCAGTTCTCCTGCCCCACATAGGCACCACTGTAGGCGGATCGAGTCGCTGGCTTGGGTTCGGCATCGTACGCCTTCAACCCTCCGAGCTGGCAAAGCTGGCAATGGTGCTCTTTGGGGCAGATCTTCTTGCCAGACGTGGGGACAAGTCGATGCAGGTGACTACGACAGTTCGCCCGATGCTGTTCATGCTCGCGGTTATGGGAGTGCTGGTGATGAAGCAGCCCGACATGGGGACCACGCTGGTCCTTGGCTGCATAGCTTTTGGGCTGCTCTTCACTGCGGGCGTTCCCATGCGTTCCCTGGCAAAGATCCTTGCACTGCTTGCCGTGGCCGCCACCCTGGCAGCGGTGATGGATCCTTACAGGAGAGACCGTCTTCTCTCGTTCATAGATCCCTGGGCACATGCCTCTGGCTCTGGGTACCAAGTGGTCCAGTCTGTGATTGGCATGGGATCGGGGGGCCTTTTCGGCCTAGGGCTCGGGGCGGGCCATGAGAAGTGGAACCTGCTCCCCAATGCCCACACAGACTTTATATTTTCAGTAATAGGTCAGGAAACAGGCTTGATCGGTTGCCTGCTAGTTCTGGTGCTATTCGGGCTGTTTGTCTGGCTGGGGATAAGAACGGCCGCTCGTGCCCCGGACCGTTTTGGTACTTTTATGGCCTCTGGTATCACCTGTTGGCTGCTGGCCCAAGCGGTCATAAACATAGGTGCAGTCGTTGGTCTTCTGCCGGTGACTGGGATCCCACTCCCTTTCATCTCCTATGGGGGCTCTTCACTGGTAATAGACATGGCAGCAACAGGCATCCTTGTCAACATTGCTGGAAAGGAGAGGCGAAGATCTCCACGAAAGAACCTGCGTGGAGAGCCGAGGTGAGCATGCTTGAGGCCGGTCCGCACATACCAGATGTATCTGGCGCCGTCTTCGCATTGGTGGCAGCTGGTGGGACCGCTGGTCATATCCTGCCCGCACTTGCGGTTGCCGAAGCGCTTGTGGAGCGAGGCCACCAGACTTCCAGCATCCATTTTGTGGGGTCCCGGAGAGGTCTGGACAGCGCCCTTGTGCCTCAAGCCGGGTTTGGGCTTACCACCTTGCCTGGGCGCGGGGTGCCACGTGGGCACAAGCCGGCTGACCTGGCGAGAGCTGCAGCAGCCATCGGCTCACTTGGAGCCGCCACCCTGGCGGCAATGGCCTTGGTAGTTCGCTTGCGCCCAAGGGTCGTCCTCTCTGCGGGCGGATATGCCAGCGTGCCGTGCTCGATTGCAGCAGCGCTGCTTGGCGTTCCAGTGGTGCTAGTAAACGTGGACTCCGTGCCAGGAGCCGCAAGCAGGGTTGTGGCGAGCATTGCGAAGGTTTCAGCGGTCGCATTCAAAGACACCAATTTGCCGCGTGCCGTGCTCACAGGGGCCCCGCTACGGTCCTCGATTGCCCGAGTTGCCGAATCGGCCAGGGTGGAGACCACCAGGAAGGCATCCAAGCTTGAGGCCCGTGCAGCGCTTGGCCTTCCCCTTGATATTCCTGTCCTGCTGGCATTTGGTGGGTCTTTAGGCGCTGGAAGGATCAACCGCGCCATTGCGGAGATGGTGAGCAGCTTCTGGGATGTGAGCCTCCCTCTTGCAGTATGGCATGTCGTGGGAGGAAGGGACTGGCCGGGGTGGACAGCTGCGCTGGGCCATGTTCGATCCGGTATCTTCTATAGGGCCGTGGAGTACGAGGATCGCATGTCGATGGCCTATATAGCAGCTGATCTGGCTGTTTGTAGGGCGGGAGCAATGACAATCGCGGAGCTAGCTGCTTTCGGTTTGCCCGCTCTGCTGGTTCCTCTCCCAGGGGCGCCCGGAGATCATCAAAACCACAATGCCAGAGCTTTGGTGTCTGCAGGAGCAGCGGAACTTCTCGAGGACACGCAGTGCACCGGTAGACGTTTAGCAGAGGAAGTCTCTTCGCTGGCTGGGGACAGCGCTCGCCTCGGCGCTATGGGCGCTGCGGGCCAGAGCCTAGCTAGGCTCGGAGCAGCTGAGCATATAGCCGGCCTGCTTGAGCACTTTGCCAGTCCTGCCAGATCCCTGCGCAACAAGGGCCCTGGGTCGAGTGAGGTTCGAGTTGTGCCAGGAGGAGATGAGCCGAGATGAGCGCAGCGGGCAAGGATGGGACGCCTCGGGCTTTGCCTGAGCAGGCATTGGCCGATAGCGCTTTCATAGAGACGCCCAGGGCCATCCATGTCGTAGGAGCAGGCGGAGCAGGTATGAGCTCTCTAGCAACTGCGCTGATCGGTATAGGTCATAGGGTAAGCGGCTCTGATTTGAGGGCCTCGGCGAACCTAAAGAGGCTGGAGGAGGCTGGCGCGACCGTCTATGTTGGCCATCGACCCGAGAACGTGGTCGGCGTTGACCTGGTGACCGCATCCAGCGCGATACCGCAGAGCAATCCCGAGCTCGAGGAGTCCATCAAGTTGGGTATCCCTGTGTGGTCAAGAGCTCGTACGCTCGCTGCTGTCTGCTCTACTAGGCGCACGGTGGCTGTGGCAGGTACACATGGCAAGACCACTACTTCGTCGATGCTGGCTGTGGTCCTGGTCGAAGCCGGGTTCCAGCCAAGCTACCTGATTGGTGGTGAGCTGAACGACACCGGCGCTGGCGCTGTATGGGGCGAAGGTGAATGGCTCGTTGCCGAGGCAGACGAGAGCGATGGGACATTTCTTGCATTGGACAAGGAAGTGGCGGTTGTGACCAATGTAGAGCCGGACCACTTGGACCACTATGGCTCCTTTGACCAGCTGGAGGAGGCCTTTGCGCAGTTCGTGGGCACTGCAGGATCGAAGGCGATAGCCAGCGCTGACGACACTGTGGCGTCCAAGCTGGCTAGGAAGTATGGGGCTTTAACCTTCGGGTTGACGCCCGCTGCGGACTACCGACTTGAGGATCTGCAGGCCGACTCCAGTTCTACCCGCTTCGTCCTCTCCTTGAGAGGCGAGCCTCTTGGTACGCTCACTTTGCCATTGCCTGGCGTGCACAACGCTCGCAATGCTGCTGCAGCGGCTGTAGCTGCGATGGAGATCGGTGCTCCGTTCCAGGCGGTGCGCTCGGCGTTGGGGCGCTTTACTGGCGTTGCAAGGCGTTTTGAGTACCGTGGCGAGGCGGGTGGGGTGAGGTTTGTAGACGACTATGCCCACCTTCCAGGCGAGGTAAGGGCTGCGCTGGCCGCCGCGAAGCTCTTTGGGCCACAGAGGCTTGTATGCGTTTTCCAGCCACACCGCTACTCGCGTACTGCAATGCTGGCCCAGTCGTTCGGAGATGCTTTTGATGACGCAGACCTGTTGGTGGTCACAGACGTCTACTCGGCAGGTGAGCAGCCAAGGCTTGGCATAACTGGCAAGCTGATAGTGGATGCAGTGGCACAAACCAAGCCAGGCAAGCAGGTGGTTTACCTGCCCTTTCGCGATAGCCTGCTTTCCTACCTCTTGGGTAACCTGAAAAGCGGGGATCTGTGCATCACCTTGGGAGCCGGAGATCTCACTACCCTAGCCGACCAGCTCATTGGCTCCGGATCGTGGTGAGAACGCCCGTGAGCTCGAACTGCGCGCTAAAGGAGCTGGCAGCGCTGATCGGTGAGAGTGCCAGAGTCGATCATCCATTAGGAGCTATGACGACCTATCGGGTTGGGGGCCCAGCAGGGGTATTCGTGCGCCTGGAAACTCCAGCGGACATTGAGCGCGTGGTTGCAGGCCTGTCGCAGGTTCCAGTCCCGGTTCTAGTGCTGGGCGCCGGCTCGAACATTTTGGTTGCAGACGAGGGGTTCGAGGGTCTGGTCGTAGCACTCGGTCCAGGATTTGCCGATATGGAGCTGTCCTCAGAGATCGTTCACGCAGGTGGAGCCGTGCCGCTTCCGCGCTTGGCGCGCCGTAGCGCTGCTTATGGTCTTACCGGGTTTGAATGGGCAGTTGGCGTACCAGGCTGGCTAGGTGGAGCCGTGGCAATGAATGCTGGCGGCCATGGATCGGAGATGGCCACGGTGATCGTGCGTTGCGGGGTCGTGGATCTTTGTACAGGCCACGAGATGGTATTGTCCTCGGCTGACCTTGAGCTCGGATACAGGCATTCGGGCCTTCATCCTTGGCATGTGGTCATCTGGGCAGAGCTGGCTCTCAACCGCGGTGATAGGGCGGAGTCAGAGGCTCTTATCTCTGGGATCGTCCGCTGGCGCAGGGAGAACCAGCCCGGTGGGAGCAACGCGGGCTCTGTGTTCAAGAACCCACCTGGCAGCTCGGCAGGCCATCTGATAGAGCAGGCGGGCCTTAAGGGCCATCGCATCGGATCAGCAATGATCTCTTGCAAGCATGCGAACTTCATTCAGGCAGACGGGGCGGCTGTGCCGGTGACGTCCTCAGCCCTTATTGACCTAGCGAGGGAGGTCGTTGCGGAGCGAGCCGGGATCGTGCTCGAGACCGAGGTCAAAATGGTGGGATTCACAGCTGAGCAAGATCGGCAGCCAGCTCGATGAGCGTTGCCAGTCGTGAGCGGTCCAAGGGATCTACGCCGTCGAGTGGCTTTATTGGCAGGGGCCGATCCACAAGAGAGGTCCCTGGAAATCGAACTGGTGGAGTTCCTCAGACAGACCCAGTGCGAGCGCGGCCATACGGCGCGGCCATGGACCCAAGGATTCGCGCTCGTCGCATCGAGGTCAACAGGAAGAGGGGAAGGCGGCGTCTGCACATCCTTATGGCGTTGGTGCTCATAACAGCTCTTGTAGTCCTGGCTTGGGTCGTGGTTCACTCTCCGATCCTTGAAGCAGAGCACGTGGTTGTAAAGGGCAACGTTCACACACCCACATCGGAGATCTTGGCGGTCTCAGGCCTAGACACCCATCCAGCCTTGTTGACGATGAACAGCGCGAGGATGGTGGCGAGGATCGAGTCGCTGCCGTGGGTTGCCCACGCCGCGCTAGAGCGATCCTGGCCTTCTGGTGTGGTGGTCACCGTGAAAGAGCGCACCGCAGTAGCAGAGCTAAGGGATGGTCCTGGCTGGGCCGAAGTGGATATAACGGGTCGAGTCCTCACCGAGGGTCCTTCAGCTGTTCCAGGGCTGGTCCGACTGTACTCGCCGGGGGCTACTACCTATTTGGCTCCAGGTAAGTGGCTTCCCAGTACGTTTAGGCCAGCTCTTAAGGCAGCGGCTGCCCTCCCTAGATCTTTGCTGGCGGAAGTCGCCGCGTTTGAGCCAGCTCCCGGCAGAGCAGTAGACATGATCCTCACCAGCCCGGGCGCAGGCTTGAGAGTAAGTGGGGTCACCGTCGAGTTGGGCTCTGTATCACAGCTTCAGGCAAAGTACGAGGCGGTTGCCACGCTGTTAGCCAGGGTAAACCTGGCAGGGGTGCGCACCATCGATGTGTCGGATCCATTTTCACCCACCACCAGCACTTCTGCTTGACCCCTGAGCAGGTCGGCTCTAAGCTGGTAGAAAGGTAACGAGGAGGTGTCGGCTAGGCAAGTGGGCCGTTCAACCTCAACTTGAAGCTTCAACTTGAAGGTGAGGGATGCAGGTAGCCAATGCTTGGTAGGCTACCTCGTTCCTGTTGGAAATCACGTAGCCCGGAAATCACGTACCCGGTTTCCCCGATCCCTAGAAGGGGGCTGGTCGAATGGCCGTTTCCACCCACAATTACATCGCGGTCATC
>JAMCQF010000187.1:0-2183 GCA_023379605.1 Actinomycetota bacterium
TGGGAGGGATTGGATCGAGGAGACCCAGGCGGACGTGGTCTCTCTGGGCCAGCTCCACTATTCCAAGGCCACCTCCAGACCGATACGGGTCGTGCTCGCGGTCGCATCCGAGTCACCGGTAAGGAAGGTCTCTGACCTGCCTGCCGGCTCAAAGGTGTCTACCGAGTACCCTGGGCTCACCCGCCGTTTCCTGGAGCGTCACGGGGTACACGCTGATGTTCGCCTTTCCTATGGTGCCACCGAGGCGAAGGTGCCAGACATCGCAGATGCTGTTGTGGAGATCACTGAGACTGGAAGGGCGCTGGCCGCCGCGGGTCTTAGGATCGTGGACACTCTACTGGAGTCATATACCGAGCTGGTAGCGAATCCGAAGTCTGCTTCTGATCCAAAGGGTAGGCACGCCATGGAGCAGATCCTCACGCTTCTTCAGGGGGTATTGGAGGCAAGGGGGAAGGTTCTTGTGAAGTTGAACGTAGGGCGCGGGGATCTGGAGGGAGTTGTGGAGCTGTTGCCATCGATGAGAGCGCCAACTGTTTCTGAGCTCTCAGGGGGTCGGGGCTATGCGCTGGAAGCAGTAGTTCCCAAGTCCGAGATCAACACCCTCATACCGGCGCTCAAGGATCGGGGGGCAGCAGATATCATCGAGCTTCCCCTCTCAAAGATCGTTCACTGAGATGGATGGCGAGCCAACAGGCGCTGGTGAGCTAGGCAGGACCTGGAGAGCTGGAAGACATGAGATCCCAGGGCGTGCTTGCCGGCACGGGGTCGTGACCCACTTTGACGGACCGAGGGGACTGGGCATCATCCGCGCAGAGCCTGGGTGGGATCTTCCCTTCCACTGTGTGGCGGTGGCCGACGGAAGCCGCAATGCGCAAGTAGGGGCCCTTGTGACCTTTACGCTGCGAGCTGGACCTGACGGGCGTTATGAGGCTTGGTCTATCGTTCCTCAAGGTACTGTAGAACCGGGCGCGCCGTGGCACACTTAGGCGCTTGCACATCATGGTATGGCCTGGATAGGCGAGCCGTGACGGCCTATTCAGGCCGTGGAAGCTGGACCGTTTGCAACGGAGCCTTCCTCGGGTTCGCCCGTGCCTGTTGGACTTGCAGGCTCTTGTGGGACGCTAGAAGTGCTCTGGCTCATCTCGGCAACCTTGACAAAGGCGAGGCGCAGCTGGGTCAACCCCTGCGCCAGCTCAGATGCATGCTCTCCAAGCCGGGCTCCGAGCCCGTCTACGAGGTAGCCGAGCCCATCTATGGCGAGCCTCGCTTCTTCAAGGTGGGGCGGGCTGGTGCTCAGGTGAAGCGCTGCGAGCTCGAAGAGGCCAAAGCAGTGGTTGGCCACCACCACTGCAGCTGGGGTGGCAGCAAGCTGGCTGCGCAGCTCCTCAAGACGCTCCTGGGCCTCGCTGCGGTCTGCAGGCTGGTCCGGTCCGGGCTGACGGTGGCCAGTGAGACCCTGATCTTCGCCTGGCGCTCTGGTAGAGCTCTCCTGCTGACTGGCCTGCCGGTTGGGACGTGCCCCTTGAACCTGGCTTGCGCCACCGGCGGGCGGGATGGGTCTTTCTCCTTCGGGTGTCCACAAGGTCCGCATGACTGGTAGCCTACGGTACGACAAGACAAAGCACAGCAACGGATGCCTCACCGGGCAGTTTCCATTTTGCAACCGGTCCGCTGGTATCGGGGCTACCGGTTGGTTGGTGAAACCGGGGGTTTCCTGTGTGCGTAGATGTGCTTGGCCGCTTAACGGTGGCCAAGCTCGACATGAGGAGGATGCCGCATAGCCGCCACACCGACCACCAGCGAGCTCAAGGTGAACGATCGCATTCGCGCCCGTGAGGTGCGGCTGGTCGGGCCTGACGGAAACCAGCTGGGCATTAAAGCCTTGCCGGAGGCGCTCAGCCTGGCGAGACGGATGGACCTCGACCTGGTTGAGGTGGCTCCCCAGGCCTCCCCGCCAGTGTGTCGGATCATGGACTACGGGAAGTTCAAGTTCGATGCCGCCCAGAAGGCCAAGGAATCACGCAAGAAGACCAGCCATCAGGGCCTAAAGGAGATGAAGTACCGTCCAAAGATCGGTGTTGGGGACTTTGACACCAAAACGCGCCAGGTGGCTCGCTTCCTCGACGAAGGCCACAAGGTTAAGCTGACTATCATGTTCAGGGGCCGTGAGGTATTTCACCCAG
>JAMCQF010000187.1:2193-7810 GCA_023379605.1 Actinomycetota bacterium
TCCGAATGAGACACCCAGAGCTGGGCAAGAAGATCCTGGACCGGGTGGCTGAGCAGCTCGATGGGGTTGCCAGGGTGGAAACCGAGCCGCGCCTTGACGGCAGGAACATGGTTATGGTCCTGGCACCGGAGAAGAAGGTTCGGGTGTCTCATTCGGAGGGGCATGCGAACGCCAGCTCTGGTGACATCAAGACGGCTGTGCAAGGCCATCGAGCACCCGAGCACCCAGAGGCGGAAGGATCGAAGTAGATGCCAAAGATGAAAACCGACCGAGGCGCAGCCAAGCGGTTCAAGATCACTGGGACGGGCAAGCTCCGTCGGCGGAAGGCCTTCCGGTCGCACCTGCTGGAAAAGAAGCCAACTTCTCGTACTCGAAGGCTCTCCCGTATGGCTGATGTGGCACCTGGAGACGCACGTCAGGTCCGCCGCCTCATGGGGCGCTGACAGGGATCAGCAGAGCACAAACGAAAGGTAGTTAAGCAAGATGGCACGAGTGAAGCGTTCGGTCCAGAGCCGCAAGCACCGTCGCACCGTTTTGGACAGGGCCAAGGGATACTACGGCAATAAGAGCCGCTCTTTTCGGTCAGCCAACGAACAGGTCATGCACTCTCTCCAGTACGCCTATAGGGACCGTCGGGCACGCAAGGGGGACTTCAGGCGCCTTTGGATACAACGCATCAACGCTGCCGCACGTGTTCATGGTATGAGCTACAGCCGCTTTATCAGCGGGCTGCACAGAGCTGGGGTGGAAGTGGACCGCAAGGTTCTTGCCGAGCTGGCCGTATCAGAGCCAGGCGCATTCGCGGAGCTCGTGAAGATCGCGCAGGCAGTCATGGATCAAGATGGGCCAGGGCCAAGTCCAAGCGGAGCCTCCGGTGAGGTCCATGTTGCCCCAGACCACGATGGTGAGCCCTCCCAAGCAGTGCTTGAGGAGACGACCGTCTGAGCGCTGGGCTGGAGTTCACCCACCCGAAGGTCCGACGGCTTCGCCGGCTGGTTCGAAGGCGCGCTGCAAGAGCGGCCGAAGGAGTATTGGTGGTAGAAGGCGGGAGAGTCCTGGCTACTGCCATTGAGGCCGGTGCTGACATCGAGAGCGTCTATGCCGCTCCTGGAGCAGCGGAGCGCCCGGGAACCCTAGAGCTTCTTGAAAGGGTCCAGGAGCTAGGTGCACGGGTGGCTTACCTGGCAGCCGGTGTCATCGAAAGGGTAGCCGACACCGTGACGCCCCAACCGATCATGGCTGTGGTTAGGATCCCAGAGCAGCCTTCGACGGTGCTTGCTACAGCGAGCCTCGCTCTGGTCTGCGTGGAGGTCCGCGACCCGGGAAATGTGGGTACCCTCATCCGCACTGCGGCAGCGGCAGGAGCCGACGTGGTGGTCTGCTGTGAGGGGACGGCTGATCCTTACTCGCCCAAGTGCGTGCGGGCATCCTCTGGTGCTGTGTTCCTCGTGCCAGTCATTGCCGGCGCCAGCGCGGAGCCAGTGCTTTGCAGCCTTGAGAGCTTCGGCCTCTTCCGGCTTGGCGCTGTAGCTCGCGGTGGATCCGCTCCAGAGGGCTATGACCTGAGCCAGCCTGTCGCGATAGTGGTCGGAAATGAGTCGACTGGCCTTCCCGTCCTACTCTCGGGTTCACTGGACGGCATGGCAACTATCCCGATGCCTGGCCGGGCGGAATCGCTCAACGTGGGTGCAGCTGCCGCGGTGCTCTGCTTTGAGGTCGCGCGCCAGCGGAGAACCGCAGCCATCCCCGCTGCTCCGGGCCGGCAATGATCGAAGCCGCGGGGTTGGATTCCAAGGATGGCCTCGCCTACGACCAGGCAGTGCGCGAAGCCTTGGGCGAAAAGGCCGAGCAAGAGGTGAGCTCATGTGAAACCTTGGAGGCCCTGCGCCAGCTCGAGGGGGCTCTGTTGGGCAAGCGCTCCAGGCTGGCGCAGCTGCACCAGCAGCTTGGCAGCCTGGACCCCAGCGAGCGAAAAGTGCTCGGACGGCTGCTCAATGAGAGGAAGGCCCGATTAAAATCGCTTATAGATACGCGTAGGGCTGAGCTCGATAGGGCAGACGAGCAGGCCCGCCTGGCAGCAGAGCGCATGGATCTGACGGAGGTCATTGCCGGACGGCGCCGAGGGACACTCCATCTCGTGAGCCGCACCCAGTCAGAGCTTGAGGACACCTTTGTAGGCATGGGATTCACTGTGGCTGAGGGGCCAGAGGTGGAAACTGACTGGAATAACTTCGAAGCGCTCAACATCCCGCCGGATCATCCAGCCAGGGGGATGTGGGACACTTTCTATCTCGATGTGGGTAAGCCCGAGTCAGTGCTTATGCGTACCCATACCTCGCCGGTCCAGGTACGGCTAATGCAGAGCCATCAGCCTCCCATCTACTCAGTCATGCCAGGGCGGTGCTACCGAAGGGACACCCCCGACGCTCGCCACCTTTCGATCTTCCATCAGATTGAAGGACTGGTCGTCGACACTGGCATATCCTTTTCAGACCTTGCAGGTACCATCGAGGCGTTCACCACCACCTACTTCGGGCCCTCTATACACTCCAGGCTGAGGCCCGCCTATTTCCCTTTTACCGAGCCATCTGCGGAGTTTGAGATCACCTGCACTATCTGCGAGGGACAAGGATGCCGTACCTGCTCCCAAACAGGTTGGATTGAGCTGGGAGGGTGTGGAATGGTGGATCCCGAGGTGTTTGCCTCGGTGGGCATAGATTCGGAGATTTGGACAGGTTTTGCCTTCGGGTTCGGCATAGACCGCTGTGCCCAGATGCGCCAGGGGATAGCGGATCTGCGAATCCTTATGGAAAACGACATCCGCTTCCTGGAACAGGCATAGGTAGAGCTATGAGGGTCCCGCTCTCTTGGCTGACAGACTTTGCGCCGTTTGGATCCGATATTGAGCTAATAGCGGGATCCCTTGACGAGCTTGGCCTTGTGGTCGAGGGGTTTCAGGAGGTCGGCGCTGGGCTAGAAGAGATCGTTGTGGCCAAGGTGCTGGCAATCGACCCGATCGAAGGAGCCGACAGGATAAGGCTCGTGACCGTGGACGCGGGGGAAGCCGAGCCGCTGGAGGTGGTGTGCGGTGCCTGGAACTTCTCGGTTGGAGATCTGGTCCCGTACTCTCCTGTTGGCGCCAGATTGCCCAACGGAATGAAGATAGAGCGCCGCCGGATGAAAAATGTCATCTCCAACGGGATGCTCTGCTCCCAGGCAGAGCTGGGTCTTGGTGATGACAGCTCCGGTTTGTTCGTGCTGGCACCCATGGAGCTCTCTGGTGGTCTCCCGGCAAGCCAGACCATGAGGTCAAGAGCGGTTGATCCATCTGGTGCAAGCCTGGCCGAGCCAGGCGCCCGACTGCTTGACGCGCTTGGCATCGCAGGAGATGTGGTCTTTGACCTGGCCGTAGAACCCAACCGGCCTGATGCACTCTGCATCGCCGGGGTGGCCCGAGACCTTGCTGCCAAGCTGGGCTTGCCATTTGCCATCCCCGATCCCACGCCTCCACCCGCAGGAGGCCAAAGCGTAGATGCGCTTTTGAGCCTGGTGGTTCGCTCTCCAGAGCTTTGCCCCAGCTTCACTCTTAGAGTGCTAACTGGGGTCTGTGTAACTAGATCACCGTGGTGGATGGCTCACCGCCTTGTGTTGGCAGGCATGCGTCCAATCAACTCGGTCGTAGACTCTTCCAACTATGTGATGCTGGAGCTCGGGCAGCCTAACCACCCATATGATCTCTCCAAGCTCAATGGCGGTGTGGTCGTGCGCAAGGCCAGGGAGGCGGAGGTGGTGACCACCCTGGACGGCGTGGAGCGCCGGGTGGGGGTTTCAGATGCCCGTGTTGCAAAAGGGGCCCCTGCTGAGGACTGCCTTATCTGCGATGGCAATGACATGCCCATAGGGATTGGCGGGATAATGGGGGGTGCCGCTAGTGAGATCGACAGTGAGACTTCCTCTGTTGCGCTGGAGGCTGCCTACTTCGCGCCTATGGCCATTGCTCGTACTGCAAAGAGGTTGGGCCTGAGAACTGAGGCATCGATGCGCTTCGAGCGCGGATGTGACCCGATGGGTATCGAGCGCGCGGCGGTACGGTTTTGTGAGCTGGTGAGCTCCACTTGCGGCTCATCAGTGCGCCTTTCTCCCGGTGTGCTCCAAGAGAGCGAGAGCCCTCCTAGGCCCCTCAGGCTGAAGGTTCGTGTTGGGCGAGTTAACTCAGTGCTCGGCACCGAGTTAGAGCCCGAAGAGGTGAAAAGCCTGCTCGTTCCTATAGGATTTGCGGTCGAGGCAGCAGATACGCAAGATCGAGCCATCTCTGCTGCTAGCGGTGAGTCCGACGGTGCTCTTTATGTGGGGGTCCCCTCTTTTCGCCCAGATGTCTCTCGCGAGATTGACGTCATCGAAGAGATAGCCCGCCACCATGGATACGCAAGGATCCGAAGGACGCGTCCTTGCTCGCCACAGGTAGGGCTCCTCAGCCAGCGGCAAAAAGAGCGACGCTTTGTTCGCGAGGTGCTGGCTGGATTGGGGGCGAGCGAGGCTTGGACGTCTTCTTTCCTGGCCCCAGGGGATCACTTGGCGGTTGGTCTTGACGCAGGTTCCAAAGTCGAGCTCGTGCTTGCCAACCCGCTGGCAAAAGAGGAGTCCGTCCTGCGCCAGAGCTTGCTCCCAGGCCTTTTGAAGGCATTGGCCTTCAACGTGTCAAGGCGCCAGGATTGGCTCCGCCTTTTCGAGGTGGGCCGAGTGTTCCTGCCTGCAGATCGACACCGCTCCTCTGACGAGGGACGCTCCACTGACGAGGGACGCTCCACTGACGAGGGACGCTCAGATTGTGATGGATTGCCCGAAGAGCGAGAGCTCGTTGCTCTGCTGCTTGCCGGAGAGGGTGATGGGGCCGCTCAGGCCGTGGAGGCGTGGAGGACGCTAGCGATGAGCCTGAGGCTTGACGGAACCGAGATCGTTGCTGGACAGCCCCCCGGTCTTCACCCGGCACGAAGCGCTTGGATATTGCAGCGCGACTTGGGGCCGGGATCACCGGTGATAGGCGTGGTTGGGGAGGTAGATCCCAAGGTGGCAGAGTCCTTTGGGACCGAAGCTGGTTCCTTGGCCGGCCATCGAAGGCGGTTAGGGTGGTTGGAAGTTGACCTTGGCGCGCTTGCGACCCTGCCACGAGCCGCCGGCATGGACAAGCCTCCCAGCCGCTTTCCATCCAGCGACATAGACCTTGCCTTCGAGGTTAAAGATGACGTCCCTGCATCTAAGGTGCAAGAGACGCTGCGCGGTGCTGCCGGGCCGTTGCTAGTGGAGGTGAGGCTGTTTGATGTCTACAGGGGCTCGCCTCTAGGTCAGGGAGTGAGGAGCTTGGCGTTTCGGCTCAGGTTTGCTGCCAGTGACCGCACCCTTACAGACAAGGAGATCTCTGCTGTCCGAGCCCAATGCATACATGCTGTGGAGGGTGCTCACGCTGCGGTGCTTCGCAGCTAGGGGCGGTAATAGCTAGGGGCGGTAATATGGCGTGCTCGCGTAGGCGATGCCGTCTGCCAGGTGCTCGAGGATGGCCATCGTGGCTGGTCCTAGGGCGGGTGCGAGCCAGATGAGGCCCTCGGTGCCCACCTTTTCT
>JAMCQF010000187.1:7820-13682 GCA_023379605.1 Actinomycetota bacterium
CTACGGCGTTGGCGCACCTGAGGCCAGCAGTTGGGTCGGCGTTAGGGGCTGACAGGCAGCTCACTGCCAGCTCGGCCAGAGCCTCCAGAGCGACTTGGTAGCTGAGGCTGTCTTCGTGGACTGATGCCAACCGGGCCAGCTTCTCGCCCAGTTCTGGGACCTGCCCCAAGATCTGTACTATCGTCTGACGAATCATAATGTCATTCTCCGGGAGACCTTGGTGCTACGGAGGTAATTGCCCTAAGAGCCCTTTGGGCAACCTCGATGCTGATACGAAGATAGCATGAAATGCAAAGTAAAGCACTCTAAAGCTCGATCAAGCTGCAGATTGTTGCATAGTTATAGATCCGAGCGTGTAGCATTGCGCTATGCACCAAGGAGATCCACCTGGCGAGCAGCCGCCCTGGTTTGCTGAGCGGGAGGCTTTGAGGGCCCAGCAGGGAGCAAGCGATCACTCCCTTGCAGCTGAGCAGGCGAGCCAATCTATTCGGATGCCAGACAGATCGGTGCTCAAGGTAGGTGTCGCCGGCGCATCAGGTTTTGGAGGGGCCGAGCTGCTCAGGCTCTTTGCAAGCCATCCCTGCTTTGAGCTGGAGGTGGCCACTGCTGGCGAGCACGAGGGCGCATTGGTGGCTGAGCTGTTCCCACACCTTGCAGGCGCATACCCCAAAGATAAGTTCGCTCCTACTCGCTGGGAGGTTTTTGAGGGGCTTGACCTGGTGTTCCTGGCACTCCCGCACGGTCAGTCACAACACCTTTTAGGGGAGCTTTTAGGTCGGGTTGGTGCAGTGCTGGATCTCTCCGCTGACTTCCGCCTTAGAGATCCCGGGGAGTACGAGGCATGGTATGGTCAGCCCCATGGGCTACCCGAGCTGCTCGGGCGGTTCACATACGGGCTTCCAGAGCTATTCCGAGACGATCTGCTAAAGGCAGCAACGAGCGGTCGTGTCAACGGCACAGCTCTGGTGGCCGTACCCGGGTGCTATCCGACTGCTGCAGCGCTGGCCCTAGCTCCGCTGGTCAGGGCCGGAGCTATAGACAGGTCCCCAGTGGTGGTAGATGCGGCGAGCGGTGTGTCCGGGGCAGGCCGAAAGCTGGATAGAGCCACACACTACGGAACGGCCAACGAGAACTTTACCGCCTATGGCCTGCTGAGCCACCGTCATACGCCCGAGATCGAGCAGGCAACCGGCGCTTCGGTGCTCTTCACGCCTCACCTGGCCCCAATGACCAGAGGGATCTTGGCTACCTGCTACGCCAGGCCCGCTGCTTCGCTTCCAGCTCATGGAGATGCCGAGGACGCCTTGGCGGTGCTCCAGCGCTTTTATGCAAATGAGAGCTTCGTAGTGGTAAGCGAACGGTTGCCTTCTACAAAGTCCACCTGGGGTTCCAACAGCTGCCACATAAGCGCGCGAACCGATCCGAGGACCGGATGGGTTGTGGTGCTTTCGGCCATAGACAACCTTGTGAAAGGAGCAGCAGGCCAAGCAGTCCAGTGCGCGAACCTTCTAAGCGGACTGGAAGAGCAAGCCGGCCTTTCAGCGATCGGAGTCTATCCGTGAGCGAATTGACTGCGGGATTGGAGCGAGGGCGCAAAGAGCCAGGACAGGAGAGACAGCAGTGAGTGTAACCTACCCCAAGGGGTTCATGGCATCTGGAGTGGCGGGAGGGATTAAGCACGCTGGCCAGCTTGACATCGCCCTGGTAGCGGCCACTGACAGCAAAGACAGGGTCTGCCCAGTCCCAGCTGCAGGTGTCTTTACCAGTAACCTGGCTGCAGCGGCACCTGTGGCTGTGAGCCGTGCCAACCTTCAGGCTTCTTTTGGCATGGCGGCTGCGGTGATCTTAAATGCCGGGAATGCCAATGCGGCCACGGGATCGGAGGGTCTGCGAAGCGCTGAGCGCACCTGCTCTGCCCTCGCTGGGTTAATCGGGGTCGACCCAGTAAGCGTGCTCGTATGCTCTACAGGCCTTATTGGCATACCGCTCCCGGTGGAGCTGATCGAACAGGCAATGCCATCGCTTCTCGAAGCTCTGGACAACGGCGAGCAAGAGGCCTTTAGGGCCGCTCGGGCCATTATGACCACCGATACGGTGGAAAAGACCGTAAAACGCGATGGGAGCACCTTCAAGCTGGGAGCTATGGCAAAAGGCGCTGCGATGCTGGCTCCTCATATGGCGACCATGTTGGCGCTGTTGACATTGGATGCACAGGTCACTCCCCCTCAGCTTCAGGGGATCTTGGCAGAGGCAGTGGACAGGTCATTCAATGAGATGACCGTGGATGGTTGCACCTCGACTAACGATACGGTTATAGCTCTGGCCAGCGGGCATGCAGGTCCGGCAGATCTTGACGAGGTCGGTGAGGTCGTACACGAGGCCTGTGCTGACCTGGCAGTTCAGATGGCAGCGGATGCGGAGGGTGCAACCAAGCTGGTCCGGGTGATAGTGACTGGCGCCGCCACACCAGCGGAGGCTAGCCAGGCTGCAAGAAAGGTAGCAGAATCCAGCCTGGTCAAGTGCTCGCTCAACGGAGAGGATCCCTACTGGGGCAGGGTGGTGAGCGAGCTTGGTAGCTCGGGAGCCAGCTTCGACCTGGAGCTCGTATCGGTGGCTTACGGAGGGATCGAGGTATGCAGGGACGGGGTGGAGGCGGCCCATGATCACTCTGCGGTAAAAGCCCACATGTCGGGCAAGGAGATAGAGATCCGCTGTGACCTTGGACTTGGCACAGGCCAGGCAGCCATAGTGACCGCGGATTTGGGGCACGGCTACATAGATGAGAATCGCAAAACCTCGTGAGAGCTTCCAACTTTCCTGATCGAGCGCAGCTGGACGCTCGGTCCAACACCTTTGAGGGAACCGACTCCCAGTACAGAGCGGCTGTCTTGGTGGAGGCGCTTCCCTATATCCGTCGCTTTTCCGGAAAGATCATCGTTGTCAAGTACGGCGGCAGCACTATTTCCAAAGGAGGATCCTCGGCGTTTTCCAAAGGGGAAACGAGCCCGGCTGGAGAGGGCCCTGAGGCAGGCACGCGCAGCCCTGTTGGCAACTTGGCCTGGTTTGCTCAAGACGTGATGCTCATGCGCTCGGTAGGGATGCTGCCCGTTGTGGTGCATGGAGGTGGGCCGCAGATAGGAGAGCTAATGGCGAAGCTGGGGATGACAACTCGCTTCGTGGACGGGTTGCGGGTGACCGATGCTGAGACCCTTGAAGTGGCACGTATGGTCCTTGTGGGCAAGGTGAACCGCGAGATCGTGGGAGCGATCAACATGCACGCTCCCCTTGCCGTGGGTCTGTCGGGAGAGGACGCAGGGCTCATTACTGCCAGCGCTCACCGTGCCGAGCTGGGCTTTGTCGGAGACGTGGACGACGTGGATCCCGGCATAGTGCACAGGCTCTTGGCTCAAGGGATCGTGCCTGTCATAGCCACCATTGGAACCGACCAGGCTGGGCAGGCATATAACATAAATGCGGACACGGTGGCGGGTGCGTTGGCCCAGGCGCTTGGTGCGGAAAAGCTTGTGTTCTTAACCGATGTCGAAGGCGTTAGGCTCGATCCGTCGGATCGTTCATCGCTGGTCCAGTCCGCAACTGCTTCTGCGATAGAGGATCTCATAGCTTCGGGCACCATTCAGGGTGGAATGATCCCAAAGGCAGAGGCCTGCATAGCTGCTGTGCGTAATGGGGTTCGTGGGGCTCACATTCTCGATGGGCGCGTGCCCCATGCTCTGTTGCTCGAGATGTTCACTAACGAAGGAGTAGGGACCATGGTGAGCTCATGAGTAAGAGTGAGCCCATGAGTAAGAGCGAGCCCATGAGTAAGAGTGAGCCCATGAGTAAGAGCGAGCCCATGACCAGAGCTGAGCTGGGAAAGGTCAGTGACCCTTTGAGACCAAGACCTATGGAGCAGGTAAGCCAAGCCGAAAAGGGCGAGGGCAAAAGCTCGCGGGATTACCTCATGCCAACCTACGGAGATGTCCCAGTTACCTTTGTGCGCGCAGTGGGCACAGAGCTATTTGACGCAGAGGGACGGCGATATCTCGACTTTCTCTCCGGACTTGCTGTGACATCGCTTGGCCACTGCCACCAAGCTGTCTCTCAGGCGATCGCGCTACAGGCAGCCACGCTCGTGCATGTCTCGAATCTCTTTGGAAACGAGCTTGCGCCTCAAGTTGCCTCCATGTTGGACCGGCTTATCGGTGGCGGAGTCCACGCAGGTGGTCAAGTGTTCTTCGCCAACTCTGGAGCCGAGGCCAACGAGTGTGCAATCAAGCTGGCTCGTCGCTACGGGGGATGGGGACGATACGCTGTGATCAGCGCCTACGGATCATTTCACGGACGCACGCTCGCTACTTTGCACGCAACCGGCCAGCCCAGCAAGCATGAAGGCTTCCAACCTCTGCCTGATGGGTTCCGTCACGTTGCATACGCAGATCCCGCAGCTATTAAGGAAGCGATACGTCCTGATGTTGCTGCGGTTCTGCTGGAGGCGATCCAAGGTGAGGGTGGCATCGTGGAGCCACCCAGTGGCTATCTGAGCGAGGTTCGCCAGATTTGTGATGAAACCGGCGTGCTGCTCATCATAGACGAGGTCCAGACCGGACTTGGAAGGACTGGAAAGTGGTTCGCATTCCATCACGATAAGGTTCAACCTGACATCGTCACGGTTGCCAAGGCGCTGGGCAATGGCTTTCCAGTGGGCGCTTGCTGGGCCCGCAAAGAAGTTGCCTCTGCCTTCCACCCCGGGGATCACGCGAGCACCTTTGGGGGCCAACCTCTGGCTATGGCCGCTGCACGCGCGACGCTGCAGACGATGGTTGATGATGATATCCCCTCAAGAGCAGCTGGCATGGGAGGGCTCCTCGCAGGGGCCTTGGCTCGTCTTGATGGCGTGGTGGCGGTTCGCGGCAGGGGCCTTCTGCTAGGCGTTGTCTTGGGCAAAGAGTGTGCCAACCAGGTTGCTGGAAGGGCTTTGGAGCTGGGGCTTGTTGTGAATGCTGTAGCTCCGGAGGTCGTCAGGCTTGCACCGCCTTTGACAGTTACAAAAGCCGAGATCCAAGAGGGAGTAAACCTGCTCGGAGCTGCGATTGGCACTGTCCTTGCTGAGGCGGGAGAGGGCGGCACCGAGGGCGGAGTTGCACGTGGGGCAGATGTGAAACCCCCGCTGGTTGCCAGGGGAGAAGATGATGACGCCGACAGCGACAAGGACGCCAGGGAGACGCTGTGAGCCGGCATTTTCTGGAGATAGACGACCTGAGCCCGGCTGAGCTTGCATCGGTGCTGGACCTTGCTGAGCTCAGGGAACCGCCTGCGGTGCTGAAGGGCCAAGGCGTAGCACTCATGTTTGAGAAGCCCTCGGCTCGGACGCGCAACTCCTCTGAGATGGCTGTTGTTCAGCTTGGTGGGCATCCGGTTGCCATAGCTAGCGCCGAAGTGGGCTTGGGTACCAGGGAGACTCCCGAGGACTTGGCGAGAACTCTGGCCTGCTATCACAGGGTGATCGCTGCAAGGGTGTACGACCATATGGCGCTTGTCCGAATGGCCGCAGCCATTGATCGCGCGCAGCTCTTCGTTCCGGTCGTGAACCTCCTTTCCGATATTGGTCACCCCTGCCAAACCTTGGCAGACCTTCTCACACTGCGCCAGCACTTCGGCTACCTCAAAGGTCTGTCGGTTGCCTGGATTGGAGACGCAGCCAACAATGTTTGCCACTCCCTGGCCCTTGGGTGCGCCCTAGTGGGAGCGAGGCTCGTGGCAGCTGCCCCGCCAGGGTTTGGCCTGAGTGCCGAGGGCTTCTCAAACATGAGTGCTACGCCTTGGCCCTTCATCACCGCAGGCGGTTCCCTGCGCACGGCAAGG
>JAMCQF010000188.1 GCA_023379605.1 Actinomycetota bacterium
GTCTACAGAGAGTCTTTATCGACTTGTTTGAAAGGGGCGTGAAGTCGGCTGTATTGGCAACGCGGCTGGCGTGCTCGGGCGGGTCTATGGGGGCGGGATTTGGTGAAAGAGCAGTTGGGTCTGGGGGATTAACACAGTCATCTAGGAGTACTGCTCGATCTTGGGTGGGTGGCTCAGAGCCTGTGGGCTCTTGGACAGCTGACGGCGGGATGGTCGGTGATGGACCGACTGAGCCCGGGGTGGCTGATGGGATCAAGGGCGGGGCTGTTGGCATGGCGGCAGCGAGGGCTTCGGGGTGGCTCAGGCCCTGCATGCGTGCGGTTGCGTAGGCAGGGGCGCTTAGGGAGAGTGTGTCGTATGCCTCAATTATCTCTTTATGCGTGGTGGTGGGGTTGTGGCGTAGGGACGCATAAAGAACAGGCTCGATGCCAGATGACCAAGCCGCCACGATCTCGTCGTGGGTGGCGTGGCAGTGAATGGCGTCTGTGTAGGCACGGTGGAGGTGGTGTATCGCTGTCTCGGGGTAGGGCCAGACAACGCTCTCAAATGGGGGGTGTTTCCCTGAGGCAGCCAGGACAGGTACGTGCTTATGGTTGAGACCTATTGGGCGTGGGGATGGTGGGGGTTGGCTAGTGGCCTGCGCGCCCAGCAGTGCGAGAGGCGTTCCGGTCTTGATTGCCTCAAGGCAGTCTTTGTGGCTAAGGCCTGCTTGGCGCGCAGCCACATAGGGCCTCAGCGAGACTCCTTTTGCAGCGATGGCACGCATCTGGTGAACGCGCACGCCCTGGCGGCGAGCTTGGACGATCAGGTCCTTGGGCAGCGAGAGCTCCAATGCGTAACGGCGGGCTGCAAGGGATGCAAGCACTTATAAGACCTAGAGCATCTGGAGCGCCAAGCGAAGTACCTTTACTTTACAGGCTCGGCAATGGGCGCTGGTGGTTATTCGATAGGGGCAGAGCGTAGTGCTGTCCAGGGGCCATCTGCGGTTTTGCAATGGGTATGGGGGCGGGGTACAGCTCTGTGCCATAGGAAAGCAGCGCGGCGTCACAGACGGCGTCCTTGGCTGCTTGTGGTGCGCTGCCAGATCCTTGCAGGTAGCTGAGAGCTTTGGCACAGAGCACATTTAGAGCCATGGGCTGCTTTGCACTCTTAGCGCTAGCCATGAACTCATAGGCTCGACCTATG
This sequence comes from Actinomycetota bacterium, assembly GCA_023379605.1. GTDB lineage: Bacteria > Actinomycetota > Acidimicrobiia > Acidimicrobiales > JAMCQF01 > JAMCQF01. The sequence continues at coordinate 1,186 of JAMCQF010000188.1, forward strand.
GGGGCGGACTTGCAGAAATCCCGCCAGTACTTGCGCTCGGGGTTTGCTGGCGGGGTCGGGTCCTCGCCTTCTGCCAGGGCACTTAGGGCGCTGTCCACGCTTTCACGGAACTGCTGTGGCAGGGTCGCAAGCCTCGGGGCCAGTTGGGCAACAAGGCGAGCGAAGGCCTCCTGCTTCTTTGTGATCAACTCCTCTGCCTGGGAGCTGCTCTCTGGTTCATGGGTGTAAACCTTGCCCAGCTGGACCTCGATGCCTGTGTTGGTAGAGACAGAGGATGGGATTTCACGGTTGTATGTGGCAATGGCTCGAAAGGCTGCGGACTTATGCACCGAGGCAAGCACGTGATCTGGTGCCATGGGCTCTCCTTTTTGGCTGGCAGTCGCCAGAGACCAGCACACCATGCGCTCCCATCCGGCACTGAGAGCAGATGTGTAGATCTCGTCTCTAAGCCCGGATGGATCCTTTTTCGACAAAGAGGTGGCTGCTGGGTTTACCTCTGTCGCAAGTGCGCAAGTGCCCTGTGCACAGAGCTTTCCTGTGCCAAAGCGCGCTGCATAAATTGCGCGCAGCACTCTTGTGTTCGTAGTGGCCTCGGAGGTATCCAAAGTGGTCGCACTGCTTGGATAGCCGGTTGGGGTGGCAATGAGGCTGGAGGGAAAGATTGGGTTAGGAGAGGATGCCAGGTAGGATCCGGCCAGAAGCTCAAGCACCTGAGCTGCTCTTTGTGCATTTGGTTCCACCGGTGAGATCGCAAGGTCCTCCTTGGACGGGGTGCACAAAGTGAGGTTGCGCGATGCGGTGTTCCAGATGGGCACTGCTGGCGGTGCTGCGTCCGAGAGGTCTGCGGGGTTGAGACGAGATGTTTCGTAGATGTCTTTCACCATCGCTGCCGAACGGCAGACAACAGCATCTGTCAGCCACTCCTCTTCGCTACCAGGTACCTCTTCACCACCGGTCATGTTGGAAATGGTCGCTGAGACGTCTTGGGCAAGATGATCATATGCCACCTGGTTTGATCTAGCTAGCGCCTCGATAACCGAGTGCGCTGTGCCATAGGTGGCGATGGCTCCTCCAAGGTAGGTTGCAGCAAACGCGAGGCGCTCGATTGCTTCGTGCAGGCAAGGCGCTGAGTCCTGTGGGGACGGGTGCAGAGTTGGGGACATGATCTGGCTCCTTTGTGGTTGAGAGCGGTAGTTGTAGTGCTTTAGGATCGAGCTACTGACCAGGGGATCTTGATCTGCTGCGAGGCGCTCAACCACGTGAGCCGGCAATCCGGGGCGATCGGCTATCGCCCAGCGCACGTTGTGCTCAGGGCTCATGGCGAGTTTCTCTATGACTTGGGGCGGGAGGTCCTTGCGGTTGGCAATAGACATGCGCACCCCGTCGTCCTCGTCGTTGGCGAGCACGCGAATTGCCAAGGCACCAAGTTCTCGGTAGCCAGCTACGGCGTTTCGCACATATGGAGAGGAATCAGCCAACAGCTCACTTACAACCCTGTCGTCTAAGGTGATACCTGCTGTAGCCAGAGCCAGGCGTTGGGCGGGGGTGCCTTCAGATATGATCTGCAACTGGGCGGCGAAATCCAACGTGTCGCTCTGCAGAGCTTCAAAAAGCTCTGTGGTGTCACCTGCTGCAAGCAGTGCGGTCAGGTTCACAACTGATTCAGGCTTCGGGGTTGGTTCAGTCTCTGTGGTGGGTACGGGCTGTGGGGTTGGTTCAGGCTCTGGGGTTGGGGTGGGTGCTGTGGAGGGTACCTCTACGGTTGGTGCTGGCTCTGCGGGGGCAAAGGCGTCGAGAGTGGAGATTGCGGACTCGACAGGCATAGCGGGTGAGGTGCCTGCGGAGATTGCCTCGACATAGGCAAGAGTGCGCCCTAGGAGCTCTTGTCTTTGCATGCCCGCTGGGAGCTGCAGGCGACCTGATGAAAGCCGTGCATCAATAGAGCTCTCGATGATCTCTTGCGGAGTGCCTGTGATCTCGGAGTGTGCATCGCAAAATCGGACGAACAGGGAGGCAAGGGCCTGCGATGCTCCATAGAGAAACTGCGAGTGCTCGATGCTGGAAGGTGTTGGCACAACCCTGGGTGCGGGCTCGTACTGAGGGCCTGTGGTGATGGGTGCGGGCTCAGATGGGGCTTTTGGAGGCGGGGTTGGTGTATCCGCAGTGCGGGAGAGGTATGTACAGGCTATCTCTGCAAGGTTTTGGCTGTGTTGCTCGACAGATGCCGACGCAGTGGCATCACCTGCCATGGTTGCCGCCACATCTGAGAG
>JAMCQF010000189.1 GCA_023379605.1 Actinomycetota bacterium
AGCTGGACACGGTTTGCCACCATGCTCCAGCAACACTCGGGCAAGCTCAAGCCCCTGCTCATGGATCAACGCTTCGTTGCAGGTATAGGCAATATATATGCCGACGAGATTCTTTTTGCTGCTGGCCTTCGCTATGACAGGGAAGCGGATTCGCTCTCAAGCCAGGAGGTACGCCGCCTGTACAGGGCGATGTTGGAGACATTGGGCGAGGCTGTTCGCCAGAAGGGCTCCTCACTTGCAGACGAGCAGTACCGCGATATCTTCGGGGAGCTGGGAAGCTATCAGAGCCAGCACGCCGTCTATGCCAGAGAAGGGCAACCTTGCAGGCGGTGCCGCTCGGTGGTGGTCAGGGTGCGCAATGGGGGCAGATCGTCCTACCTCTGTGAGCGCTGCCAGGTCTGATCGGAAGCTACACGTTTTCCAGCGCTCTCAGCGAGGATGGCGCGAAATTAGCGCTCGCCGGGCCTCAGGTATCACACCCCAGGCTCTGATCGGGCTGTAGGGTGAGCACGCGTGTTTCTAAAGTCGCTAAGCCTTAAGGGGTTCAAGTCCTTTGCTGACCCGGTGACCTTGCGCTTCGAGCCCGGGGTCACTGTCATCGTGGGCCCGAATGGAAGCGGGAAATCCAACATCGTCGATGCGGTGGCCTGGGTTCTTGGAGCCCAGAGCCCTCGCACTGTCCGCTCATCACGAATGGAGGACGTCATCTTTTCGGGCACCGAGAGCCGCCCTGCGTTGGGACGGGCAGAGGTCTCGCTCACCATAGACAACGGCTCCAGGCGCCTGCCCGTCGACCTACCTGAGATCACCATTACCCGTACCCTCTTTCGGTCCGGTGACAGCGAGTACGCGCTGAACGGTGCGCCTTGCCGCCTCCTGGACATCCAAGAGCTGCTGGCGGACACCGGGGTTGGACGCCAGCAGCACGTGATCATCAGCCAAGGCCAGCTGGACACGATCTTGAGCGCCAGGCCTGAGGAGCGAAGGCTTGTCATCGAGGAAGCAGCTGGCGTGCTCAAACATCGCCGCAGGCGAGAGCGGGCCGAAAGACGTCTTGCGGCCACCGAAGAGAACCTGGAAAGGCTGGGTGATCTGCTAAGAGAGGTGCGCAGGCAGCGAAAGCCTCTTGAGAGACAGGCCGCTGCGGCGCGCTCGCACACCGGGCTGGTGGCGGAGCTGAGCGAGCTACGGCTATACCTGGCAGGCCAGGAGCTTGAGAGCTTGGAAGCCAAGAGGCGCTCCAAGGCTGGTGCTTTGGAGCAGAGCAGGATGGACCAGGTTGCAATTCTGGAGCGGCTTGGACTGTTGGATGCAGAGATCAGCTCCATTGAGGTAGAGCGATCTGGCCGACGGCGAGACGACCTGGGCCAGCTGTCACGTCGGGTCGAGGGGCTGAGAGAAAGAGCACGCGGGCTGCTCGCGGTGCTGGAAGAGCGTAGGAGAGCTCTCTTGCACCAGCGCGAGGCGGTTGCAGATATTGATGTAGTTTCATCTCTGGAGTCCGAAGCTGCCCAGCTGGCAGGGGATTTGGCCATAGCAGAGGTGGAAAGAGCCGCCTTCGAGCCGAGGTTGGTTGAGCTGGCAGCTGCAGAGGCGCGCCTTGGGGAGGCGACAGAGAAGCTCGCAAGAGCCGAGGAGGAGATCGCCGGCCTTAGATCTGCCGAGGAAGCTGCTGCAGAGGCGCGCGGCCGCCTCGACTCTCTTGGCCGCGCAGCAGATCGCGGCTCTGCTGCGCTTGAGCACCTCAATGCCAGGATGGTCAGCTTTGCGGAGCGTGAACAGGAGCTAGAAGGGCGCCACAAGCAGGTGAGCGTGGACCTTGAGGATGCCCTAGGGGCGCTGGAACGAGCAGCCAGCGTGCTCCAAAGAGACCAGGACAGGCTTTCTGTGGCCGCAAAGGCGTCAGAGTACGCAGAGCAAAGGCTGAGGGACGCGGAGGCGGCCGCTCATGGAACCGCAGCGAGGGCCGAGGCTCTGGCAGCCGCGCTGGCAGACATTCGCCACACTGCAGGCGTAGCCCTGGTGGCCAAGGAGCTAGAAGGTCATGAGGTTCTTGGGACGTTCTTGGAGCTGGTCGATATAGACCCGGCATTCGAAGCAGCATTCGAGGCGGCCGTCGGTCCAGTGCTCACGACTGTGGTTGTGGAGAAGCTTGGGAGCGCCTTAGCGGCAATGGAGCTACTCGCTGACCATGGAGTTGCAGGATCGGTGCTCGCTCTAGAGCTGGTTAAGGCGTTGGCCCAGGATGGAAGCCACCATCTCCCTCCCGCTGCCTTGCAGCGCGACACCTTTGCAGGAGCCAACTCTCTCCCAGAGGGTGCCTCCATGCTCTGTTCCCACATATCAAACCAGGATGTGCCCGATGGTATAGACCGCTTGGTGGACATGGTATTGGGTGACGTGGTGGTTGTTGATGGCGACTGGAGACAGGCGGTAGATGTCCTGAGGTCCCATCCTGGTGCTGTAGTGGTCACTATGGATGGAGATCGGCTCTCTGCTGAGGGCTGGCAGCTTGGCTCTGGTCAACGCGCCGTTTCGCCTGTCGCTTTGAGGGAAGCAGAGCGTATGGCCTCAACCGCTGCCGCCCAGGCAGCAGACGCGCTGGAGATTGTGGAGTCGGCTCGTAAAGAGCTCGATCAGGCCCGCCTTTCGGTAAGCTCCTCGAGCCGAGAATTTGAAAGGGCGTCAGGGCTGGTCTCCCGCCTGGAGGCGAACCGGGAGCAGATCGCCTCCGAGCTCGAGCGGCTGGCCGCAGAGCTGGTGGATACCCGTGATCGGCGCGATGACCTGGCCGGGCAGGTGGAGCGCGATCGGGAGTTGATGGCCGAGATGGAAGCCAGGCTGGTTCGGCTCGAGGATGCCGCTTCCCAGGCCGGAGAGCGGTTAGAAAGACACCGCCAAGAGCGCAGGCGACTCGAGGAGGATAGGGTTGAGGTAGCCAACCTCAAGCGAGAGATCTCCACCGAGCGGGCCGTGGTGGAGGAGAGACACGCGGGGCTCACTAGGCGGCTTCAGGAAGTGGAACGAAGGCTGGCGTCACATGTGGCCGAGCGTCGGCAAGCTGCTGAGCGCAGGGTGCAGATAGAGACCGCTCTTGGAGTGGTGGACCGGCTCGCCAAGTTCGTGTCGCAGCGTTTCAGCGAGCTTGAGTCCCAAGCACTTGCCCTTGACAGCCAGCGAAGGACTTACCTTGATGCCATGCGAGCCAGCGATGAGAGGCTTGAGGCACTACGCGCGGAGCGGATTGCCACGAGCTCTCGCCTAGAAGAGATAAGATCTGAGGCCCAACGGAGGGAGATCGAGCTCACAGAGATCAGGCTCCACCGTGAAGCGCTTGTCGATATGTTGCGAAAGGAGCTGGCCACCGAGCCTGAGGAATTGGAGACACGCCTACGGCCCGATCTTCCAGAGGGCATCGAGCCGCAGGAGCGGGCCAGCCAGCTTCAGGCGGAGCTAGAGGCGATGGGCCCGATCAACCCTTTGGCCCTCGAGGAGTTCGAGGAGCTAGAGGAGCGTTATAGATTTCTCGAGGCCCAGGTGGAGGACGTTCGCTCCGGGCGCAGAGAGCTTCACAGGGTGATCCGCTCAATAGACGAGGAGATAATGTCCAGCTTTGCTGCTGCCTTTGCAGATGTGGATCGCCATTTTGCAGTGCTCATGGCAACTCTGTTTCCGGGTGGATCGGGTCGACTGGTCCTTACAGACCCCGATCACCTCTTCGAGACCGGCGTCGAGGTGGAGGCCCGCTTTCCAGGAAGGGGCTACCGCAAGCTCTCGCTGCTCTCAGGAGGCGAAAGATCACTTGTGGCACTGGCATTCCTGTTTGCAGTGTTTCGCAGTCGCCCATCCCCCTTTTATCTAATGGACGAGGTAGAAGCTGCTCTCGACGACGTGAGCCTACACAGGTTCTTGAGCTTGATCGCTGAGTTCAGAGATGAGGCGCAGCTGGTCGTTGTCAGCCACCAAAAGCTGACCATGGAGTCAGCAGACGTTCTCTACGGCGTGACTGCGGCTCCAGGAGGATCTTCGAAAGTCCTGAGCGAACGTCTTCGGGCAAGCGCCTGAGGACTGCGCCAATCCGCTGTGCTGCAACCTGTCCACAGCACAGGCTTGACTCTTCAAAGGACCGACGTGGTTGATCTCACTGCTGGCCGTTAGGCTCACCTGACTGTGATCATCCTGCTTGCGATCCTCGTGTTGGTAGTCGTCGTCCTGCTCGCCTCTACTCTGACAGTAGGCACTCGCCGTCGGCTGCGCAGGAAGCGCGCAGGAAGAGCTGAGCTCACCCGGCCGCCTTCGCCCCCCCCACCTGCTCCGCCTTCTACCGAGGTAGGCCCTGCTGCTCCGCCCGAGGCACGCCCTGATGCTCCGCCTTCTACCGAGGTA
>JAMCQF010000190.1 GCA_023379605.1 Actinomycetota bacterium
ACCGACACCGGCACTCCTCAAGGAGAGCCGTTCACCAGCGGGTACGGTGTAGCGGCAGTGACCGGGGAGACCCAGATATGTCCTTCGCACGGCGCGATATCTGTCGTGATGACCAAATGGTTGTAAGCCCCCGGTGGAGTAATCTCGATGGCAGAGGCCACTGGGCACACTGGTGGGTAACCTCCGCCGAGGCTAGCCCTAGAGCGTGCAGGTAGCGGTGCTGTTATTGGTGAGGCCGAACGCGCCGCCACGCGATCCTGCCGATCCGCCGCCTGCTAGAGCGAAGGGCTGCGCCGAGAGCGCCGAGGTACATCAGCGCCCAGGTGATTGGGATGCCCCAGAGCATGGCGAGGAGAAGGAATAGACCTTACCGGTGCTAGGTCCGCTGGTGAGGATGTACAGGAGGCGATCAAAGACGAGCGCCTGCTCAGACTGGGGCTTGCCAGTGCTCTGATCGGCGAAGGTCACGGTGCAGGTCTTAGGCTGGGTGGCGCGGAACTCGACCGTGCCTTCGTCAGTCGGAGGGCAACTAGCGGCGGGGCCGCCGCAAGTCAGGTCCGTATAGAACGCACCGCTCCCCGAGGCGCTGATCTCGCTCGCAGTCCAGGTGATCCCCGAGATCCAATCGTTGTCGTCCATCTCGGTCATCGGAGGGAACCGCGGCCAGACGAAGAGCTCACCAGGAGATGGCATCGCTGCGGTATAAACGAACAGATCGGGGATCGCCGAGGCGGTAGCTGGCGAAGACGACGAGCGGCGAAACCTTGCGTAGAGGCCGGCACCTGCAAGCGACATGGTCGTTGCACTGCATCGGTAGCGCACTGGGGTGGGTGGCGGAGGCTCGGGAGGGAAGGTTGCCGCCTTAGCCAAAGTGGCTGTCTCGGAGAAGGCTGTGTAATTGACATCGGAGAACGTGAGGACGCCCGCGCTGGAGCTCACGATCTCGGTTATCGTTCCGCTACCGGTGACAGTATAGGTCGAGCTGCCTACTGATCCCTGCAGAGGTGCCGCGCTTGCAAAGCTGGAGGTTTCAATACCACTAGACGAGATAGTCACCGTCTTGCCGGCAAGGCCGCGCATGACAACTGGGGTTCCTTTGTAGCTAAGCGTGTCGGACTCGCCGAGATCGACCCAGGTTCCGACCAGGCACGAGTCTAGAGCCCCGTTTCCGCTATCCACCGATGTCGTGGGCGCCGAGCGCGCTCTCGGGCTCGGGCTCGGCTTGGCTGGCGAGCTGCCGCACGCTCCAAGGAGCAGCACGATCACCAGGACCATCGCAGTCCCACGACCTCCCAGAGGAGACGATGCCACAGTTCTCATCGTATACCCAGATTAGGCCTCACGACCTCGCTCCACGTGCTCCACAGATGGGCCCAGCGAGGCGGCCATGGCACCGCCTGCCAGAGCTGCGGCCAAGCGCTTCAGCGGGAGCGCGAAACCAGCCGTGGCGATGTAGGGCACTCCGGGGTCGGGGAGCGCGAAGAGGCTCCAGCTGTGGCCGTCGAAGTGGAGGATGGCGCTGCGAACGTAGTACCGAGCGCTCGAAGCGGAGCTCGGTACGCTGGTTCCAGCTTCGGAGAGGGCTTGCGGTCTTCTACCGCCCAGCAATCCGTGGGGCCATCGCTCTCGCCTTATCGCCTATCGAGGGCTGTGGTCCATCGCCGTGACCTCACGGTTGCGAAGGACCAGGAGGGCTCGGTATAGGCAAAGTGCCATGCAGGCCACCCGCAGGCAGCTCCGAGCTGCCTGGAAACGCTTCAGGATGAAGCTCTGCAGGGCAGTGCACGCTCATCCAGGGGTCCGCTGCCTCATAGAACCGGCGTTCTTCCTGAATCAGGCTTTGCTCGTCGGGAGGGTTGTAGGAGGGGTTGTAGCCGTGCGCGGCCAGCTCCTGGCTTAGATGGTTAAAGGCGTCGGCAAGGGCCTGGGTGGCTGACTGCAGGCTCGGCGGTGCCTCGCTAACCGCCTTGGAGAGGTACACCTCAAGACGCGAGAATAACGCCTGAGCCTGCGACGGTGAGATCTGGGTGGGCGTCCCCCGTTGCGCGAGGTCCATCTGCTCCAGGTGCTCGATTTGCAGGGCGGTCTGGCAGTAGGCGCCGGGCTGGCCCGCCTGGGCACCGGTGGCACCGGTCGTGGCGCTACTGCTCGCGCCCCTGTTCGTAGGGTGAGATCTCGGGGCGCTACTTGCCCGGGTACTGCTCGAGCACCCGCCCGCAAACAGTGCCACACCACACAGCGTCCCCAAAGCTAGGCCAAGAATACGGTTGCTCGTGACAGGACCTCCTTACATCTCTAATCTTAGTGTCCATCGCGACGGCGCGCTTTTCCCGGCCAGGCGCATTGAGAGATTCCCGCCACAGCGCGAGCGGGCTCTACGCGGCTCAGCCCTCGTCGACATTTTGGTCAACGAGGGTTCCAAGTCGAAAGCCGCTCGAGCACGCACGCACGAATGCATCGATGCACACACGCGTGCGTGCTCTGTGGGGATTCCAGATCACGTTGGACTAGCTGGCAATGTGGCAGCAATCCCAGACGTGCTCGAACGCCACGGCGTGGGTCGTGGCAGCCGGGCCGAACGTGCCAAGCAGGGCGGCAGTCGATCCTGTGCCGATGCCAAGGGCCAGGATCCCAGCAGCTATCCGGACACCTATGCGCCGGTAGGCTCGGCCAGGACGCCCGGTGACGCCACCAGATGCCTCCTGGGTCTTGTCTGTGGTTGTGCTCACGCTCTCCATGGATACTCCCTTCGCCGGACCTCGGTCGGTATCTCCTCCCGGGGCGTTTCCTGCGGGCCCCCGGATGGAGACCCGTATCCCCATCGTGCGCCTTGCTCGCAGCTTGCAACATCGGCTCAGCGGCGTAAATCTCGCTCCCTCAAAGAAAGGCTCGACTTCCCTAACGGCTAGGTGTGCTTCTGCTGGCAAGATCGGAATAAGACCGCTTGGCGAGGAGGACCTGGCCGGGTACCAGGCTTGATTGGGCGACCATAGCTTATTTGAGCACCTCCTTCGCGAGCTCGAGGAGCTCACGTGCCCATTGTGGCACGAGACCCGCCATAGCAGTCTCGTTGACCTATCAGTCTCTTTGATCTATCAACGTGCCTCAGAGCTACTGGTCAGCCCCAGAGGCCCAGAGGTGGGCACGTCGACCTTTCCGTACCGCAAGAGTTCCCTATCTCTACGGGCACGCCACTCCTTCCGTCGGGCTATTGAGAAACCCCACACACTCGTGCGACAATATCTTCCGAACCCGTAAGGGCCTGCCTGGACATGTGACGGGCCCGCCGTAGGCGGGACCACGTACCAGACCCGGTGCGAGGGAAGAGCTAGTAAGTCCGGGCGTGCCCTGGCACGAGAACGGGCGAAACAGGAGGCATGGCGATGGCGGCAACAGGAGTACCATCAGTCACCAGCGCTGGCGCGCCAGTCAGGTCCGGAGATCTAGCGGGAAGAACCGCTTTCTTGAGCATCCGACGGCCGGGAAGGCGGCGCGGCGCCAAGATCGCACTCGCGGCCTTTACCTACATCCTCGCCCTGTTGTCGGTGCCTGCCCTGGCATCCCCAGCCAGCGCAGCCGGGGGCTCTACGCCACCAGCATCCACGCGCTACGTCGCCGTGGGCGGCCAGCCCCCACTTCCACCCGGAGCCCATTTGGTTGGCAGCGTGCCCCCCAACCAGGTCCTGCACTTCGACGTCGTCCTCCAGCCCCGCGATCCCGCTGGGCTTGCCCGCCTCGCTACCTCGGTGTCAACACCGGGCTTGCCCGAGTACCGCAAGTACCTCCAAAAGGGTGCGTTCGCACGAGTCTTCGGCCCACGCGCATCGACAATCAGCTCCGTCCGCGACGAGCTGCGCTCCCTCGGCCTGAACGTCGGCTCTGTAAGTCCGAACGACCTGCTAGTGCCAGTCAGCGCTACTGCCTCACACGTCCAGGCCGCGTTGCGGATAAGGATGGCCCTGTTCCGGCTCGGCGGGAGCAGAATCGCTTTCGCCAACGAGAGCGCCCCCTCCCTACCCTCGGACATCGCCCCAGACGTGCTTGGCATCGTGGGTCTGAACAGCCTCAACCGACTCGTGCCGCTCCTCCAGCAAGGAAGCATGAGCCCACCACAAGGGATCGCCACCCACTCCCGAGCGCAGAACCGGCAAGTCCCCTCTCCTCATAGCTCAGGGCCCTCTCCCTGCTCCGCAGCTGCGAGCACAGCCCAGAAGAACGCCAGCTACACAGATAACGAGATCGCCGCTGCCTACGGTCTCACCTCGCTCTATGCCGCCGGGGACCTCGGCGCGGGCGAGACGATCGGTCTCCCCGAGTTCGGGGGATCGGTCTCCACCAGCGACATCTCCACCTACGAGTCCTGCTTGGGCGTCACGACTCAGGTGAACCAGATCCCAGTGGACGGGGGGAGCACCGGGAGCACCAACCCCGAGGCGGAGCTCGACATCGAAGACGTGATCGGTCTGGCGCCTGATGCCACCATCGACGTCTACGAAGCTCCCAACGGATCGAGCACCAGCTCCGAGACTGCGGCGATCCTCGATGACCTGAACCAGATAGCAAGCGACGACGCCGCACAGGTGGTGTCCTACAGCTACGGCTATTGCGAGTCTGGCATCTCGAGCTCAGACCTCCAGGCGATCAACACGATCTTCGAGCAGATGGCGTCCCAGGGACAGTCGGTCTTCGTGGCCTCAGGGGACGGGGGCTCCGAGAGCGAGAACGTGTGCAACCCGCCCGTTCCAGCATCTATCTCCTGCTCTAGCTCCAGCTCCTGCATGGTGGTTGACACCCACGGCAACGCCATGGCCTACGACGGCAAAGCCTGGTCTACCCCCGAGCCGTTCGACACCGCTGGGGTGCCGACGTCACTCTCCTGCCCGACTACAAGCTTCTGTGTGGTTGTGGACACGAGCGGCAACGCACTCTCCTACGACGGATCGTCGTGGTCGCAGCCCCTCAACATCGACCCGAGCAGGCCTCTCACCTCGGTCTCATGCGCGACTACCAGCTTCTGTATGGCCGTAGACGTGGCGGGCAACGCACTCTCCTACGACGGATCGTCGTGGAGCTCCACGCCAATCGACCCCAACGGCGCGCTCGTCGGCGTTAGCTGCCCGAGCACCGGCTTCTGCGTGGCCGTAGACGCCACCGGCTACTCCATCTTCTACGAGAACGGCGCGTGGGGCTCCCCTAACCAGTTCGCACCCGGGGACACCATAACCTCCGTCGCGTGCGCAAGCTCGAGCGTGTGCATGGCCGGGGACAAGGTGGGAGACATCTGGACCTACGCGGACGGCAACACCCAGCCCTGGCCGATGCTCTCTCAAGGCTACGTGACCTCGATCAGCTGCCCGAGCAACGACTTCTGCATCGCGGTCGACTCCGTTGGAGGAGCGCTCAAGTGGAACGGCTTCCAG
>JAMCQF010000191.1:0-14293 GCA_023379605.1 Actinomycetota bacterium
CATGTGAGAGGTTTCTCCGATCCAAACGTCTTAACCCAGACCGTAGGAGGTGCCACCTACCCGATCTGGGACCAGTTGGGCCCAGCACCGAGCAGTGGTAGGCGTCGCAGATGGTGAAAGCGTCGGCCAGGGCGTAGTAGAAAGCGAGGGTGTCCTGGTTGAAGTGGCCCATGGTGAGTGGCCCATTCTCAGGGCCGTCCGCTGCCAGGTGGGCACGGAGAAAGTCGTCCATAGCGCCGCTGTTCCAGCTCTGGTGCTGCGGGCCCCAGTTGTGGGTTATGTCGTTGGTGGTCTCCCCGTCCTGCTTGGGGGGATTGTTAAGGAGCGGGAAAGGCTGGAGGTAATGTGACGGGCTTGGTCCGACCCCGGGCTCGTAGCCGAACTGGTCCCAGATCGGGTAGGTGGCACCTCCTACGGTCTGGGTTAAGACGTTTGGATCGGAGAAACCTCTCACATGAGAGAGAACGCCGAAGTAGTGGTCGAACGAGCGGTTCTCCTGCATGAGGATGACGATGTGCTCTATGTCGCTCAGGCTGGGCTTGCTCGGAGGTGACACCGCTTGGGCAGCTTCTATCAGCTTGGCTTGGCTGGCACGCAGGGCCACCCCGGCAGCTCCAAGGGCGACGCCTGCACCCAGGAAAGTGCGCCTGGAGATGACAGGCTTATCCTGCGAACTGGATGAAGGCCGGTCGGTGTCTCTCGCCATCTTGTAGCTCCTAGTGGTCACGCAGGGCTGCTCAGAGTTGGGCAAGCCAGAAGAGGAACGTCCAAGGGACCCCTTTATCACCGGCGTTTTAGATCGAGGCTCCTATTAGCTCTTAGATCTAAGAGATCCCAGAGGACTTAGATAGCTCCTCTAGGACCTTGGCAGCATGCCCGTTGGCTCTGACGTTGTACCAGGCACGAACTATGCGCCCGTCTGCGCCAATGAGGAACGTGGAGCGGATAACACCAACGGACTTGCGACCGTAGAGGGTCTTTTCTCCCCAGGCACCATAGCTTGCCATCACCTTGTGGTCTGGGTCGCTAAGCAGTGGGAACTGAAGGCCGTACTTCGCTCTGAACTTGCGATGGCTCTCGGACCCATCGGGCGATATACCCACCACTGAGGCCCCCGAGCTTTGGAAGACCGAGAGATTGTCGTTGAACTGGCAAGCCTCGGTCGTGCAGCCAGGGGTGTCGTCTGCCGGATAGAAGTAGACCACCAGGGGAGCCCCAGCGAACCCAGTGAGCGCAACCTTGTTGCCATCCTGGTCAGCAACGGTAAACCTGGGGGCGATGTCGCCAGGAGCCAGCCTGGTTTGTGGCTTTCCCGCCGTGGTGGAGCTCATGATCCCCAAGCCTATCGAAGATGCGCGACAATGGTACCAACGGGAGCTCGGGGTGCCGGGCTGAGAGGGCACGTTGCCAGTGCCGACCGCGGAACCTGATCCGGGTAATGCCGGCGGAGGGAGGATGATGAGACCAAGCAGATCTGATGACCTAGGGCTGGGAGCTTCTCCCAGGCGGCGAAAGATCTATGTGACGGGCAGCTCGGAGAAGCTACGGGTGCCGTTCATGGAAGTGGCGCTCTCCCCGTCGCCTGGCCGGGGCGGGCCAGTGGAGAATCCGCCGGTACTGCTATATGACACAAGTGGCCCAGGCTCGGACCCGCAGGTTGGGCTGCAGCCGCTGCGCAGGCAGTGGATCCTCGAGCGTGGAGATGTAGAAGACCATCCAGGGCGCAAGGTTCTCCAAAGAGACGACGGCAGGGCGGCAGTTCGAAGGGGAGCGAGCGGGACGCTAAGCCCTGGCTGGGCATTGAGGCGGCCTCTTAAGGCAAAGTCAGGTAAATGCGTGACCCAGCTCCACTATGCGCGCCGCGGACAGGTCACCCCTGAGATGGAGTTCGTAGCGGTTCGCGAGGGCATGGACCCCGAAGATGTGCGCAAGGAGCTGGCAACCGGTCGTGCGATACTGCCTGCGAACATTAACCATCCAGAGTCCGAGCCCATGGCCATAGGCAGGAGCTTTCTGGTGAAGGTCAACGCCAACATCGGCAACTCCTCAGTTAGCTCCTCTGTGGCAGAGGAGGTAGAGAAGCTTACCTGGGCTACGGCTTGGGGGGCAGATACCGTCATGGATCTTTCCACCGGTCCAGACATCCACACGACCCGGGAGTGGATCATCCGCAACTCGCCGGTTCCCATAGGGACTGTGCCCATATACCAGGCTCTGGAGAAGGTGGACGGCCGCGCAGAGGAGTTGAGCTGGGATATCTATCGTGATACGCTTATTGAGCAGGCAGAGCAGGGCGTCGACTACTTCACGATCCACGCTGGGGTGCTCCTTCGCTACGTGCCCATGACCGCTTCGCGAGTGACAGGGATAGTGAGTCGTGGCGGATCGATCATGGCCGCCTGGTGCCTGGCGCATCACAAAGAGAACTTCCTCTATACACACTTCGAGGAGATCTGCGACATCATGGCTGCATACGATGTGGCTTTCTCCCTCGGTGACGGTTTGCGCCCCGGCTCGATTGCAGATGCGAACGACGAGGCTCAGTTCGCTGAGCTGCATACATTGGGCGAGCTAACCAAGGTCGCCTGGAGCCATGACGTCCAGGTGATGATCGAAGGTCCAGGACATGTCCCACTGCACAAGATCCCTGAGAACGTCTCCCGCCAGGTCGCAGAGTGCCATGGAGCCCCGTTTTACACCCTTGGACCCTTGACTGTGGATGTTGCTCCTGGATATGACCACATAACCTCGGCCATAGGAGCAGCCGTCATCGGCATGCACGGGACGGCCATGCTTTGCTATGTGACACCCAAAGAGCACCTCGGCCTACCGGATCGAGATGACGTGAAAGCCGGCATGATCGCCTACAAGATCGCCGCGCATGCCGCAGACCTTGCCAAAGGCCACCCACGCGCCCAGGAGTGGGACGACGCTCTGTCCAAGGCCAGGTTTGAGTTTCGCTGGGAAGACCAGTTCTCTCTCGCCATGGATCCAGATACAGCGCGCTCCTATCACGACCAGACCCTGCCTGCAGAGCCTGCCAAGACTGCCCATTTCTGCTCGATGTGCGGGCCGAAGTTCTGCTCGATGCGGATCTCGAAGGATGTGCGGGACTACGCAGAGTCCCATGGCATCGGCGTAGAGAGCGCTGTGGAGATGGGCATGTCGGAAAAGGCCGAGGAGTTCAAAGCACGAGGCTCTGAGGTCTACGTTGCCACGTAGGCGGGGAGGACCTTTCTGAGCACGGGGAAGCTCAAAGCACGAGGCACTGAGGTCTACGTTGCGGGAATTAGTGCGTTGGACTTAGAAAGCGGCTAATGTGGCTAAAAGCGCGCTTTGCCGCCCAGATGGTCACCGTGCATGGAGGCTGTCAAGGTGGTGCGGTATTGCTGCGATGCGTTTCCTAAACAGGGAGCTCTGCTAGGAGCTTCCAGACGCCCGGGAGCGTTCATGGCTGAAGCGCGTCGAGACCGGACAGACCGGTCCCGTGGCTGGTGGACCAGCCACGACAGCGAACAGCGAGATACTAGCGACATATGACCATGACCGAGGCGGCGACTGAAAGTTTCGCCCAGATCGGCGTGTCCCCCCAATTGGCTGAGGTTCTGGCCTCGCAAGGGATCACGAAGCCGTTTCCCATCCAGACGCTTGCGATAGCCGACGGCCTTGCTGGCAGAGACGTATGCGGTAAGGCTCAGACCGGATCAGGAAAGACCCTGGCATTCGGGCTGCCGCTCCTGCAGCGAACCCCACGGGGGGCTAATCCTGGCAGGCCCAGCTCCCTGGTGCTGGTCCCGACCAGGGAGCTGGCCGTGCAGGTGAGCGAAGTGCTGTCTTTCCTTGCCAAGGCGATAGGCCTGAAGCTTGCAGCGGTATATGGTGGCACCGGTTTTGACGGCCAGGTGAAGGCCCTCGCCAAGGGAGTCGACATAGTGGTCGCTACCCCAGGAAGGCTTATTGACCTGGGCCAGCGTGGCGAGCTTTCGGTGGAAGAGGTGTCGATTCTCGTGCTCGACGAGGCAGACCGGATGGCGGACATGGGCTTCATGCCCCAGGTGGAGTGGGTTCTGCGCAGGCTCCACCAGCCCTGCCAGACGCTGCTGTTCTCTGCGACCCTGGACAGCGCCGTGGACCGCTTGGTGAGCCGTTACTTAAATGACCCTGTTCGCCATGAGGTTTCCTGCTCCCAGATCACAGTCGAGCAGATGGAGCACCGGTTTTTCAAGGTGCACCAGCTGGACAAGGTGAAGGTGGCGGCAGAGATATCCAGGGGGGTTAAAAAGACCCTTGTTTTTACAAGGACAAAGCGTGGAGCAGATCGCCTTGCTCATGCTCTCCACAAAGAAGGGATCCGCGCTTCAGCGATCCACGGCGATCTCCGCCAGCCGGTAAGGGAGAGGGCCTTGGCCGACTTCGCCGCTGGGAGGCTTGCGGTGCTGGTGGCTACCGATGTTGCAGCAAGGGGTCTCGATATTGAAGGCGTGGATGTCGTCGTTCACTACGATCCTCCAGAGGACCATAAGGCCTACCTGCACCGTTCCGGGCGCACGGCTCGCGCCGGTGGAGAAGGGGTTGTGGTGACTCTTGTGCTTTGGGACCAGGAGCTTGAGGTGGAGCGGATGCAGCGCAGGGTGGGCCTGCGGGTGCCGCTCGTCGAGATCTTCTCAAACGACGTGCGCCTTGGACGCCTCTCGGGCTGGGGTTAGACTCGCTCGGTGCTCTGAAAGGTCTTTCAAGACCGAGCGCTAGATTCCACCCATGAGCTTGCAGCCAGAGCGCGTGGACAGAACAGTGGTGGTGACAGCGCATCCCGACGATGTTGACTTCGGCGCGGGAGGGACGATAGCACGCTGGGTAGAAGAGGGCGCAGAGGTCTTCTACTGCATCGTGACAGATGGCGATGCCGGGGGGTCGGATCCCTCTGTGCCTAGGCCGGAGATGGCTGCTATAAGGCGTGAGGAGCAGCGAAAGGCAGCCCAGGTCCTCGGCGTCGGGGATGTGACCTTTCTTGGATACCCCGATGGAAGGCTGATGCCATCTATAGAGTTACGTTGCGATATTGCCAGGGTCATAAGGCACTACCGCCCGGATCGTCTCGTATGCCAGTCGCCGGAGCGGAACTGGGAGCGGATCGGTACCAGCCATCCAGATCATCGGGTGGCTGGTGACGCTGCCCTAGACGCTGTGTATCCAGATGCTCGTAATCCCTTCGCTCATCCCGAGCTCCTGGCGTCGGGGCTTCAACCCCATGTGGTCAAAGAGGTTTGGGTCATGGGCTCTCCAACACCGAACACCTATGTGGACGTGACCGATACCTTCGAGCGCAAGCTGGCCGCGCTACGTTGCCACGAGAGCCAGCTCCAGCCCATAGACGACCTAGAGGGGATGCTCCGCAAGTGGCTTGCCAGCTCTGCTCGCCAAGGGGAGCTTCCAGAGGGCCGTTTGGCCGAAGCTTTTCGAAGGGTCCCTACCGGCTAAGAGTCGGGCCATCCTTTGGGGGCCGTGCGAGCGTCAGAGATCC
This sequence comes from Actinomycetota bacterium, assembly GCA_023379605.1. GTDB lineage: Bacteria > Actinomycetota > Acidimicrobiia > Acidimicrobiales > JAMCQF01 > JAMCQF01. The sequence continues at coordinate 5,522 of JAMCQF010000191.1, forward strand.
AGCCGTACCAGGCCCCAGTCGGTCCCAGCGGGTCTCGCCCAGCTCAAGGGTGGCAAGGCTGCAGGTCGGTAGCCCACCAGCTATGGCCTCCGCAAGTTTGGGGCCTGCAACTATGGCCACCAGGTCATGCAGGGCAGGGTTGTGGCCTACCACCAGGACAGATCCAATTCCAGGGTCGATCTCGCCTAGGCGCTGCAGGAGAGCACAGGCATCGGCTCGGTAGAGCCGATCTTCTATGCAGATCGCTGAGCTGGCAGGCAGGCTCAACGCCTCCATGGTCTCAGTTGCCCGAAGCGCCGAGGAACATAGCACCATCTCGGGTGCCTTGGCGTTAGGGCTGGAAAATGACCGTGCCATCCACGATGCGTCTCTTTGTCCCCACGGCGTGAGGTGTCGGTCGTGGTCAGCCACTCCAGGGGAGGCTGGCTCAGCCTTTGCATGCCGAAGCACATAGAGGCTGTGTAGAGAAGCTTTCATGCCAGGGTCTCCTGTATGTCCCAGAATATCGTTACAGCATGTTCTTGTGTGACAGTTTCCCTTTGCCTCACCCAAGCCGCCAATTCCTCGATCCGGTTCGGCGGGAGGCACAAGCGCCGCCTTAAGAACTCTAGAGCCTCAGGGTCATCCGGCGATCCTATGACAGTGGCCTCTCTTATGAAATGCTCTTCATGGATCGCGATCCCAGCTTCTTTGAGGACCGCCACGGCGTCTGTGGCGCTGGGGTGCTCTGGGCGGGGTAGACTGTGGAAGTGCATCCAGAGGTCGTTCACCCGAGCTTGTGGATGCAGGTCTGTGATCTCGGCTACGACTCTTCGGCGGGCGGCTCCAGTGAGCGCCTTGGCGAAGCTTGCCAGGTCTGAAACGTTGTAAAAGACGTTGTGGCAAACGACAACGTCTGCGACCAGGTCTAAAGAGCTGGCGCACTCAGGCCAGGTGCCAAGGACGGTCTTGAAGGCAATCGAACGTGCCCGGGCATTCTCGGAGAAAGCCTCGAGCATCTCAGCAGATTCGTCCACTGCTGTGACATGGGTAGCCAAAGGGACCAGAGCAAGGCTGGCTGCTCCCGATCCCGCACCGACATCCAGAAGCGTTCCTCCATCCCCAAGGGCTTCGAGCGCCCTGGCCTGGGAAGGCGTGAGAGCACTGCATCGCCCATTGGGATCTGCCAGTGATAGCGCCACGGCGCTTTCAGCCTGCTCGAGCCTGCGAGTGAAAAGAGATGGCGAGAACCTCCAGGGCGATTCGTCCACCTGGGCCAGGATCTCCTCAGGGATGGCCCACTGCGCAAGCCATGATTTCCACTGCTCAAGGGCTCTTGCCACCGCTTTCTACAACGCCCCTATTTCCTCGGTGCTTCCCTGTAGCGGATCTCCCCCGCGTCTAGCAGCTCGGCCAACGGCTATTGTGGCTCATGGCAGGGACACGGATCGCCCTCATAGGCTGCGGGTTCATAGGGACTGTTCATGGAGCTGCGCTCATGGCTCTAAGGGACGGCTCTCTTATAGACGCAGAGGTTGTGGCCACATGTGATATCGATGGAGCCCGGGCCAAGAGCCTAGGGGAGCTCTGCGGAGCGTCGTTTGTCACCAGCGATCCTGGTTGTGCAATCGATGCGGCTGAGGCAGTGTGGATATGCACGCCCACATCTAACCATGCTGACCTGGTGCACCGGGTAGCTGCAGCAGGACGGGCGCTGTACTTGGAAAAGCCGTTGGCGCCGGATCTCCGTGCTGCAGAGGAGATCTCTAAGGCTGTTCAAGCCGCTGGGATTCCCAATCAGGTGGGTCTTGTGCTGCGTTCCTCACCCCCTGTTGCAGCCCTTGCAGAGCTCATTTCGCAGGCCAGCCTGCCAACAGGGGAGGACCTGGGGGTGCCGATGGCTGCAGTACTCCGTGACGACCAGTTCTTTCCTATACAAGGGATGTACCAATCACGGTGGCGGTCACAGGTAAGCGTATCGGGAGGCGGCACGCTTATAGAGCACTCCATACACGACATCGACATGCTTTTGTGGCTCTTTGGAAAGGCGAGCTCACTTACCGCCAGGAAAGCCAATCACGCCGGTTACCCCGGGATAGAGGACGTGGCAACGGTCACTCTTACCCATGAGAGCGGGGTGATCTCCACTCTGGCAAGCGTCTGGCATGCGATCCTTACCAGGCCATCTACGAGGAGGCTGGAGATTTTCACAAGCGATGCGATGTGCGTTCTAAAAGACGAGATGGCTGGACCGATCAGGCTACAGACCAGCAGCGGAGAGCTCGAAATTGGCATGCCAAAGGAGGCCGTAGCCGTTATCTCCCGCCTCGCTGCGCCTGAGCCGTTGAAGCTCTCTCTTTTAGCCTATGCAATGGCAGACATGGCATTCTTAACAGCTCTGTCAACCGGCGCTCCACCTGAGCCTGGGATCGATGTGGGCCTTGAGGCACACAGGGTGGTAGACGCGGCCTACCGCTCTGCAGCAGCAGGGGGAGCCCCACGGTCCCTATGAGAGCCACCTGGAGATAGGTTTCTCCATACCGCTCTGCAGCAGCAGGGGGAGCCCCACGGTCCCTATGAGAGCAGGCCAGATATCGATGCCGCTGAATCGAGCGGTCTGGCCAGAGGATCAGGTCCAAGCAGTGCTGGAGTGCGTGGTGCGCGACTCGGCCAGTGAGAAATTCACTAAAGGTTCTCCACAGCACGGCCGATAAAACCTTCGAGCACGGGAAGCTCGCCATCTGCCCAGGACGGGCTCGACAACCGAAGGCTTGGCAAGTGGTGAACTCTTCACAACGAGCGCAATCTGATCTGATTAGGTGCAAACCATGACGAGTGGCATTACCGGCGTGCTCAAGTTCGCCCTTGAGAGCCTCTCGCTCCAGACTGACACTGCTGCCAACGATGTCGCCAACAGCGAGACTCCTGGGTACACAGCACAGGAAGTGAGCTTTGAGCACAGCCTGTCACAGGCTCTTTCCAGCCCGTTTGGAGGCACGGCTGCGGCCAGCACCTATAGCTCGCCCGCGCTGCCTGCAAGCAACGGTAACAATGTGAATCTGACCGGCGAGCTCGTTGACCTTCAAAAGTCAACTCTGCAGTCTCAGACCCTGGTAGATCTCATGAATGCCCAGTTCAACATGGAACGAGATGCGATGCAACCGCCTATATACTGACCAGGATACTGATCAGGGATCTGAAGTCCTCTGGTGACCTAGGGCCAGGAAGCTAGATGCAAGCCAAATCGCAGATAAAGGAGTAATGCGTCAAGATGAGCATTTTCAACGCACTGTCAATCTCAGGATCTGGGATGCAAGCTGCCCAGACTTGGATTGATGCGATAGGAGGCAACGTAGCGAACATGAATGACGCTGTGCCTGCCAACAAGGCGACCTACCGGGCTCAGTACCCCATCGCCCAGCCACTTGCGTCCTCTTCTTCTTCAGGCCTAGGTGAAGGAGTGGTGGTTACATCTGTGGCTCTGGGCCCTTCCAAAGGGGAGCTCTCTTACGACCCAACCAGCCCTGTTGCAGACGCCCAGGGCATGGTGGCATACCCTGCAATCGACTTGGGACAGCAGCTCGTCGACCTTGTCACAGCCCAGAACTCCTACCAGGCGAATGCAGCCGTTGCCACCCAGGCTGAGGCAGCGTATAAGTCGGCTCTCACGCTTGGCACTTAAGCAGACCACATCTCAACGAGAACTTTGGGAGCTGCAGCAGTGATACCCGCCATCGCAGGGTCCGTACCTACCCCACCCACCCCACCGTCAGCGCCTTCAGCTGCCTCATCTACGAGCCATGGGCAGGGAGGCTTTGCCCATGCGGTGGGCAGCCTCTTCGACAGCCTCCAGCAGGTCCAGTCCCAGGCAGCTTCGTCCTCAGCAGCGGCTGCGGCGGGCCAGGGGAGCGCCACTGACGCCCTTATCACGGCCACCCAGGCTGGTTTGGAGACCCAGCTCACCTCTGCTCTTACCAGCCAGGCGGTCCAGGCGTTCACAGACATAATGAACATCCAGCTCTAGAGTTTCTAGCCTTCCAGGAGAGAGTCACCACCAATGGCACTTGTCCCAGCCGACGAGCTGAACCGATTGCGCGATGGCGTGAAGCGGTTCTCACGTGGCTTTACACCAGGACAGAAAGCCGTTGTGGTGGTTGCCTTTCTCGGCGTGGTGGTTGGAGCGGTTATCTTCATGCGCTTCTCCGGGCAACCTAGCTACGCCCCACTGTTTACCAACCTCCAAGCCAGCGACGCAGGTGCAATGACCCAAAAGCTCTCAACGGAAGGTGTCCCTTACAAGCTTGCCAACGGAGGTAGCACGATTATGGTTCCCCAAAACGATGTCTACCAGCAACGGCTGGACATGGCCGAAGCGGGGCTGCCAACCTCAGGCACGGTTGGGTTGTCCATAATGGACAAAGAGGGCATAACCTCCTCCCAACTTGCCCAGCAGGCCGATTACCAAAGGGCGTTGCAAGGAGAGCTGGAGCGAACCATTGATGCCATCCAGGGAGTGACCAGTTCGCAGGTGAACCTGGCGCTTCCTGCACAGGGTGCCTTCGCGTTGAACACCCCTGCACCTACGGGTGCCTCTGTGCTCGTAAACCTTCAGCCCGGGGCTTCGCTGACCGGCGGGCAGGTCCAGGCAGTAGTCCATCTAGTGGCTTCTGCCATCCCGAACCTGGACCCTGCCGATGTAACGGTGGCAGACTCCTCGGGCAGTCTTCTGGCCGGGCCTGGGGTGTCCAACTCTGTGGGAACCCAGAACAGCGCGACCGCCGCCTACGAGACCAAAGAGGAGTCCAAGATAGGGCGGTTCCTCGCAACGCTGATAGGCCCGAACAATGCAGATGTCCAAGTCAATGCCGAGCTCAACTTCAATAAGGTAAGCAGCACGACTCATTCTATCCTAACCACCCCAACAGGCGCCCCGATCTCTACGCCGGTGGCATCCTCTGGTACTAAGGAGACCTTCAATGGGGTCTCGACCGGGGTGGGCGGGGTGCTCGGCTAGGTGACTGCTCCGCCGGGAACTACCGGACCCTCTACCTATACGAAAAGCTCTACCTCGAACACCTACGACGTCGGCACCCAGACCACCACCACCGTGCAAAGCCCAGGCACTCTAGCTCGCCAGTCGGTGGCAGTGCTCGTTAACTCCAAGGCTCTACCCTCTGGAACCAGCCTTGCAACCCTGAAGAGCGAGGTGGCCGCAGCGGCTGGGATACAGCCGGCACGTGGCGACGTCCTCTCCTTTGCAGCGATGCCCTTCTCCTCCTCCCAGGCGTTGGCAGCCAAGAAAGCCGCCCAGGCAAGCGCTGCTGCCCACAGGAGGGCAGAGATCCTCGATGCCGTTCGAGATGTCCTGCTGGCGCTCGCGATCCTTGTGGTCCTGTTCCTGCTCTGGCGCTCCTCTCGTCGTAGTCGCATAAGGAGCATACCCTCGTCTGTCCAACATCAGATCTATCCCTTAGAGATGAGCCCTGCTGGCGCGCTTGTTACCACAGAGATGCCGGCCCTGCAGATGGAAAAGCCCAAAGAGCCGATCAACGCTGACATAAAGCACTTCGTCGAATCCCAACCTGAGGATGTGGCGATGCTGCTGCGGGGCTGGATGGAAGAGCAGTCCGCTGAACCCAGAAAGGGGGCATGAGTGCCAACTGAGCTAGCCACCGTGGCCCTCACCGGGCGCCAGAAGGCGGCGGCGGTGCTTGCCCAGTTGGGCACGGAGCGTGCGGCAAAGGTCTTGAAGGCCATGACCGAGATGGAGGTGGTGGGGCTGATGGAGGAGATGGCGAAGCTGCCGTCGCTTAACTCAGAGACGGTCGAAGAGTTGATGGAGGAGTTCGCAAACAGGGCAGTAGCGCTGGTCACGGTAGGACAGGGCGGGATCGAGGCAGCCCGGCGGCTTTTGAGGGAGAGGCTTGGAGTTGCCAGAGCCGAGGAGGTGCTTGCCCAGATCGAGACGGCATCAGCTGTCAGGCCGCTCTCATTTCTCCAGCGCATAGACCCAGTGCAGGTTTCCAGCTTTCTCTCAGATGAGCATCCCCAAACCATTGCGATGGTGCTTGCGCATCTTCCCTCGGACTTTTCCGCCCAGGTCTTCTCTCATCTTGACCAGACGGTAAAAGCAGAGATTGCATTGCGGATAGCACGCATGGGAAGGGTGCCGCCCGATGTCGTAAAGGATGTAGCTGATCTGCTCGAGACCAAGCTGGCCATGGCTGTGCGTGCTGGAGGCATAGGTCTTACCGTGGGGGGTGTCCCGGGTCTGGTCGGCATTCTCAATAACTCCGAGCGTTCCGCTGAGCGCCAGATCCTAAGTGAGCTCGAAGAGGTCGATGCGGATCTTGCAGAAGAAGTTCGAAGCCAGATGTTTGTCTTCGATGACGTTGTGGCTCTGGATGACCGCACCCTTCAGAGGCTTTTGCGCAACGTGGTCCCTCACGATCTGGCTTTGGCGCTCAAGGGTGCAAGCGAAGAGGTACTGTCCAAGTTCCAGCGCAATGGTTTGGGGATGCTCATCATGGACTTGGTGGAGGAGATAGAGATCTTGGGACCGACGCGACTTTCAGCGGTGGAGGCGGCACAGAGTGCAATAGTGCGTACGGTGCGGGACATGGAATCAAACGGAGAGATCGTGCTGAACAGGGGCGACGATGAGCTTGTTGCCTGAGGATCTCGGAGCTCTGGCAGATCTCTGGTCTACCGGGCGGGGAAAGCTGCGCGCCCAGCGGGGCTCGGTCATGTCGAAAGAGCAAGCATCTGCACTAAAGGTGGCAGATATGTTCGATCAACCAGTGGAGTCGGACTGGCTTGCTTTGAGGTCTAAAAGCCTGGGCCACCCCTTTTTGAGCAGCGATGAGGCGGTGAGTGGTTTCGCCTTGAGCAGGGGACTCAGCTTTTCGGAGCAGCTGGACCAAGCAAGGCAGGAGGGGTACCGCCAAGGCTACGAAGACGGTCGTCGTGAGGTCGCCAATCTCATGGAGATGGAACGGGCCAAGCTCCATGAGGAGCTCTCCCAGCGAGCTATACAGGCCTTGGCTCAGGTGGCCGGAGCCGTTGAGGCCGGCAGAGCCTCCGCGGTAGCTGTGGCGCTGGAGGATGCAGCCTCACTCGCGTTTGAGCTGACCAAGGAGCTCGTGGGCCACGAGCTGAGCTCTGCTGGATGTTCCAGTCTCAACTCCGTGAGACGTGCTCTTGCCCTGGCACCACCGGGCGTGGAGCTCCTGGTGCGCCTCAATCCTGAGGATGCGAAGGAGCTCGAGGAGCTCGGTGTCTGGTCGGAGCTGTCGAGCCTGGTGGTCGACTGCACCATTGATGTTCGCCCGGATCCAGCCATAGAGCGCGCTGGTTGTGTGGTGGAAGCTGGTGCGTGCAGGATAGACGCCCAGATAGGTCCTGCCTTGGAGCGGATCCGCAATGCCCTCATGGGAGGGTGCGAGCCCTTACCGGCCCTTGGTGAGCCGAGCTGATATGTGGGCAACCAAACCGTCCTCTGGCTACGGGCAGGTCTTTCCAGCTTCTACACTCAAGTCCCTTAAGGATATGGCTGCACCGTCCCTATCAGGTCGTGTGAGGAGGCTTGTGGGACTGACAATTGAGGTGGAGGGGGTTACTGCAGCAGTCGGAGAGGCCATAAGGGTCCAGCGTGAGGACGGCAGGTGGCTGTTGGCTGAGGTCGTCGCTGTGTACGGATCGAGTCTTGGGTGCATGCCCTATGGAGACGCGAGGGGGGTGCGGTATGGATCGCGCGCTGAGCCAGTCGGGCACGCTTTGCGGATCGGAGTGGGAGATCAGCTCCTGGGGCGGATACTTAACGGGCTCGGTACTCCCATCGACGCGGGTCCGTCGCTTGGTCATCTTGAGCAGGTGAGCGTTGCGGGGTCTGCTCCTCACCCTTTGGAGAGGAAGGTGATAAGCAGGCAGCTCTCCTTGGGAGTGCGAGCTATAGACACGCTGGTCCCTTGTGGATCAGGCCAGCGTCTGGGCATATTCGCAGGATCGGGTGTGGGAAAATCCAGCCTGCTCTCGATGATCGCAAGAGGCACCGACGCGGACGTATCGGTGCTCGCGCTCGTAGGAGAGCGGGGGCGCGAGGTTAACGAGTTCATCCACAACGACCTGGGCACCTCGGGCATGAAGCGCTCGGTGGTGGTCGTGGCTACATCTGACGAGCCGGCCCTTGTGAGGCTCAGGGCCGCGTTCACAGCCACCCGCATCGCAGAGTGGTTCCGCGATCAGGGGTTGGAGGTGGTCTTGATGATGGACAGCCTCACGCGCTTTGCCATGGCCCAACGGGAGGTGGGGCTGTCGGCCGGAGAGCCTCCAGCCAGCCGGGGCTATCCACCATCGGTGTTCTCCCTCCTGCCCAAGCTGCTAGAGCGTGCAGGAGTGGGCCAGACTGGCAGCATAACCGGGCTCTACACCGTGCTCGTGGAAGGCGACGATATGAACGAGCCCATAGCCGATGCCGCCCGCTCGATCCTGGATGGTCACATCGTCCTGTCGCGAAGGCTCGCCCAAAGCGGGCATTTCCCCAGCATCGAGGTGTTGGAGTCGATCTCCCGTTTGGAGCCTGCGATCGTTGGCAGTGGACATCGCTGTCTCTCAAGGGAGCTGCGCCGGCTCCTGGCTGCATATCGTGATGCGAAGGACTTGGTAGAGATAGGAGCTTACGTTAAAGGAACCAACGCCACTGTGGACCGCTCTCTGGAGCTTCAAGAACCTATAGAGGCATTCTTGTGCCAGGACCTCCACGAGGAGACCGGCCTTGGCTCTTCGTGGGCGGCG
>JAMCQF010000191.1:14357-38423 GCA_023379605.1 Actinomycetota bacterium
ATGGCAAAGGCAGAATCCTTAGGAGGTAACCGGGAATGAAGAGATACCGTTTCCGCTTGGAGCAGGTGGTTCGCATCAAAGGACTGGAAGAGGACCAGGCCCGCTACGATCTGGCTCGCTGCAACGCTGTCTTGGGTCGCGCAAGGGAAGCGCTCAGCTTCGAGCAGGCCCGTTATGCAGCACTGTCAGTCCACGTAGGAGTAATGAGCGCGGATGGTCTCGAAAATGAGATGGCGGTTGGCGCTCTTCGTGCCGCAACCCTGCTCGAAGCAGAGCGCCGGGTGGACAGCTCGGAGGCTTTGGTGAGAACAGCTAGATCGGTATGGGTGGAAAGGCACCGTGGCGTCGCTGTGCTCAAGAGGTTGGACGATCGTAGGCGAATCGAGCACGACCTGGATGCACAGCGTGAGGAGGCAGCTGCCATTGACGACATGGTCACGGCCCGGTGGCGACTGCGGCATTCACCCAGAGTGCGTGGCGAGGCGGAGATGCCATGAGCGCACAGGCGGCGGATCCCGCCGTGGTGGGCATCAGGCTCCAGGTCCAGCGCGTGGAGTCTGCGATCAGCACGCTAGGCAACCGTCTTTCCTCGGCATCCTCGATCGGGGACTTTGGCGAGATGCTCGATGCCATTAGGTCGTGTGAGGAATCGCTCTTATCATCGAGCGACCTCAACTCAGCCAGGATTGGAGATCCCTCCAGTGCCGCTGTCTCATTGGGCTCTGCGGCCCAGCTGGCGCTTATGGCATATGGCATGGGAGGCGCACCCTTTGGTCCAAGTGGTGCTTATGCTGGCACCACAGGAACCACAGGTGTTGCAGGACGTTCCCCCACACCACTTGAGATCCAGCCTGGCACCTCAGCGGGCTCGGCCCCTCCTGGTGGGCTAGTTCCAGCTATGGAGGCACTCGGGATGCCCGCTTCGATGGTGGATGTTTTCATTGAAGCCGGGCAAGCGAATGGGCTGTCTCCTGTTCTGCTCGCAGCGGTTGCAAAGGCAGAGTCGGGCTTTGACCCATCAGCGCTTAGCAGCGCGGGCGCAGAGGGGCTCATGCAGCTCATGCCATCAACTGCACAAAGCCTTGGAGTGGTGGACCCGTACGATCCCACCCAGGCGGTGAACGGGGCGGCACAGCTTCTAAGCGGGCTGATAGCGCATTTCAAGTCGGTTCCTTTGGCCCTTGCGGCCTACAATGCTGGGGCGGGAGCTGTGGAGAGATACGGAGGTATCCCTCCCTATGCACAGACACAGTCCTACGTCTCGGAGATCCTTGGATACCTCGCTCAAGTAGGGGATGCATAGTGGTGGCACCCACCGTCGATCCCGCTGGCAAGATAGGCAGGTCTCCAGCGCCAATAGGTAGCGGGCTGGAGCAGGCAAGAGGACCCAAACGGCAACCTGGCGCGTTGTCGGCAACGGGCGGGTTCCCCTCGGTACTAAGCGCAATGCCCACAGCTGGCAGGGATTCTTCCGAACGTCTCAGCCACCAGGGAACCCCTCCTCCGAACTCGCTGCCTGGCAATGCTGGGCCTCCAGGTAAGGCCGCCAAGGAAGCCACAGCAGGTAGTGCCAAAGAAGGGGTCCTTCACGGGCAGCCCAAGCCGGAGCAACGAGGGATGCCTTATCTGCGGTTTGGACCCGGACCCACACTGACAGCGCTCCCAGCTGGGCTGGGGGGTGCGCGGTCTTGGAGGGCCTCGAACGGTGATGCTAGTGATCGACCGGCCGATAATGGGACCGGCTCCCGTCTCGTGGCGCCTGAGTCAAAGGCTCTTTCAGACGCAGGATTGTCTAGCGATCGGAGCAGCATGAAGCTGGCCAGCGATGAGGCAAGCCTTGCGACCTCTAGCGATCGGAGCAGCATGAAGCTGGCCAGCGATGAGGCAAGCCTTGCGATGGATGGCGATGAAGGAGCGGGAGCGCAGGTCATTTGCAGCACGAAAGTGCAAGGGGAGACGGCGGCGAGCTCTACAGATGATAAGAGCCTGTCCATCCAGAGCAGTACCCAGATCTTCGGCATGCTCAGCTCAAAGGGGCCTTTGCCGGCCGGTGATGCGACCCATGAGCTGGCCCTTGCAGGGTATGCAAGCCTGGCTCTAGCTGCTGATGGCACCTCTGGTGGTTCGCAGGCTCTTGGCCGTGCTGGCGCCCGCATTGATCTTCCGGGGGCTTCCACGGCACAGATCGCCCTGATCCCTCCTGAGGCGCCGCCTTGGGTAGCTGCGGGGCCCGCAGCGGTCAGTCAGATGCTGCAAGTGATGATGCCGCTGCGGGAGATGCCCGACGGTGCATATCAGATGGGCTTTTCCCTGTCCCCTCCGGATCTGGGCGTGATCAGAGTCGTGGTCACTGTTCGCTCCGGTGAGCTTGTTAGCGTGCGCTTTTGGGCCGGCAGCCCAGAGGGCCATGCTGCGCTTGCAGATGCGCTCAGTGATCTGGCAGCTCAGCTGAGTGCTTCAGGGGTGTCCGCGGGCCATGTTCTGCTGGCTGGAGGCCATTTCGCAAGTGAGCACGGCAACTCCAAGGAGGGGCAGGGGCCGCATTCACAGATCAAGTGGAGCCCACCGGCCAAAGGAGCCAGCCGGGCTGGGTCGGCAAGGTCGCTAATCGACCGATCGAGCACAGGATCCAAGCACTTGGTAGACATGCAGCTATGAGATGCATCATCAAATCATATCGTTATAAAGAACAGACACCCATCAAGGAGGAAAGCCGTTGACAACCGTAGCTCCCATGGCCATGACAAGCTCTGCAGGCACCGGTCAGGATAGCTCGCAGGCGGGTGCACAGCAGGGATTGGGCCAACTGGCCAGCACGCAGACCTTTCTTCAGCTGCTCGTGGCCCAGCTCAAGAACCAGGATCCGTTGAATCCGATCTCGAGCACCCAGTTCCTCCAGGAGATCTCCCAGCTGACGCAGGTCCAAGCCACCGAATCCCTAGACAGTGAGGTAAAAAGCCAGCTCGCGGACACCGGAGTTCTCGCTGTCTCGAGCCTGCTCGGAAAGACCGTGACGGCGAGCGTGGACGGCCAGACGATCAAGGGAGTAGCGGAGAGTGCCACTATGTCTGCTCCCGATCCTACAAAGGACACTTCGGCTGGGAGCGGACCTTGGATCGACATTGCCGGGACAGCAGTGCCGCTCTCGGACATAACCCAGGTGAGCCAGAGCGCAACAGGGAGCCTGTCCAGCGGATCTGGCGGTTCGAACCGGGCGAGCTCTAGATGAGCACGCCATAAGCGGGGCTTCCCAACGGTATATTAAAGCTTCGACCGCAACAAGACAAGACAGCACAAGAGCGCACTCATGATGGACGAAACTGATCAGACTGAAAAGGAGCAATCATGGACAGGGCACTGCTAGCGGCAGTATCTGGAATAGACGCTAATCAGACTTATTTAGATACGATTGGAAATAATATCGCGAATGTAAACACAGTTGGATACAAGAACGAGAGTGTCGGGTTTGTAGACCTTCTCACAGAGCAGATAGCCGGAGCCACCGCCCCCGGCGGGCCCAATACCGGGGCTGGGATCAATCCTATCTCTGTCGGCTCAGGTGTCCGGGTTGGCAGCATAAGTAACGATTTCACCCAGGGATCGATCGAGCAGACCAACCAGCCAACCGACGTGGCAATCCAGGGGAATGGATTCCTAGTGGCAAGCCAACAAGGCCAAAGCTACTATACAAGAGCGGGCAACCTGGTCCTCGATGCCAACGGCAACCTGGCCACGTCCACAGGTGCTCTGATCCAGGGCTGGCAGGCCAATGGAGCAGGCGTGATAACTACGAATGCCCCATTAACTCCGATTACGATACCGTCTGATATAGTGATACCGGCTCACGCAACCACCGAGATAACCATGGGCGGGAACCTGCCTGCCAACAATGGCACTTCTTCCACAGCCTATTCGACCACCAAGACAGCCTATGACTCGTTGGGAAACGCGGTGCAGGTTACCCTTACCTACACCCCAACCGCCACGCCAGGACAGTGGAGCCTTCAGGGCACCGTGGCGGGATCCAGCCAGGACCTATGGACCCAGCCTGTAATGGTCCAGTTCGATCCCTCCACCGGGCAGCTCAAGTCAATCACCGACTCCGACACGGGGACGACCTACAACGCACTGAGCGCTGGCGGGCAGCCCCAGTCAATCAGCCTGCCGGTGACGAACATGCCCTCCAACTACACCTTCCCCACAGGAGATATCTGGGATATCAACTTTCCTCCACCTGGCAGCTCTGGGGCTCTTACCCAGTTCGCAGGCCAGCAGACGGCTGCAGCGGTGAGCCAGGACGGAAGTGCCGCAGGAACCCTCTCATCTTTCTCCATAGGGGCAAACGGGGTTATCACAGGGTCTTTCTCAAACGGGCGCACTCAGGCCATCGCAGAGATAGCGCTCGCAAGCTTCGCCAATCCAGGCGGCTTGGCAGACCAGGGCAACCTTCTCTACCAGGCCACTGCGAATTCTGGCCAGGCGTCCGTGGGAACCGCCGGCACCGGAGGGCGTGGGACCCTGTTGGGCGGCAGCCTGGAGGAGTCCAACGTGGACCTGGCGAAGCAGCTCACCAACTTGATCGTTGCTCAGGAAGCATATGAGGCCAATACCAAGGTCGTGAGCACCGCTGACACCACCTTGCAGTCTCTTGTGAACATGCCATAGCGCGACAGCATGACGGCACCTATGGTTGCTGTTTGGTTGTGAGCCTGCCATGGCCCCCAATGGAGCTAGAGCCTTCCCAGCCGCTGGTCGAAGCCATTTTCCTGTCCAAGCTCAAGCTCAGGTTCCAAAGTGCCGAAGAGTCCAAAGAGTTGGCCACCGCTCTTACGAGCAGCTATCACCTTAGTAGGTGAGCCGCGGTCAACTTGGTTCATGCAAGCGCAGCTAGTTCAGGGCAGGAGATGATGATCCCTCTCAAAAGGCTCAATGGAGGAGACATTGCGATCAATCCGGACCTGATCGAGCGCGCGGAGGTCACCCCCGACACCGTGATCACGCTTCGAGACGGCACCAAGTACGTAGTGGCGGACTCCCTGGGGGATCTCATTGAGCGGGTTGTCAGCTTCAGAGCGGCGGTGCTCGTCAAGGCCCAGAGGCTGCTGGAAGACGAGAGCGGTCCGAACCCGCCGAGACGGTTGCTTTTGATACCGGGCCTTGTGGACGACACCCCTTTCGGCCACCCGATCCGGCCTGGCTAGGTGAGGCATTCTCAGGTCCTTGCCATAGCAGGGCAGAAAGAGGCTGAGCACGGGCCATGGATGGCCGACTCGTTACTACAAGGATGGAAGCAAGATCATGCCAGGAAAAGCAAAGGCAAGCACGAAGAGCGCAACTTCGAAGAGAGCACACAAAACTGACCATCTAACCCCCATCGCCATTGGAGCGGCGCTTATCATCGTCCTTGCGTCGATGATCCTCGATGGCGGCAACCCAGCGGTGCTCATAAAGCCCGCCCCTCTTCTGCTCGTTTTCGGCGGGACTATATGCGCTGCTCTGGCGGCGTTGTACCGCTCTGAGGTCGCTTCTGTGCGTTCGGTGATCCGCCAAGCAGCAAAGAGCTCATCGGTCCCGCTCGAAGAGGAGATCCCCCGCTTAGTTGCCCTCGCCGAGATAGCACGTCGTGAAGGGCTCCTGGCTCTTGAGAGAGCAGGAGAGGGTGTGGGAGATCCATTCTTCCGGAAAGGGATCGAGCTGGTGGTGGATGGGATGGATCCTGAAGATATACGCGATATAATGGATGGCGAGATCGAGGCCTTAAGGGAGCGCCACAGGGTTGGCGCCCGGTTCTTTACAGACATGGGCGGGTTCGCGCCCACTTTGGGCATCTTGGGAACGGTTATGGGGCTTGTGCATGTGCTTGCCAACATGTCTGACACTGCCTCTCTCGGAGCGGGCATAGCGTCTGCTTTTACCGCGACCTTGTGGGGAGTCTTGTCGGCGAACATCATCTGGCTCCCAATCTCCAACAAGCTAAAGCATGCCAGCGAAGTCGAGGTGAGGGGACAGCGGATGGTCCTGGAGGGAATATTGGCCATCCAGGCAGGTTCCAGCCCTCGCATGATAGAGGCCCGACTTCTTTCCTACCTGCCTCAGCAGGAGCGCGGCAAGATACAGCGCAAGAAGGCAGCGTGATAGTGGCATGACCGCACCACAACGGAGTCACCGTAGAGGACCACAAGAAGAGGAGAGCCACTCGATGGGATCGGGTGCCGAAAGATGGCTGCTCACCTACTCTGACATGATAACACTTTTACTGGCACTGTTTGTCATTCTCTTCGCTCTCTCGTCTATAAGCCCGAAGAAGTTTGTGGCATTCAAAGAAGGGTTAAACAGAGCGTTCTCCCATGTAATCAGCTCCACCAAGGGCGGGCAGGGCCTTTTGCAGCAGACGAGCCTTGTGAACACTCCAGGGAGCCACAACCAGATACATGTCAATACGAATATCTCTGGAAACCCGATCGCCTCTAGGCCCCTGGGCCAACAGAGCCCCGCTTCCCCTGGGGTATCTCAGCCGCCGCCCGGCTCAGCCTCTCTGTCCCAGATCTATTCCCAGATCCATGAGGCATTGCAACAAAAAGGGCTCCTTGGTGACGTGAACATGACCTCTGAGCGCAGAGGAGTAGTGGTGAGAGTCCTTGCAGACAAGGTCTTTTATGCCTCCGACCACGCGACCTTGAGCCCGGTGGGTGACGATGTGGTCGACACGGTTGCACAAGTGCTGCGCTCAGACACTAACGACGTCATGGTTGAAGGATATACCGACAGCCAACCGATAACTGGGGGACCATACACCTCCAACTGGGAGCTCTCCTCCATGAGGGCAGTTAACGTGCTGCTCCGACTTGTTCGCGTCGATGGGATAGATGAGAACCGCCTGGCCGCAGTCGGTTACGGGAAGACCCGCCCAATAGTGCCGAACACCACGGCAGCGAACATGGCCATGAACAGGCGTGTGGATATAGTGGTGCTTGCTCCTGGCCAGGGAAATGTCCTCTAGCACCAATGATCGACTAATGATATTTATAAGCGCAGCCCTGGCTGGACGGCAAGGACCTGCATTTGATCCAGGTTGGCCAACCGGGCAGCTGGAAGAGATGACAGATCTCAGGATCGGGAAGGGACAATGGTAGATACCTCTGTAATGGCGGTCTCAAAGGACATCTCATCTGGTGAAAATGGTCCAAAGAAAGCCAAGCGGTGGCTGATCGTAGCTGCTGGCGTGCTTGTTTGCCTTGGTCTCTTGGGGGCATATGGACTGCCCAAGGTTCTTCACAGGGCAGCTGCGCTAAAGGCGAACGCTGCACATCCTGGCCCGGTCCTTGCCTTTCCCCAGGAGACGCTCAACCTGGCTGATGGCTACCTGCTGCAGGTGACCGTTGCCGTGCAGGAGACCACCGCTGCCAATGCCAAGCAGGTGAGCAAGCTGGAACCAGAGCTGCTCAACTCCGAGATCTCGATCCTAGGTCACTTCACCTACTACCAGCTACTCAGTGCCGGTGGAAAGAGCACGGCAAGGGCTGAGCTCCTGGCTGGATTCGAGAAGGTGTTAGGTACAACCAATGGGGAGCCACAGGTGATGGCGGTCTATTTCACGAGCTTTGTCATGCAGCAGGCGTAGTGATCCAGCAGGAGAAAGAGCCGGTGGTGGATGCTTTTGAGATGGGCTCGGAATCATCTAAATATCTGATGCTGAGGTGCCGATAGATGACTTGATGCTTGAGGCACCCGATTCTTCAAACCGCGATGGGCTCGGGTCCTACCCCCAGGAGGCTACCGGCTTCCAAGCGAGCACAAAAGGTTCAGGAGCTCGTGGGACCGGGCAGGTAGCCGAATATGACTTTCGCCAGCCGAGCGGTCTGGAGCGGCATCACCAGCGATCCATGCACCTTCTGCTGGAGGTTTTCCTGCATAGGGTAGGGGGCAGCTTGACAGCAAACCTGGGGGTGCCGGTGCATGCGTCCATAGAGAGCCTGGAGCAGGTCACATGGGACGAGTATGCGGCCAGTCTCCCAGAGCCGACCTGCATCGGAAGCTTTACGCTTCCACCGCTTTCTGGTCGTATCACCCTACATCTTCCCTTGAAACTGGCCGTTTCCTTCGTTGAGATCCGCTTGGGAGGAAGTAAGGGCGTAGTTCCCTTCGAGATCTCCCGGCCGCTCAGTGACATAGAGCAGAAGGTTCTGGCTCCTGTTCTAAAGGCTATTCCAGAAGAGCTCCCAGCGGTGTTCGCCCCTCTTGTGAGCACCCGTGTCGCAGGGCTTACCCAGACCTCCGGGGCCCGCTTCCTCCAAGCCACCTCTGCCAGTGAGCTCTGCCTGGTGGCCACCTGCGCGATCTCTTTGGGAGATACCGTTCGCCAGCAGTTCAGCCTGTGCCTACAGATAAGCACGTTGAGGCCTCTGGTGGATGCGATGGTGCTCCAGGAGATGGAGCGTGGCCAGGAAGTCGGTGAGGATGCCTGTGTAACCCAGGAGCGCCTCTTGGAGATCCCAGTCGAGCTGGCCCTGTGCTTTCCCGAGGTAGCCCTCAGCCCACCGGAGATAGCACTACTGGAGGTGGGAGATGTCATCCCATTGCACTACGAAAAAGATCAGCCTCTCGCTGTCACCTTGTCAGGTCGAGAGCCGATTCTTATGGCTCTGCCAGCCAGCAAAGGTAAGCGATTGGCGGCAGTGATCACAGCTTCTGGGACATGAGCGCCGTGGAAGGAAATGGAAGGAAGAAGGACCCTTGAGAAGAGACAGGTTCTATGAGTGAGGTCACATACACTGGCCTGGAAGGCGACCGAAGCCCAGAGGCTGATACCGGCCTGGCGATGGATGGGAGTTCACCATCGTCAAGTTGTGTTGCTGGCTCTTTTGTAGGTGACTCCCAAGCGTCGCAAGATGGCCCGGACCGGGCCACTCCCGGCTCTTCTGCGCGACCGGGGCCGACTGGCCCTCTGGCCCAGCCTCTCACCGCGCAGCCACCACCTGAAACAGCAGAGGCCATTATCGGTCGCATAGAGCGCCTTCAGGACGTCCCCATGGTGGTGTCGGTGGAGCTGGGGAGGGCCACGATGCTTGTGAAGGATCTTCTCGCTCTAAAGGTTGGGAGCCTCGTGGAGCTGGACCGCCAGGTGGGCAGTCCCGTTGACCTGTTTGTAAACGGGACGCTGCTGGCAAGGGGCGAGGTAGTGGTGATAGACGACGAGTTTGGTGTTCGCCTGAGCGAGATCGTAGGTGGCGGGAGATCTTAGATGCACGTATCGGTCTTGGGCGAGCTGATCAGAACCATTGTAGCCCTCGGGGTGGTCATAGTCTCGGTAGGCCTACTAGCTCGCCTGGCACGGCGCAGGGCGGTGGGTTTGGCAAGATCGGCTTCAGCCACAGGAGGCTTGCTGGTGGTCCAGCGGCAGGTTCTCGCCAAAGGCGTACAGCTCCTTGTTGTACAGGTCGGCACGAGGAGGCTGCTCATAGGAGCCACTGCCCAGCAGGTAAGCCTGCTCGGGGAGGTAGATGACCAGGAGGCTTATGCGCTGGGGTCAGCACAGGCAGGTGAAGGATTACAGATGGACTTAAGAGCTGTCGACCTAAAGGGCCTGCTGGCTTCTCGTAGTCCAGGCATGGACAGGCAAGGGGTGAGTGGACTGAGGAGTGCTCTGGTCACAGATGGAATAGGAGGCCCAAGGATGGCCTCCTATAGGGGGCAGAGCCCCGCAAGGGCATGGATGTCCGAACGGCTGGAGGAGTTGCGGCAACTGACCGTCCGCCACGACTGAGGCGGTCTACACAGAAGGACGTCCGTGCTACTAGACAAGACAAATGACTGCCGAGAAGTCTATAGGTGTCGGCATGACGAGAAATGGCACTGGAGATGAGCTTTTTGCTGGCAGCTGCCAGCCCTTCGGTCTCAATCAACTTTGGCAAGAGCTTATCGAGGCCCTCAGACTCTCTTCTTATCATCTTGGGGATCGCGCTCATAGCCGTTGCGCCTTTCCTGCTCATCATGCTGACCGGCTTCACCCGAATCGTGGTGGTTCTTGGGCTCACGCGCAGCGCGATGGGCGTCACGGTCCCGCCAAACCAGGTCCTGGTGGGGCTGGCTCTTTTCCTGAGCCTGTTTCTGATGGCACCAACGCTCTCTCAGATGAACACCACCGCGCTCCAACCGTACCTGCACGGCAAGGAGGACACCTCACAGGCATTTGCTGCTGCAGAGCGCCCGCTGGAGACCTGGATGCTGGCTCAGACGGGTAAGACACAGCTGGAGATGCTTGCTCAGGCCGCCCACGAACACCCTAAAAGTCCCAAAGACCTCCCTCTTACCACGGTCATACCGGCCTTTTTGCTCTCCCAGCTCGAGGAGGGGTTCCTCATAGGGTTTGTCATCTTCATACCGTTCCTCGTGATCGATCTCATCGTGAGCTCGGCGCTTATGAGCATAGGGATCGTTATGCTGCCACCTACGCTGATCTCGCTCCCCTTTAAGATCATGCTCTTTGTCCTAGTAGACGGCTGGGCGCTTGTGGCCCATGCCCTGCTCGCGGGTTTCCATTGACGATGGTCGGTTTGCCTGGATCGCTGAGTTACGTACCAATCAGCCCTTCCTTGGCACAGGAGAGGCTGGAGCAATGAAAGGACCCTCCAGTTGAACGAGCAGACCGTCATCGAGATAGTGAGCCAGGCTCTTGTGGTCACTGCCGAGGTGGCTGTTCCGATCCTGGCTGTGAGCCTGGTGGTGGGCGTGGTGGTCTCGCTGTTCCAGGCGATGACCCAGATCAATGACTACACCTTCACCTTCGTGCCCAAGCTGATCGCAGTGGCTGCTGTGCTCTTCATAGCAGG
Organism: Actinomycetota bacterium; assembly: GCA_023379605.1. GTDB lineage: Bacteria > Actinomycetota > Acidimicrobiia > Acidimicrobiales > JAMCQF01 > JAMCQF01. Next base: position 25,187 of record JAMCQF010000191.1, read on the forward strand.
CCCTTGGATGCTCCAGCAGGTCGTGGGGTTCACGACCTCTTTACTCACAAGTATCCCACATCTGATAGGTGTGGGATGAGGGCTCCAGTAGCTCCCCACAGGCAGGGGTAGCCAGCTCGTGCTGGTTAGCCTCGATGGCTCAGACCTGGTCGCTTTCTTCCTCGCGCTGGCTCGCACCGGGGCCTTTGTGTCAGTAGCCCCGCCTTTCTCTACACGGGGTGTGATCCCTTACCCGGCAAGGATCATCCTGGCAGCGGGGCTTGCGCTTCCTGCGGTGCCAGTGGTCGCAACTCAGGCGGTTCCTACAACCACTCCCGCTCTGATCGGGGACATGGGCATACAGGCGCTTAGCGGGTTCATCCTTGGCTTTATCGTACTTCTGCTCTTCAGTGCGTTTTCCACAGCAGGCGCACTGGCCGATCTCTTCGGCGGGATCACCCTGCCACCCTCACTGGATCCCCTCTCTCAGGACCAGGTCCCAGTCATTGGCCAGCTCTATGAGCAGGTGGCGCTCGCGCTGCTGTTTGTGACCAATGGCGAGCTGTTGATCCTAAGGGGGCTGCTCGCGTCATTCAGAGTCGTTGGGGTAGGGCTCGCCCAAAGCGGGGGTGTCGCACATATATTCAGCGATGGGCTGGAGACCCTGTTTGTAGCTGCGCTGGAGATAGCAGCGCCTTTGCTGATGGTTCTTTTCGCAGCCCAGGTGGTGCTTGCTCTCCTGGCCAAGGCGGCACCACAGATGAACGTGTTCATGCTGGGGTTCCCACTGCAGGTTCTGGCGACGATACTCATGCTGGCGCTTGCCATGAGGGTCATGGGGAGCTCCGTTGACCATGTGGTGGAGCACCTCATGGTGGACATGGGTCGGATCCTAAGGCTTGGATGATCCCGCCATGAGCCAACGAGGAACGGTGCGAGGCGGCTGTGCCAGCTAGCTCCGACAAGCACAACCGTACCGAAGCGCCGACTCCGAAGCGCAAGAAAAGGGCCCGCCGCAAGGGTCAGGTGGCTCATTCACCAGACGTGACTAGCTGGTTCGTGCTGGTCATCGCAGCCTTTGTCCTGCCAGTGGCATTCAAGTCAGCCCGGAGCAGATTGGAATCACTGTGGGCCGAAGTCATTTCTTTCTGCGGCCATCCGTCCATACCAGCTGCGATGGCGACCCTTGCCTCAGGTCTTTCCGATGTGCTGGTCGTCCTAGTGCCTACATTGGGCCTGCTGGTAGCGGCGGCTCTAATAGCAAGCGCAGCCCAAACCGGGCTCTTGTTCGCAGTCGCCAAGCTCAAGCCTGATCCTTCCAAGATAAACCCCATTTCCGGCATAAAGCGGATGTTCTCGGCCAATGGGCTCTGGCAAGTGGGAAGATCTGCCTTGAAGCTGGCACTTGTCGGCACCTTGGCGGTCGAGTTCATCGTCCATCTGGCAAGGACTATCGCATTCGTAAGGCCGGTAGCCCTTGGAGTGGTCATAGCCTACGCAGGCACCGCGCTCTTGGGGCTGCTCCGGGAGGTGTCGGTAGCTGGGTTTGTGCTGGCCGGGCTGGACTATCTCGTACAGCGCCATCAGCTGAAGAAATCCCTTATGATGACCAAGCAGGAGGTAAGAGACGAGATGCGCCAGGATATGGGCGATCCGCAGGTGAGGGCAGCTGTTCGCAAGAAGCAGTACAGGATGACGCGGCTGCGCATGCTGGCCCAGGTGGCAAAAGCCGATTTGGTCGTTACCAACCCGACTCATTTCGCGGTGGCTCTCTCCTATCAGGCAGACAGGGGAGGGGCCCCCAAGATTCTTGCCAAAGGGATGGGTGATGTAGCAGACAGAGTGAAAAAAGAAGCCATGCTGCACTTTGTGCCTATAGTAGAGGACCCACCTGTAGCGCGGGCTCTTTATGGGGCATGTGAGGTGGGAGATGAGATACCAAAAGAGCTGTATCTGGTCGTCGCCCGGCTGCTCGCCTTTGTCTATACCTTGCCTGCAAACGTGCGCGCTCATGGCGCAGTTCATCGCAGGCGAGTCAGCGCGATGGTTGCTTGAGCCATGACAGCGATGGTGAACATTCAGCCACACTATCTGGTAGGGGCCCGAATAATGGTGCTGTCCAGCCAGAGTGACTATCCGCTTCGAGAAGCCATTCGGAGCGTTGGCGCGGCTGGCTCCAAAGAGCAGGCCGATTCGATAGTGCGAGCCGTGGCCACCGGCAGCGCAAGGGATGTACTAAGGGCGGAGACCTGGGACTTAGAAGCGCGTCGGTTGGATGGAGTGGTGGCGACAGTGCGGCTGATCATGGATGAACCCTCCGGCTTGCTCCAAACACGAGCTGGCATCCGGGTCCTGGTCCATGATCCCGCCCCGGTCGTGTTCGCCATCGTGCTTACTGGCGGGCTGGAGGTTATCCAAAGGCGTCAGGCTGTGCGGGCACGTGCGAGGCTGGACGTGGAGATGCTAAGAGCTGATCTGAGCGACCCCGAGGAAGTTGCCGATGCTTCGAAGTTGAGATCGGGACGTATCGGGCAGAGCAATCTCGCTGTAGCCGGCCTGAGAGCGGAGACCCTGGACATCTCAGCCGGCGGGATGCGGATATCAACTGCTCAGGACATCTCCGTGGGCACGGACTGGCTGATCACGATCTACCTTCCTCCAACGTTTGACCCTTTGAGATTTGTAGGAAGGGTGATAGAGGTTCAGCCAGGTAGGCACGCCCGCATAGCTTTTCACTCTGTGCCGGAAGCAGTCGCGCAAGCGCTCTCCAGGTTCGCATATGCAACGATCACAGGACGATCACGACCCCGGAGAATCTAGCGTCGATTGGCAGCCTCTCTAACAGCCTTTAGAATCTTCCTGGCGGGCCAAGACGTGCAAACCCGCACAGGGCTAACAGCCAGCTAAACAGAGGGCTTGGACATTTGTCAGGCAGCAGAAGTCGGTGGAACGGTCTCGGCTTGCCTCTACAGGTAAAGGCCTATTCTGCCGATGGATACAGGCATGGAAACCGCCGGGGAGTTGTCGGTCCGGCTCTGGGAGGAGCGCTCGGTTCTGGACAAGCTTGCGTTCAAGCTCGAAGAGCAGCGCCTTGTTCTGGCTTCAGGTCGCCACCACTGGCTCGAGCAGGCCTCAAGGGAGGTCCAGGATGCAGTTGGTCTGCTGGACCAAGCTGAGCAGGAGAGAGCCACCGTGTCTTCCAGGCTCGCCTGTGAACTTGGTCTTTGGCCGCATAGCAATCTTGAGACCCTGGCAAGCGCATTGCCGAACCCCTGGGACGAGTTGATGCTGGCGCACCGGGCAGCGCTGGCAGAGTTGCTTGCGAAAGTCCAACGGATTGCCTCAGTCAACAAGGAGCTGCTTTTAAAGAGCCAGGATGTTGTCGCTGCCGCCTTGGGTTTGCTCGGAAGTGGTGCCCCTCAGTATGGCCGAGACGGCGGGGTGTGCCCGGACCAGGTCACACCCTTGCGCCTACTGGATATGTCAGTATAGAGAGTGGCGGGGTGGGAGAGCTGTGAGCGAGATAGGTCTATACATAGCCGGATCGGGCCTGACAGCCCAGCAGGAAGCCATGGACAGCGTTGCGCAGAACCTGGCCAATTCCAACACCCCCGGATACATCCAGGAGCAGGCACAGCTTGTAACATCTGAGGCCCCAGCGCCTTTCGCCGCTGGGGCTGGGGTCAGGGTCGCAGATATCTCCCAGGTGTCCAATGCTATATACCAGGCGAGCGACCTGGCAGGAAGGGCGGCCAGCTCAGGCGCTCAAGCGCTCTCGCAGACTCTCTCTGCGTTGCAATCGTTTTTTCCCGAGCCGTCAAGCTCCGGGTTTGCCGCGCAGCTTTCTAGCTTTTGGTCTTCATGGGACACCGTGTCCCAGAACCCTTCTACGCTCGCTCCGCGGACAGTGGTTGTGGCACAGGCTGGCCAGCTCGTGACCGAGCTCAACCAGATGTCAAATGACCTAGCCCAGACCGCTTCTGACACTCGGTCCTCACTTTCAAACCTGGCCAGCCAGGCAACCTTGCAGCTATCGCAGGTGGCTGCGCTGAATGCGTCGATCACCGCGGGAAGATCAGCGGGCCAGGATGTCTCCTCACTCGTCGACCAGCGCAACGCGCTCGTAGAAGATCTTGCCTCAAGTCTCGGGGTTACGGTCAGGTACCAGCCAAGCGGATCGGCGGATCTTTACATCGGTGGAGCAAACCTGGTCCAGGGCGCTGGCTCCAATGGCATCCAGGTCCAAACCGATCCTGCTACAGGCAAGACCTCTCTCGTGCTCGATGCAGGTGGCATGGCGCTCGATGTGACCAGCGGATCCGCCTCCGGGCTTGTAAATGGGCTTAACGGGCAGATACCAGCCGTTGTCCACCAGTTGAACGTCGTGGCAGAAGACCTTGCCAGCAGCGTAAATGGCCAGTTGGCAGGCGGCTATACAACCTCTGGAACATCTGGAGCAGCTTTCCCGATGTTCCAGTCCAGTTCAGGAGGACCTATCAGCGCAGCGACCATAGAGGTGAACCCGGCTCTTGTCGCCAATCCTATGGACATAGCAGCATCGTCGTCCCCTGTTCTTGGAAACGATGGTTCCAATGCCCAAGCGATCGCAGAGCTGTACAACTCTTCCTCTGGCCCAGATCAAGCCTATAGGTCGCTCATAGGGGATCTGGGCTCTGCAACCCAGGCCGCACAGGAGCAGTCAAAGGTGGCGTCTGCCCTTTCCAACTCTGCCATAGAGCTCAACCAGTCCGTATCAGGGGTGAACACAAACAGCCAGGAGATCTCACTTGTTGGCTACCAGCAGGCATTCCAAGCCCTCGGGAACGTTGTCTCCACGATAAATACAGCCATGCAGTCGCTGCTGGCAGCCACATGACCATTCAGCCCACCTCCATGTATGCAACTGAGAAAAGGGGGAAGAAGCGATGAACGCTACGGGCGTAGGCCAGCTCACCCAGTCGTCTCTGGCGCTGGAGATGGCATCGAACCTCAACTCTGAGGAGGTTCGGATTGGGAGCTTGGAGGAGCAGATCTCCACGGGTTTTAGTATCAACCAGCCATCGGACAATCCGGCCCAGACCGTGAACATTCTCTCCCTTCAATCCCAGTCAGCCAGGCTGAGCCAGTATGGCTCCAATGCCTCCAATGCCAAAGCCTGGTTAGGCACGGCTAACACGACCCTCAACCAGGTTCTTTCCGTGCTCCAGCAGGTGGAGCAGGCAGCTCTGTCAGCAAGCTCTGCACAAACTGAAGGCCCGAGTGCCCTGGATGCGCTAGCCACCCAGATAGCTGGCATGCGATCTGAGTTGCTGAACCTATCGAACACCACTTATGACAGCCAGTACATATTCGCAGGCACCGCAGAGGTGGCCCAGGCATACGATGCCAACGGCAGCTATCTGGGCGGTGGACCTCCTCCCACTCGGACAGTCTCTCCCGGGGTCACGGTAGCAGTTGGAGTGAGCGGGCCCAGTGTATTTGGAAGCGGGACTTCTGGTCTGCTTTCTGACGCTCCAGGGGATCTGGGCGTTCTCTCACAGATAGTCTCTGATCTTCAAAGCGGCAATATCTCGGCAGTGGAGGGCGCAGATCTTCACAACCTTCACCAAGCCGTGCAGACAGTGGAGAGTGCCGCAGCTCTCATAGGAGCGACCTACCAAAGCGTCCAGGTTATGCAAAGCCAGGTGACACAGAACCAACAGGCCCTCTCTGGTGAGCTCTCCTCTGCTTTGGACCTGAATCTTCCCAAGGCGACCACCCAGCTCCAGGCGCTCCAGGATTCCTACCAGGCTGCCCTGTGGGCTACGTCACAGATAGAGCAGAGCTCGCTGGTACAGTACCTCTCGTAGAAAGGCAGTGGTAAGTGCCGTGATCCCCAGTTCAACGTCGAGTAAATTGGGAAGAGATATTGATAGCTGCGCGCTTTCCGCGAGCAGCCGCAGTGAGCATCCCCTGATCCTCAACTTCTCAAGTGGCCTGCCCGGGTTCCCAGGTGCCCATAGGTTCAAGGTCGTGAGCATGGGGCGGTCGCTTGAGCCATTCTGCAAGCTCGTAAGCGTGGACTTGGAGGGCTTGGAGTTCGTGGTGGTGCCGCCCGGCGCGGTTTTTGCGGACTATGAGATCTCAATTGACGACGAGGCCCAGGAGCGCTTGGGTATCGAGAGGGCCGAGGAGGCCGTAGTATATGTGATAGTCACGCTTGCCGAGAAGGGAGCGACGCCCACCGCCAACCTTTTGGGACCCGTTGTGGCAAATAGGCGAACCTATGAGGCAGCCCAGGTCATACAGCACGGCTCTTCCTACTTGGTGGCAACCCCGCTCGGATCAGGAGCCTCTATGCCGGTTTCCTCTTGTCCCTGAACCAGTTGCGGTCTCCATCGCGACTGAGCCCGTTGCAGTACCAGGTCTATACAGGCGAGGCGGTGCGGTTCAGCCGGTAGACTTGGGATCCAGTGGCTCCTGGGCGGGGGTTGATAGAGAGCCAATGAAGGATCCGAGCACCTTCGCGGCCTCGGTGGAACTGATAGCAGCCTGCTTGTTGGCCAGCTGAATGGCCCGGTAGACCTCCTCACGGTTCACCTCGACGTTGGCTGGCGCCTCTATTCCTATGCGAACGTGGTCCTTCTTCACTTCCAGAACGGTCACGACGATATCATGACCGATAACGATAGACTCGTTCGGACGCCTAGATAGAACCAGCACCGTGCCTCCATGGGGTTGAGCAAGATAGCATACACGATGGTAGCCTCTCTATTCTTCACGGGTGGACCAAGAGTGGCTCAGGCGCCAAGTGGTTTTTCGCCAACTTGGAGGTGCTCGCGGCCAGCATCTTGGGGGAGCGGGTTGGGCGAGGTCTGCTGGAGGTGCTCGCGGCCAGCATCTTGGGGGAGCGGGTTGGGCGAGGTCTGGTCACTCTCAAAGACCTTCCTGCCGTCTTGGTCGCCCTCGTGTGCGTGCATGTACCTTTCCAGGACTGACACCACCATGGCACCAGCTGCCCAGCACCCAAGAAGCGCAATGAGAAAACGCAGGAGTGCGGCCGCTGTGCTTATCGAGCCTGACAGGATCCCTGGGAGCATGGGCATGCTGATAGCAACGGCAGCGGCTAGAACTAGCTCGGGACGGCGGATTCTAGAGCGCATTTCAGATCCTATGATCTCCAGGCGACAAAGAGCTGGCTAGCATCCAAGCCTGTTTGTGAGGATTGCGGTCCAAAGAACCTCGGTGGCAGGCAGTCCATCGAGCCTTGCCACGGGGATGCCAGAGCCCAGGATCTCAGCTGGAGTGGAGGTATCCTGCTGTCCCTCCACGACCAGCGCGTCTACGCCACCTATGGACCGGGCCCACAAGGCAACGTCGGCGGTCTTTGTGCTGGCCTGAACGCAAGCCCAGAGAACATCTGGCCGCAGTGCTTCCAGCACGCTCGCCAGCCATCCCCGCGACGGACTGGCGAGCGAAGACGCTAGAGCCACAAGAGTGGGGCGGCTACGCCTTCGCCACCCAGGAGCCATCTCGCTCACGGCACTTGCGTTGGTAAGCACCTGCTTGCGACCACTGCGACGGCGCAGAGTGCTCGGGACGATCAAAGCTATCTCATCTGGATCCGTGCCCATTTCCTGGGCGAACCGTCCTGTGAGGCGCAGCACCTGGTCATAGCCTCCTACCACGCAAAAGATCGTCGAGGCCAACTTGGGCAATTGTGGTGGAGGGGGCAAGTGTGACAGTGACTTGAGCAGAGCTGCAGCTACATCGTTACCAGAGGTGGCTAGCAGGGACGGATCCGGCAGTAGGTCGGTGGGCAGGCCAAGGCGCATGAGGCTGGTGCGCACGCCATGCGCTCCAGGACTGTCTTTCAACGAAGGACCTGGTGTATCTGATTGTCTAAGGTCGCTCTGAGATCGGATGCGCTCTGGCTCCCAGGCTGCCAGCTCGCTGGCAACATTGCTTTTTGCTTGAATGGGCCTTAAGGTGAGTGGTCTGGGTCTTTGGCCACCAGGGCCGTCTTTCGGGCCCGTCGCCTCCAAGATAGTGGCGAGAACTGCGGGAAATGATGGATCACCGCCTTCGGGCGAGCGGTCCATCGGGGCCGGTGCGCGGCCGGACATGTCCAGTTCGACGCTGGTTGGTTGCTTGGCATCACCGGCCTGGGTTTCACATGCAGGGGTACCAGAGTCGAGTTGACCGGTGGAGATCTCAGCGGAGATGTCGACCGTATCGGTAGTTGCATCAGCCAGATCGTGCCACCTGCCGATAAGACCGGTGCTCTCTGAGATATCCTTGGTCTGTCCAGAGGGCCTGCTAATGGCTTGGTCTACGCCGTGATGGCCCTGGGCTGTCCGGTCTGAGGGGAGAGGGTGATCTTCAGTCCTTATGCGGTTAGAGGCATCATAGGAGAGGCTCTGGCTCTGTGCGTCACCGGTGTGAGCGAGGGTGATCACGTAAGACTCCTTTGCAAAGAACCCGGCAACCCCTCCCCGGCGTATTTTTGCGGCAGCCGATATTTTGGCATCGGGACCAACCTGACGAAGTATCTTCTCCAGTACCGCATCGAGGTTGGGTCCTTCGAACACAAGTGGACTGGTTGACCCTGGATGGCATGAGGGTGTAGCCGGTTCTGCAAAATGCATAGCCATATGTCAACTCCTTTCATTGGATCTGGTCTGCGGTCCGGTTTTCCTGGTGCATCCCGACGTGCAGTGCGTCATGTGACAGCTGAGTCAACCCTTGTCACCACCCCAACGCGCTCCGGGCGAAGTTGCGAGGTCATCTCGGCCACGGAGATAACCCCGAGGCGGGGGGCTACAGCCCGGAGCAGCCTGTGCAGGGCAGGGCGCAACCTTGGGGCGCACACCAGCACTGGGCGCTTTCCCTGGCGTTCCGCGCCATTTGCCAGATCCAGAACTTGGCGCACCATGGTCTCTACAAGAGCAGGGTCTGCGCTCAGCGCGCTCTGACCGTCGGCGTGCTCAACCGAGCCTGCGAGGGAGCTCTCCAATGCGGGATCCAAGGTGATAACCGGTAACACACCGTCTTTTGCGTACGCTGCAGTGATCGTGGGTCCTATTGCCACTCTGGCTGCTTCCACCAGCGCTTCATGATCCTTGGTCATAGAGGCGCGGGTGGCCACTGCAGACAGTATCCTAGCGAGATTGCGTATGGGAACCTGGGCATCGAGAAGGTCGGAGAGGATGTGCTCGATCTCCCCAAGACCGAGTTGGGCCGAGGTCACCTCTTCGACCACGGCCGGATCGGAAGTCTTTACGATATCGAGGAGGTTGCGCACCTGCTGGGTGGACAAGAGTCGCCCGGCGTTGCGATCCACCACCTCGCTTAGGTGTGTGGTTATGACAGAGGCCCTGTCCACCACGGTGGCGCCAGCGATCGCGGCTTGCTGGCGGAGCTCGGCAGGCACCCATTTGCCCGGAAGGCCGAACACGGGCTCGCGTGCAACCTCTCCAGGTAGCTTGTCTATGCCTTCCCCGATTGCAAGCACTCTGCCAGGAGGAGCTTCGCCGCGCGCCACCTCGATTGCGTGAACCTTTATCACATATACGTGATCGGGTAGCAGGACATTGTCTCTGGTCCGAACCGGAGGGATGATCAGTCCTTTGGATCCAGCGATCTTGCGCCTGAGGGCTCTTACGCGATCAAGCAGGTCCCCGCCCCTGGCGGTGTCCACGAGGTCAACGAGATCAGGGGCTATCTCCAGCTCCAATGGCTCCACTCTAAGCTCACCGGCAAGGATCTCTGGGGAGTCCGGGGCAGGGGCTGGTTTGGGCGCCGGGGCGACCTCCTCGGCCTTCCTCTTTGCCACCGATCCCGCTCTGTTGCCAACCAGGAACACTAAGACGCCTATTACCAAAAAGGCCAGGTGAGGCAGGCCCGGAATGATAGCCAGTGCCGCCATCACGATCCCTGCTATGCGAAGCGCACGCATGTGGCCAAAGAGCTGATGCATGACATCTGTCCCGAAGTCCCCTTCGGTGGTTGTCCGCGTGACTATGATTCCGGTCGATATCGAGAGCAATAGCGCCGGTATCTGTGAGACCAAGCCGTCCCCGATCGATAGAAGGCTGTAGGTATGCACCGCCTGGGAGACCGACATGTGCTTTTGCAGCACCCCTATGGCAAATCCGCCGAGCAGGTTTATTGCCACGATCGTGACGGCCGCTATAGCGTCTCCCCTCACGAACTTGCTGGCGCCATCCATAGCTCCGTAGAAGTCGGCCTTGTCGGAGATCTCCTGACGTCGCCTGCGGGCCTCCTCCTCGCCTATGAGCCCGGCGTTTAGGTCTGCATCGATTGCCATCTGCTTGCCAGGCATTGCATCGAGGGTAAAGCGTGCCGCCACCTCTGCCACCCTGCCCGCACCTGAGGTCACCACCACGAACTGGATGATGATGAGGATCAAGAAAACAACCAGGCCGACGACGATCGATCCGCCCACCACGAAGTGGCCGAAGCTCGAGATCACCGTACCTGCATAAGCGTGCAACAAGATGAGCCGGCTGGCGCTTATGTTGAGGGCGAGCCTGAACAAGGTCGCTATGAGCAGCAGCGGGGGAAAGACCGAGAAGTCCAGCGGGCGGCTCACATGCATCGTCATGAGCATCACCACGACTGCCGCTGTGATGTTCAAGCTGATAAGGAGGTCCAGCACGATAGTGGGCACTGGGACGATCAGCATCACCACGATGGCTATTACGGCGGCGGGTACTCCGATCAGACCGATACGGTTTGGGCGCATGCGTTTGGGAAGCCTCCGGATGTGGCTTTGCTAGAGTGGTTGGGTTCTTGGCTCAGGCCACTCCTTGGCCTACTTCGCGCCCTCCTGGCGTAGGTGCTTCAAATCACTTATCGGCATATTGAGCCGCCAACTTGAGATCTGGCGGCGCTTGTCATGCAGATGTACTGCTCGGCTCGCTCTCGAAGAGGTCCGGGCAGGCTCTCAATCAGAAGGGCTGCTTGTGCCGGCCCTTCCGGCTCCTCCTGAGCGAGCTCACCAATGGCCAGGTCAAGGGCTGCAAGGGCCCGGGGATCGGAGAAGTGATGGGCGGCGAGTGCGGCTGGCACGACCCTTTCGATCGCAGGACGGGTGGGGTCCAAGGACTTGGCTACAAGCGGGCAGGAGAGCGCGAGCCCGTGAGCACGGAGCCGTTGCGACCAGATGACAGCCCGGTCCGAGGGCACATCCCTGGCCACCTTGGCTGCTGCCGCCAGCACGCACAGTTCGCCTTTGGGACCGAGGTTTACATAGCAAGCGTCCAGGGCATCCAAGGACAGCTCCCCACCTGAGGCTACGGCAAGGGAGCATACCTCCAGCCAGCGGTCAGCCCCGCTTGAGACCAGCTCATCCAAGACGGTTTTGTCCCATCTGGCCAGGGACAACAGGTAGTCGCTGCTCTGTTGGGACAGGGCCGGGGCCGGCCTTTTGGCTTTGGTGGCGGACTCAGGGGATGTTCCAGGAAGGCTATCTTGGACCACCCGAGCGTGGCTTGGGTGGTCCAGGGGGCGAGCGTGGCCTTGATACTTCGATGAGAGAGGGCTCTGGCAAAGCACCTCTGAGATAGCCTCGCGCATTTTGGACGCAGCGTCAGTCCATCTGAAGCCTGCCTTTATCCTGTCTCGGCCCTTTTCACCCTTGGCTGCTCGTTCGGCTGCGTTTTGCACAACATGGCATAGGATCTCGCTGAGAGCTTCCCTGTCCGGCTCTACCACTGTGAAGCTCGCTCCGGCGGGTGTGAACCCTGGCACCTCGATACGGCGCTCCCTGCAGGGTATGAGCCAGCCCACCTCCTCGTCACAGAAGTCGACCAGACCGCTTGCAGAGGTCACAACGACGGGCTTCCCACACGCCATGGCTTCTGCAGCCGGCAGCCCGAACCCCTCACCTCTCGAAGCAAGGAGCAGGACGTCACAGCTGCGGTACAAGCTGGCCAGCTGAGCGTCGCTCAAGTCATCCTCTATGATCTCTATCTCTGCAAGCTGGGGGTCAGACGAGGCTCTTCTCAGGCGTTCGTCCTCGTTCATGTTCTTGTAGTGGGCCTGAGAAAGGAATGTCTTGACCACAAGGCAAACGTCGTCTCTTCGTCCAAAGGTAGCCAGGTAGGCATCAAGGGCTACATCGAATCCCTTACGAAAGATGGTTCCGCCTACGTAGAGGATTTTGACGGCCTTTTCTGTGGCAAGAGGGTAAAGTGCACCTTGAGGGCAAAACACCTCTGTGTCGACGCCGTTTGGGACCACCCGCACGCGCTTGGCGTCAATGCCGCTTTTCACAAAGCACTCCTTGGAATAGCTGCTAGGCGTTATTATCATGTCGACACGATCTTTTAACGGCTGCACCCACTCTTTGGGCACAGGCCCCATCTCCCAAGGCTGGATCAGAACCAGGTATCTTCCAGCGGGATCTACAGATAGCTCAGGTGGCCAGGTGTGGCGAACCTCGACATCGATTCGCTCTTTCGTCACGGCCCATCCCGCCAGCCGCACGCTTCCCATTCTTGCCACACAGGCTGGGTTGGGAGGAGAAGTGTCAGTGTCCGACACCCGTAGGAACACGGTCGGGTCTCTCGCGAGCAACCGGCATATCTCTCGGTTGACTTTGGAGAGACTGTGCAACTGGAATGCGTCGCCGGACCACTGCACCGCTACCTGATCCTTGGATGGACCTGCCGATGCGGACTTAGCTGATGGGGCTGAGCGGGCGCTCTCGAGAAGTTCTTGCATGCGCGACAGAGCAGCCTCCACTGCCCTTGACCACTGCCAGTTCTCTACCATCTCCAAGCGCGCCCTCTCCCCGATCTCACGGGCGACACGGGGATTGCTGACAGCGAAGCGCAGCAGCTCGACTAAGTGCTCGGTGGACGGTTCGGCCCACTTATGACCTCTGTAGTGGGGGATGTCCATGCGGTCATCGACTACTGTTAGGCCCTCTAGCGCAAGTGGCAGTGAGTTCTTAGGGCTCATGAAGGCCTTTGGTGCACCCCAGTCGGTTGCGATCACCGCAAGACCGCAAGCCATGGCCTCAGTTAGGGGGCGTCCCCAACCTTCTCCTCGCGCCGGGCTGACATAGCAGTCTGCAGCGTTTAGCAACCGGGGCATGTCCATGGGTGAGAGGCGAGTGCCAAGTACCGAGTTCAATGTCGAGACGTTCAAAGCAGCAGGCGTTCATACACCCATTTACGTTGTCCCAGGCGGCGTGGACGTAAGCGTATTCAGACCAGACCTGCCCCCGCTGGATATTCCCGGGACCCAT
>JAMCQF010000192.1 GCA_023379605.1 Actinomycetota bacterium
CGTTGCGTGCGGTAGTGCATCCCGCAAACCAGACCATGATACCCAAGAGAATGGCTGCTGGGACCAAGGCCCCGATCCGGGGAGCTCGCTGACCACTTGCATGCTCACCCAGCCCCTACGAAATAGTGAGAGAAGCGCAGCGGCTTTGTAGGGAGGATGAATGTGGCAAGGAGCTTGTTACTTGGACGATCCATGACGACCACTGCTATAGGTCCTAAGTAATATTGGGGCCTACCGGGAAGCGTGGCATACTTTTGGACCTGGCTGGGCCGGTAGCTCCCTGAATATGCGACCACGCACAGATCGTGCACTGCTGCACCTGCCCTCTGATCCAACAGGCTGGCTACAGCTGCCCTCTCTGCTGCCAGATTGGCGGGAATAGCTCGCTTAGCGAGCGTAGCGGTTGATACAAGTCTCACTCCTACAAAGCGCCCGCGACCGCCTACAGCCGACCTCGCCACAGGCAGAGCCTGATAGCACACGCTTGCAGGGGTGCCGAGGGCGTTGCGTGCGGTAGTGCATCCCGCAAACCAGACCATGATACCCAAGAGAATGGCTGCTGGGACCAAGGCCCCGATCCGGGGAGCTCGCTGACCACTTGGCCACCTCCTAGCTACATGCTCTCTACTCACAAGTCCTCCTCTACAGCTTGCACTGCCTCTGGAGCCAGCACTGCCCCAATGGCTCCAGTCGCATCTCCTCTATCCAAGATGGAGCTGAAGGGTTTGGGCGCTGGATTGGCCACAAGCCGCTTTGCCTGCATAGCTGCCCACCCCCACAATGCCCACCCAACCGGCAGCTCCAGCCAGAAGCTGATGATCCGGTAGAGGAGAACAGCCGCGACCGTGGAAGTACTCACCCCACCATATGCCACAAGCGCAATGGTGAGGCTCCCTTCGACAACCCCAAGTCCCCCGGGCGTGATCGGTAGGTTCGCCGCAAGCTGACCTGCACCGTAGGCAAGGAGCAGTCCTCCCCAGGGCAGAGCCACCCCCAGGCTCTGGTATGCCAGGGCCAGACAGGCGCAGTCCAGCACCCAGTTGCCCATAGCCCATCCCAGAGCAGCCAGCACCGCCTCCCAGCCGAGCTTTACCCTGTTGAGCCGGCCAATCATGGCTTCCAGGTCGGCAGTCTCGAGCCTCATCTTCTGAGCACGCCCTGCGAGCAACTTTTCAAAAGCGCTGGCTCCCCGGCGCATGATCCATACAAGGGCACGGCGCTGGACTACCAGCGCACCGAGCACTAGCGCTGCCAGGAGCACACTCAGCAGCGCTCCCAATAACCCGAGGTCCACCCCCTGGGTGCTTGCAAGTCCCGCGCCTACTGCCGCAAACATGGCCAGGCTGACTGCAGCTGCGGTGAACACCCCCAAAAGCATCCAGCCGGCATATGCCTCGTCTGCGCCGTAGCGCCGGTAGCGCCGGTAGTTGTAGACCGAGGCGAGCGCCGGCCCAGCTGGGAAAGAGTTCGCTATTGCGGTCGATGCGAGGGCCAGACCGGTAAGGGAGCCCGTGCCTGCGCTCACCGATCCCGCCAGAAGAAGGCGCCGCTGCAACAGGGCAAAGGACACATATGAGCCTGCCTCCACCACCACAGCCAGAGCCACCCACTCCCAGCTCATGTGAGCCAGATAGCGAGTCGCTCCAGCAAGCTCGCCCTTCTTGCCCAAGACGACATACAAAGCGAAGGCCCCAAGGCCAATCCCTGCTAAGTAGCGTGCAAGCACCCAAGCTCGCCTTCTCAAGAAGGAGAGAACCGGAGCCTCCGCTAGTGGATCAACAGGCCGTGGCGGGTCTGGGTCCCCTGCCATGGATTCCTTCCTTGCAGCTCAGCCCTCCATGGAGCGCCTGGTCCTGCCCAGCCAACCAGCACTCGCCTCTCTTAGCGTCCCTCGAAGCTGGGCATTCTTCGATCGAGCATCGCTGCCACACCTTCTACTGCATCTGCCGTACCAGCCAAACGAGACTGCTCCGCCAACTCGTGGCTAAGCGCATCAGCAGCCAGCTCAGAAAGCCCCGAGCGCAACGTGGCTCTCGTGGATGCAACAGCCAGTGGAGCCCCTGAGGCTATCTCGCCTGCCAGCTCGACTGCGACCGTCAAGACAGCTTGTGATGGAGCTACCCTATCCACAAGCCCAATCCTCAAGGCTTCCTCAGCCCCAACCTTGCGACCGGTAAGGAACAGGTCTGCTGCCCTCCCTGGACCGACCAGGCGTGGAAGCGTGGCGCTCAAGGCGAACCCAGGATGGATGCCTAGACGCACGAAGTTGGCCTGAAGCCATGCTGTCTCGCCCATGACCCTTAGATCGCACGCCAACGCAAGCCCAAACCCAGCCCCGATGGCAGGGCCATGGACGGCAGCTATAAGCGGAACCCCCACAGAAAAGATCCGGATAGCCTGCGCATAGAACCGATCCGCTGATCCAGCGAACGAGCCCCCAGCGGAGGGGTCAGGTGCCACAGAGGAGCGGAAGTTGGCTCCTGCGCAAAATGACTTGCCCTCTGCCGCAACGACAACTGCACGACAGACCCCATCCAGCTGCTCTATGGCGCTCGCGAGCTGGGCGAGGATCGGCTCTGTTAGGAAGTTGTGAGGTGGGCGGCTTATGGAGACCACGGCTATGTGACCATCCCGTAAGACTGCTACCGCTTCGTCCTCTTGCTCCAAGCTCACTGTGCTCTCCTGGTGGATCTGGCTTGATGTTCGGCTGGTCTTTTGCTGTGTCGTCGCTGGCCGCTAGGTTACTAGCTGTTCCATACCCTCTGGCTTTGGGGCTGGTCGTAGAATGGGCGTGGCGATGCTCCTGCAGACCCATTTCTTTCATACCCAAGGAGGATTCTTTGACCTCGAAGACCGTGGCGGCCAGCAGCGAAGGGAGCGAACTGCCAATATGCTGCGCTTGCGGGGTGCAGTACGGTCATGCGCGCTCTAACTGTCCAATATGCGAGGACGAGAGGCAGTACGTGCGCTGGGATGGCCAGAGCTGGACAACGCTGGCTCAGATGCGTGCCGGCAAGTACACCGGCAAGGTCGAGCAAGAAGGACCTGGGGTGTTCGGTATCGGCAGCACACCCTCATTTGCGATCGGCCAGCGTGGTCTGCTCGTGATCTCGCCGAACGGCAATGTCTTGTGGGACTGCATACCTTACCTGGACGACTACGTCGTAAGCAGGGTAAATGAGCTCGGTGGGATCTCGGCGATAGCCATCAG
>JAMCQF010000193.1 GCA_023379605.1 Actinomycetota bacterium
TAATGGGAGGTATGAGATGACGGCCTTTACGGCAAAGGACGTCCAAGCGTTACGCAAAGAGACAGGAGCTGGCATGCTCGATGCCAAGCGCGCCTTGGAGCAGACATCTGGAAATTTCGAAGAGGCGCGCAAGTGGCTCAGGGTGAATGGCCTGGCCGGCTCCAGCCGGCGTGAGGACCGTGAGAGCTCCGAAGGCGCAGTGGCCATTGTCCGTTCTCCTGCTTCCGCAGCGATAGCTGAGCTGCGCTGCGAGACCGACTTCGTCGCTAAATCACCCGACTTCGTTCGCCTCTCCGAAGAGCTGGCCGCTGATCTGGCCGCCGAGGGTGAGGCTGGGGTAGCAGCCCATGGAGATGATGTAGACAAGCTGCGGGCCGCCCTGAAGGAGAACATAACGATCGGGCGCCTCGTCCGTTTCGAGCTCTCACCTGGGTCTCACATCGGTAGCTACCTGCATGTTCAAAACGATCGTGGGGTGAACGCTGTCTTGGTTGAGCTGGAAGGAGGAGATGACGAGCTAGCACACGAGATAGCGGTGCACATCGCCTTTGCCCGGCCTGCCTACATCTCCAAGGACGAGGTCCCAGAGGAGGAGGTCGCCACGGAGAGGGCCACCGTTGAAGAGATAAGTCGCAAGGAGAAAAAGCCCGAAGCTGCAATGGCCAAGATAGTAGAAGGCAGGCTGAGAGGCTGGTTTAAGGAACGGTGCCTTATGGAGCAGGACTACGTGCGAGACGAGAAGCGCACGATCGCTGAGCTTTTGGGCGGAGCCAGGGTGGTCCGTTTCGCTCAGGTCGTAGTGGGGTCCTGACCGGCTGTGTCTATAGGAGCGGTCCCTGCATCTGAAGCGGCCCCAGCACACATGGATCGCAGGTGGCGCAGGGTGGTGCTCAAGATGTCTGGAGAAGCTCTCGCCAGCTCGGCATCGGATGAGACTATTGATGCTGCTGTGGTGCGGCGTATCGCCAACGAGATCGCAGCCGCCAAAGAGGAGCTCGGTACAGAGCTGGCGGTAGTGGTTGGCGGTGGGAACATCTGGCGCGGCACCACAGGAGCTGGAGAGGGCATGGACCGTGCCACCTCAGACATCATGGGCATGCTGGCCACAGTGATAAACGCCCTGGCTCTCCAAGATGCCATCGAGAGAGAGGGCCAGCCCACCAGGGTGCTGTCCGCGATCCAGATGGCCGAGGTGTGTGAGCCCTACATAAGGCGTCGGGCGATCAGGCACCTGGAGAAGGGTCGCGTGGTCATCTTTGCCGCTGGGATGGGCAATCCCTACTTCACCACCGACACCCCCGCTGCTCTCAGAGCTGCAGAGATCGAGGCAGACGCACTCCTAAAGGGCACCCATTCGGGCGTCGACGGGGTCTACAGCGCAGACCCGAGGCTGGATCCGAAAGCCACCCGTTTTGACGAGATTGGCTTTATGGAGGTCGTTTCCCACGACCTAAGGGTCATGGATCTAACGGCTATAACCTTCTGCAAGGACAACGATCTCCCAATTTTGGTATTCGACCTGATGAAGCCCGGAAATATCCGCTCGGCTCTTGCCGGCCAAGAGATAGGTACGCTTATCAGGTGATGGATGACTCCCTGGTCGAGCTGGCTCTTTCGGACGCTCAGGAGCGTATGGCAAAGGCCGCCCACCATGCCCGAGAGGAGTTCGCCACCGTTCGCACGGGAAGAGCCACCCCGGCGCTGGTGGAGAAGATCCCAGTCGAGTACTACGGCAGCGAGGTCTCACTCCAGCAGGTAGCCGGGTTCAGCGTGCCAGAGGCCCGCCTGCTCGTGATCTCTCCATTCGACAAAGCTGCGCTGGCAGCCATAGAGAAGGCTCTACTTGGGTCCGACCTGGGCATCACCCCCTCAAATGACGGTCAGGTGATACGTCTGGCGTTTCCGTCCCTTACAGAGGAACGCCGCAAAGAGCTGGTCAAAGTAGTCAAGCACAAAGCCGAAGAGGCCAGGGTCGCTGTGAGAAACGTGCGCAGGGCCGCCCGTCATGAGCTCGAGTCGATGGAGCGGGAAGGGGATATCTCCTCTGATGAGCTGGAGCGCGCAGAGCGCCAGCTAGAGAAGATGACTCATGACCACATTGAAGAGATAGACCGGGTTCTTGCCGTCAAGGAGCAGGAGCTCCTCGAGGTTTGAGGAGCAGAGCACATGAGCGTACCTGAGGATCCGAGGCAGCCCGAGGCTGGCACCGAAGGTGACCGTAGGCTAGCTGAGAGCGGGCGGCAGGGTTACTATAGGACCGGGCGGGTGAGGATCCTGGGCGCTGAAGAGGCTGGCGCGCTGGTGAGGCGCTCCATTAGCGAGGAAGAGATCTCTGAGCTGAGCGCGACCGAAGTTGAGTGGAGCAAGCCAGCCGACCCCACTCAGTTACCTGGGGGTAGCTACTCCTCTCCCGGAAACGGTGGAATTGAGACATGGGAAGAGAAGGGCCAGGTTGAACCTGAGCCCGCACTATCGGAGCTCGCAGTGGGTGATGATGCCCAGTCTGAGCCCGAAAGCTTTGAGCTTCCGCACTGGACCGATCCCCCGACCGGACAGGTTCCAAGGATCCTTCTAAGCGAAGACGAAGACGAAGGCGACGGGGACGATCAGTGGGCAGCCATCTCTGGTCCAGCACCAACCTGGCGCGAGCATGACACCGAGTGGGAGGCTGCCGACTTCCATCCAGGGTTCTTGGAGGACGACGAAGAGGTACGCACAGGCGTCTTGGACGAGATGAGCCAGGGCGAGATGACCGATGCATTCGATGATCTTCACGAGGCAACGCAGGCCAAGGTGGCCGCCGATCGGGCAGATCTGTCCAGCCAGGAGACACAGGGCGAGCCCAGCTACCGAGCGGCCTCAGGCGGCTACTCACCGGAGGGCTACCGGGAGGCTGAGCTGTATGAAGAAGAGCTATATGAGCAAGAGAGCGCCTATCTCCAAAGCCGCACTGGGGAATGGCCATCGACCACGGACCTGGGTGAGCATGCACGCGGCGACTTTGAAGATGACCCACACAGCGAGCAGCTAAAGGAGCCTGAGTCAAGGAAGGCTGCTATCAGAGACGACCCGGAGAGCCGTGATGACCGGGTAACTGGGGCGAGTCGAGCCAGCGTAGGTGATAGGGGAACCCAAGACGGCGATCAGGAGCCTTCCGGAGAGCCAGTGCTGGCCAGGCAGGCCTCACAGGCCCGTAGGCGAAGGCATCGCCGCTCGCAGTTGGCAAGGCGCAGGTCCGCCAGGCGCTCACGAGGCGGCTCTCGATCTACTCGCCCGGCTCCTCCAAGTCCCGGAGAAAGCTCAGGATCTGCTGGTTCTCTAAGCCACCCTGAGGGATCAGATACAAATCGTCCACTGCAAGCAGGGCCAGCAGCGGCTGGGTTCGCAGGAGGTGCCAGCGAGCCACGACTATCCCCAGGGGTCCTCTCACAACCTTCTTTAGGTAGTAATGGCCTGCCTGCTAGGCATCAACGCACCCCTGAGCGAGTCCGGCCTCCAGCTCCGGCCCAGGAGGGCTCTCAGAGGAACGTTGCTCTAGCCCTTGTAACCGGCATAGGCATAGCCCTGGTTGCCCTCGGCTGCTTTGCCCTTGGGTCGCTTGCGACTTTGATCTTTTCGACCGTGGTGATATTGGGCGCCGCAGCCGAGGCATTCACCGCCTTGCGTAGGGCGGGGTACAGGCCCGCCACCTTGATTGGGTTGCTCGGGACAGCGGCGATCGTGCTGGCGGCCTACTCCCGAGGTATAGCGTCAATCCCGCTGGTTGTAGCCTTGGTGATCGTATTCGCCCTGCTATGGAACCTGGCCGGCGTGCTTGGCGGGAGCGCTGCTGCAAACCTTGGGGCGACATTGCTGGCATTCGCCTGGATAGGGGTTCTCGGCTCCTTTGCCGGCCTGGTCCTCGCGCCATCGCTCTTTCCGAACCGCAACGGCGTGGCGTTCTTCCTTGGAGCTGTTGTTGCCACTGTCAGCTACGATGTGGGTGCGCTGGCTGTGGGAAGCTGGCTGGGTCGCCACAAGCTCGCTCCTAGAGTGAGCCCCAGTAAGACCTGGGAAGGCCTGGTCGGTGGGTCGGTGGTTGCTATAGCTGTATCGGCGCTGGTGGTAAGCCGGGTGTATCCCTGGACTACTACCCATGCGATACTGCTTGGAGTCATCGTATGCGTGTTCGCGCCGCTTGGCGACTTGTGCGAGTCGCTCATAAAGCGGGACCTTGCTCTAAAGGACATGGGATCCCTGCTTCCCGGACACGGTGGAGTGCTCGATCGAATAGACAGCCTTCTGTTTGTTTTCCCGGCTACTTATTATTTTCTGGTACTGATCCACGCCCACTGAGAGCCGGCTTTGGACGCCCGGTCCCGGCGTCTTGGTCATGCTTGGCAGCCAGCTCGCTGACTTATTGTGCTCAGGGCGCTGTGAACGTCCAGCCAGCTCTGCGACCATCAAAGCCGCAGCACCGATGAGCTGGGCAAGTCCAGGATGCAACAGGCCGGCGATGATGCCACTGGCTGGCCGTTACATGCCAGGATGGGGGATTGTGGTGGTATGGATAGATGGGGAGAGCGGATCCACCAAGCTGGACCGGCCAGAATGGCCCGCACAGGCTGGCAACCCCCATGCCCTTTAGGACGGGGCTTGAGCACCGGGATGGGCCTAGTTGATCGGAACTGGAGGCCAAGATGAGTGATAGAACCACTGTAGGACTGCTTGGCTCTACAGGCTCCATTGGCCGCCAAGCGGTCGAGGTGATCCAGGCCGATCCGGAGCGCTTCGAGGTGGTTTCCATTGGGGCGGGCCGCAACTTGGAGGCTCTGGTCTCCCAGGCACGTGAGCTGCACCCGCGCTGCGTCGCCATCGGCGACAGCTATCTTGCTAAAGAGCTGCAAGAGAGAGTTCCCGCGGGCACGGAGGTCCTAGCAGGACCAGAAGGTATGGCTGAGGCCGCAAGCAGGGCAGAGGTGACTTTGAATGCCGTGGTCGGATTCGCAGGACTTACGGTCACCCTCGCCACCCTGGAGGCAGGGCACCGCCTGGCGCTTGCAAACAAGGAGTCCCTTGTAGCAGGTGCCCCGGTGGTAAGGCGGTCATGGGCCACTCCGGGAGCTGAGATCATTCCGGTGGACTCCGAGCATTGCGCCATACACCAGTGCCTAGCTACCTCAGGAGCCTTGCCGAAGGGGCCACCATCGTATTGGGATCAAGCAGATCACAAGCCGGAGAGCCGCTCCAAGGACCAGGGTGAACGCCATAGGGTGGTGGCTGGGCGGGCGGTAGCTTCGCTAGTGCTCACCTCCTCGGGGGGGCCTTTCAGGGGACGGCGGCTGGAGGATCTGGCGGCGATCACGGTCAAAGATGCTCTAGCTCATCCCACCTGGTCCATGGGACCCAAGATCAGTGTGGACTCCTCGACTCTAATGAACAAGGGCATCGAGGTCTTAGAAGCTCATGAGCTATTTGGGGTGGCAATAGGGGACATAGATGTCGTGGTGCATCCGCAGTCCATCGTCCATTCGATGGTCGAGTTCGTAGACGGTGCGGTGCTCGGCCAGCTCTCACATCCAGATATGCGCCTTCCCATCGGCTACAGCCTCAGTTGGCCAGAGAGGTTGACGGTGCCTTTCGGAGCCATCGACTGGACCAAGGGGCTTACCTTGCGGTTCGAGAGCCCGGATCGGGAAGTCTTTCGGTGCTTGGACCTTGCCTATCAGGCAGGCAAGATGGGAGGGGCTGCCCCTGCATGGCTGAGCGCTGCGAACGAGGTTGCTGTGGCAGCGTTCCTCTCCGAGCGCATTGCATGGCTTTCGATCGCAGAGGTTGTGGAAGAGACGATGGCAGCCTGCGACCCGACCGAGCCGGCCAATCTGGAGGAGGTGCTGGCCGCGGACGCAGCCGCACGGAGGATTGCCGAGAGCATAGTCGCGCTGAAGGGATCCGGCGGGTGAGCCTACTTAGCAAAGGGTTGGCCTGATGAGCGATCCTGGAGGCATTCCTGGGGCGGAGAAGCAGGGCAGTTTTCCGCATCTGGCCGCTTTGGGCACAACATCCAATGAGCGCCCCTCAGGTCTGGACGGCAGCTCCTCTCAGAGCGATATGGGCTCAGAGATCAATGCCAACTCCCCTGGCTCTCCAACAGATGAGAGCCTGGGCGGGGAGCCAGTCAGCCAGAGAGCCGCGCTTTTTAGGCTAATCGCTATCGTGGCCATAGCTATAGGCCTGGGTGCCATGACACATGAACTTGCGCTGCTGGTAGTGATCGCGGCTGTGGTGGCAATTGTGATGCTGCACGAGGCTGGCCACATGGTCATGGCTAAGCGCGCGCACATGAAGGTGACAGAGTACTTCTTGGGCTTTGGTCCACGGGTGTGGTCCTTCAAGCGAGGAGAGACGACCTATGGGGTAAAGGCGATCCCTGCTGGGGGATACGTGCGCATCGTAGGAATGACTAACTTAGAGGAGGTCGATCCCAAAGACGAGGATCGCACTTATCGCCAGGCCAGCTTCCCGCGCAAGATCTCGGTGGTGGTGGCCGGCTCAACGGTGCATTTCCTGCTCTCGTTCATCTTGATCTGGGCAATACTGGTATTTGCAGGCATACCCTCCTCTACAGGGGTGGAAGTTGTGGGGCTCCCAAGCGTGAGCGGGGCTAGAAGTCCAGCAGTTGCTGCCGGGCTGCGCCCAGGAGACCAGATACTCGCCATCGATGGCCACCCAGTGACCTCTCCGGGCGAGGCCGCACAGCGCCTGAGCGATGCAGTGCCCAATCAGGCTTTGAAGCTGGAGCTGGAGCGTGACGGGCGCAAGTTCGAGACCACCCTTACTCCGGTACCAGCTGCGGGGGTAAGGCTGGCCGGGGCCAAGCCACCGCCAGGCGCACGCTCGGTCATAGGAGTTGAGCTATACCCGCCAGTGGTTCATGCAAACCCGATCCTAGGAGTGGGCACAGCGGGGGTGGACCTAGTCCGGGCAGTGGGAGAGGTGTTTGGCTTCTTCGGCAAGTTCTTCTCCATCCACGGCCTTTCCACGTACTTCCATGAAGTAACAAGCCCTACCTTTGCCGCTAAGGCTTCTAAAAAGGGTGTGGAGCGCCCCGAGTCGATCATAGGAGCGGTCAACACAGCCACCCAGGCCGCCAGAGCCGGTCCTGCAGACTTGGCGCTAGTGCTCGTGAGTCTTAACCTGTTCCTTGGGATCTTCAACATGGTCCCGTTGCTGCCACTTGATGGTGGCCATGTGGCAATAGCTGTCTACGAGCGGATTCGTTCCCGGAAGGGCCGCAAGTACCATGCTGACGCCGCCAAGCTGATGCCAGTGACCTACGCGGTACTGATGGCGCTGGTCTTTTTGGGTCTTTCCGCCGCCTACTTAGACATCACCCATCCGGTGGCCAACCCCTTCCACTGAGCTGGCTTTAGCTGGTAGGGATCGATTTGCTGGACCAAGAAGTCAAAGATCTAGTGAGTGCCAGTTATCTGGTGGCCCTTGCTCCCTGGGAGCCACAGCCCTTGGGACTTGGTGCCGTGAGGATGCGAGCGGGGCGCAGTGGCGATTAGACCGCTCATATCAGGATTCCTAGAACCCAAGGCAGTGGTGGATAGAGGCCGTCCTTAACCGCCACAGCTGGTGGGAGCTGGCAGGACTCTTCTGGCACAGTTGCCGGGCGCTCCGAGCGACACAGCCGGCTCGATTTGTCTTGACGCATTCAAGAAGATCAGGTACTCTATTATCACTCGAAATTAGTATACTACGTACTGTTATCGTACATCTTTGGGGGAGGGCTTGCAGATCCTGTCTGAGCATTACATCGAGCTGTGCCGGCTCTACGTCCGTCAGGCACAGGCCATTGACAACGGTGAAAGTGCGAAATGGGCCAGCACTTTCACCGAGACGGGGACCTTCTCGTCACCCACATACCCCGAGAGCCCCGTGGTAGGTTCAAAGGCCCTGAGCGCATTCGCCAGCAGGCACTACGAGAATCACCGTAATGCTGGTCTGGTCGGTCGTCACTGGAGCAACGGCATCGATATCGAAGACAAGAAAGGCGATGTGCTCACGGTCAATCTCTACATGCTTATCATCACAACACACCTAGCCACGCAGACGGTATCAATGCGTCATGTATCTGTGCACGACATCATGTTGGAGACGGGAAGTGGGTGGCGGGTCCACGAGCGCCTGGTTACCCCGGACATGGCGCCCGGGATTGCGGGGGACCTACCTTCGTCGCTTCCTGGGACGGATTAATGGGACATCAATTATCATTCAAGGACAAGATAGCCCTGATCACTGGAGCCAGCAGGGGACAGGGAGCAGCTGAGGCGGCTGCGTTTTGCAGGCATGGCGCTACTGTGGTCATAGCCGACATACGAGATGAGGAAGGCTTCAAGCTGGCTAAGGAGCTCTCCAGCACCGGAGGCATTGCCCGGTATCAACACCTGGATGTCTCCAGTGAGCACGATTGGATCGTGGCAACTGAGGGCATAGACCGATCCTTCGGTACTTTGGACATCTTGGTCAACAATGCCGGGATAAGCGTTCGAAAGGGCATAGCAGCCACACCGATCGATACATGGCGCAGGATACTAGAGGTCAACCTAACAGGAGTCTTTCTCGGATTGCAAAGCTCACTGGAGCTGTTGTCCCGGCAAGGTGGTGGCACTGTGATCAATGTGTCGTCAGTCGCTGGCCTGCAAGGATATGGATCAGCTGCTTACAGTACGACCAAGTGGGCATTGCGGGGCCTTACCAGGGCTGCAGCAGCAGAGTTCGGTTGCATAAATGTACGTGTCAACTCGATTCATCCCGGACTGGTTGACACACCCATGATCCAGGAATCGGAAAACCCAGAGCTGCATACCAAGGCTTGGTTGCGCATGACGCCTCTTGGGAGAACTGGGAACGTAAGCGATATTGCCAACCTTGTGCTGTTCCTGGCTAGCGAGGAATCGTCTTATTTGAATGGAAGTGAGATAGCGATAGATGGAGGCTTCTCCTCTAGTGGAGCGATCCTATCTCTAAAAGAGTTTACTGACGAGGTAGAGCTATTATCCAACATCAGACAAGACCCTTCAAGGTCGCTTAACTCGATTTAAATATTAAGCTCATTAAATATCTAGATATCGCACCGAGAGGAGATATAAACGACATGCATATAAGAGCATCGAGCAAGGCGCGTCACTCCAGAGTGAGATTCCTTATATTTGGCCTTTGGATGGCAGTATTGCTCGCCGCTTGTGGGAGTACTAATGCCGGGGTCACGCCGTCCAGTTCGAAAGCTTTGCCACCTCGCACCACACCGAAGATCAGCAGTGCTCCTGATACTACTCCTGGGGATCTGACGGGCATACCTGCTGGGAGCGCACTGGCAAAGCCCACCGTCAATGGGAGCACAATCGATATCCCTCTCGGCAACGGAAAATCGATCTCTTGGAGAAAGGGCACTCCCTTGCGGATTGCCTTCTTTGCAATAGGATCGAACAATGCCTGGTTGGTAGCCCAAATCAAGGCAGTGCAGGCCCAGGCTGCACGTGTTGGGGCAACCGTCACGGTCTATGACGGCAACTTCGATGCCACAACCCAGCAGTCTCAGGTAGAGACCGCCCTAACTAGTGGGCGCTATAACGCCTTCATTGTCAACCCAGTCGATCCTCAGTTGGAGTGTGACCTTTTCACTGTCCAGGCACCTGCGCACAACATCCCGGTCGTGGATCTCACTGGACCGCTCTGCAGTAGGAACGGCAATAACGGATCTGCGGCCTGGTCTCCTGGCACAGTCGCATTTGTAGGCGGACACGACTTGGAGCGCTTCTTCCAGAACTACTTCACAAAGATCGCACAGGACAATCCCCATGCAACTGTTGGTTTCCTGGCTGGTCCGCACTTGAACGGCCCAACCACCAACGCCATAACCGCTATGAAGCGAGTAGAAGCCCAGTATCGTGGATTCGATGTTGTTGCAACTTACCGGACTAATTACACCTCGGCACAGGGTCTGACAGACACAGAAGCACTTCTACAGGCACACCCGAATGTGAAGGTCATAGTTTCTACCTACTCAGGCCAGACCTATGGCGCTCTGGCGGCTCTCAATAGCTTGGGCAAGGCCGGAAAGGTCAAGGTGTACACCATCGGTGGAAACCGGGAGGATATCACAAGCATCGAATCAGGCACAGTTGAGATGTCAGTGCCTCTATATCCAGCCTCCATGGGGATCACAGGCGTAAATGTGCTCTACCGGGTGACCCGCGGCGAAGCTGCACCACGCTACCTGGGCAACGACGGGCGCCCAGTGTCCTCTTTGCAAAAGCCCGGAGAGACCGAGCTGTTCCTGACGAAGTCCAACATCGCCAAGTACCACCCGCAGTACTAGCAGTATGACAAAGCAACCAGAGGAAACATGGTGAGTCCTGGGACTCTTGACCCTATCGTGGTTGAGAATCGCAAGACTTGGTCATCGCACTGCAGAGGCAGCAGTAGCAGTATCGTGCCGACTTCCAAGGAGAGCGTGGCTGTGCGGATCGTAAATATCACCAAGCATTACGGGAGCACTACTGTGCTCAGCGATGTGAGCTTGGATCTGCACTCGGCTACGATACATGGCTTCGTCGGGGAGAATGGAGCGGGAAAATCCACCTGTGTATCCATAGTGGCAGGCAGGACAAGTGCATCTGAAGGACACATAGAGGCATTCGGAGCGCCTTTGCAGCTCGGTTCCCCACGTGCCGCGCTAAAGGCTGGCATCGCAGCTGTCTATCAGGAGCTGATGATAATCTCGCGCCGGACAGCGCTGGAGAACGTCTTCTTGCCCGTTGAGTCTGGGAGACGGGGTCCGTTGCTGCTGCGGAGGGAGATGAGGGCACGCTATGAGGCTCTCTTGGAGCGCCTGGGAGTGGACATACCCCAAGATGCCAAGGCTGAGACGCTCTCAACCGGCAATCGCCAGGTGCTAGAGATAGCGCGTGCTCTCAGCCACAAGGCGCGCTTTGTGCTCTTCGATGAGCCAACGGCTGCACTAAGCGTGGCGGAAAAGACCAGCCTGTTCCGGCTCATGAAGGTGCTGCGCTTGGAAGGAGTTGGCATGGTTCTCGTGACCCATGATCTAGCGGAAATGAAAGAGGCAGCGGAGCTGATCTCGGTATTTCGCGACGGCATGCTCGTAGAGACGCGGCCCACCCAGGAGTGGAGTCGCCCTGAGCTCGTCAGTGCGATGGCGGGTCCGAGGGTGCGCGTTACAGGTCTGCTGTCGAGCTCTCAAGTGAGTGATCCAAGCACTGCGCCCTTGGCACGTATGGGCCTGCCACTGCTCCGCCTGTCCGATGTAAGGCTTTCTTCTAAGAAGGTGAGCGTAGACCTAGAGGTTAGAGAGGGAGAGATAGTGGGCCTGGCTGGCCTGATGGGCTCTGGCCGCTCATCTTTGCTACGGTCCCTTGCCGGGCATCGGGCCTGCGCCAGCGGGGCCATGGAGATACAGGGTAGGCACAGGCGCTGGCCGGCCACACCGATAGCGGGTCACCAGCTCGGCTTTCACTACCTCCCCGAGGACAGGAAGGTCTCCGGGCTCGTTCCCCACGCCAGCGCCGCCAATAACATCCTCCTTGGATCTCTGGGCGTGGATTCGACCGGGTTCATCCTTCGCTCAGCGAAGGCACGTGCGAGGTCCCAGGCCGTGGCGCAGCGAGTGCGGTTACGCACCAGCGATCTAGCCCTTCCTGCAGAGAGGCTTTCAGGGGGCACCCAGCAGAAGCTCCTGCTGGCACGAGCCCTGGTCACCGGATTCGAAGTACTGCTGGCTGACGAGCCAACCCGGGGAGTGGACGTGAATGCCCGTGCGGACATCTGGGCCGCCATAAAGGAGATCGCGGCAGAGGGAAAGGGTGCTCTTGTGGCTGTATCTGATTTAGATGAGCTGCTTGAGGTTGCAGATAGACTAATAGTCCTGCCGGCAGCAGGAAAGGCAATTGAGCTGTGCGGAGCGGCGCAAGGGACAACTCGCGAGGTGCTTGTGGAGGCAATGTTCCAGTGAAGCCGCATGCATCTCAGCTGGATTCCAGCATAGCTACCGCCCCCGCCACCTCCACGCAAACTTCTACCAGCCGCATCGTGAAGGAGTGGTTGGCAATGCTCGGATCAGGCGCCCGCCGGTACTTCGCGCTGGTCGGGCTGGTACTTTTGATAGCCGTCTCATCGCAGATATCCAATGGATTCCTCACTCTCGGGAACGCACGGAACATCTTGACCACCAATGCTCCAATAGGATTTATCTGCATTGGTATGACATTTATCATCATAGGCGGCAGCTTTGATCTATCTGTAGGCGGTACGTATGCTCTTGGAGCAGTAGTAGGCGCCCTAGTTGCCAACCACATGGGCACCACGACCGGGATAGCACTGGTGCTTGCCGTCGGTGTCACTGCGGGGGCTGTGAATGGACTGCTCGTGGGAGTGTTGAGGATGAACTCGTTCATAGTAACCCTCGGGACTGGCTCAGTGTTCAGCGCGCTCGCATACATCGTGTCTCGCGATCAGTCAATCCAGGTGACCACCTCAGGATTTGGAGCCTTAGGGCATGGCACATGGATTGGGGTGCCGGTGCTTATCTGGCTGCTCATCGGCATGTTTGTGCTGGGATGGGCCGTACTCCACTTCAGCGTCTACGGGTACAACCTCTATGCCATCGGAGGCAACCCAGAGGCAGCCCACCTGGCAGGGATTCGCGTGGAAGCCATCCGGGCTAGCACGTTCGTGCTGGTTGGAGCTCTGGCGGCATTGGGCGGGTTGGCCTTTACCTCCGAGCTCGGGGTTGGCCAGGCAGATGTAGGCTCGACGGTGGCCCTGGATGCGATTGCAATTGTAGTTATCGGTGGCAGCGCGATGCTGGGAGGGGAAGGCGGGGTGGGTAGGACCGCGATCGGGTTCCTTCTCATCGCAGTTCTGGTGGACCTTTTCGATCTTTTGGCTTTGAACTCATCGATCCAACTCCTAGTCAAAGGTGCAGTCCTTGTCATTGCGGTCAGTCTGGACACCTCGGCGCTACAGGCCTGGCGCGCCCGGATATTG
>JAMCQF010000194.1 GCA_023379605.1 Actinomycetota bacterium
AGGCAGAACATCTCGTCCTGCCCTTAACTGCTCCACTTGAGCGTGCAGGACCCTCCTGCGCTGCGCAAGGTCTGTGAGGATCTTCGACCGCAGCTCCCGAGCCTCGTGCAACATGGCCAGGCACTCTTCCTTGGCAGTAGCAACCATTGCCTCTGCATCGCTTCTTGCCCTTTGCCGGATTGAAGCTGCCTCATCCTCAGCATCTCTGCGCATGGTCTCGGCCAGCTCATTGGCCTGGAGCTCGCGCTCGCCATAGGTGGCCTCAGCCCGTGCCTGCAGCTGAGCAGCCTGGTCTCTTGCCTCGGCTAGAACAGCTGCGGCCTGCTCTTCCGAGCGAGCCACCACCTCACCTGCGGCATCGTGCGCGGTCCTTAAAATCTTCGCTGCCTCCTGGCCTAGCGCTGAAGTGAGCGTCTGCTCATCGAGCACTGGATTGGCAGCCCGGCGCTCGGCGTCCTCGCAGCGCACCCTGAGAGACTCTTCGCGCTCCAGATGGGCCCTTAGCTGGCGTGCAACCAGTTCGAGGAAGGTCTTCACCTGCTCTGTGTCAAATCCACGGCGCACGACTGAGAACGTCCTCCTTGCTACGTCCTCGGGGGAGGGAGAGGAGGAAGAGATTGAAAAATGACGATCCTGGGACATGCAGACAGCCTAGGTCGCGTTCTTGCCAGCGGCTCTGTGAGACAAGAACCAGCCTGACCAGGGTCTCTGCTGTCTTGGAGCGGCTAGAGAGCCTTCGTTGCCTACCGCACTGCCACTTACGGCACTGGCCACACTCAAGATGAACCACGCCCTCTCGTGGCGACCTGGTTCCCTGCCAGGCTCCCTAGCCGGCCATGCCCCCTGCGAGACTGGCGCCTGGGATTAGTGGGCATGAACTCGGCTTTTTCGGGCACCGGAGAGCGCGAAGATCTACCAGAGCCTGTGCCAGAGTGGACACCGCCATAACATGCACGTGGGGCCCGACATTGGCTCTTGCCTTTTTATACTCCTGAGGGGGGACAAGAAAGACTGAAGCTCCGGCTCTGGTGATAGCCACAGCCTTTTCTGCCACCCCTCCCACCGGTCCCACCTCGCCCTGCGCGTCCATGGTGCCAGTGGCAGCCACCTTTGCATGTCCGGTGAGGTCACCGCTCGAAAGGGTGTCCAAGATACCGAGCGTGAAGGCCAAACCTGCCGACGGACCGCCCACGTTATTGGGGTTGATCGCGACAGTAAACGGCAGGTCGAACGAACGGGCAGGATTCCTATCGAGCTCCACTCCCAAGAAGGCCACGTCACGACCGTCCACATGGGCAGATGAGAGCACCACATGAACGGTCTTGGAGGCAGGGGGGTGCTGAGGCCAAGGATATGGCGACACAGTCAAGGTTGCTGACTGTCCTGGACGCAGAGATTGGATCGCTGTCACAGCGGCAGCAGGGGTTAGGGTTGGATGACCATCTATTGAGGTAAGGACCTCGCCCACCCGTAGGGCCCTGGAAGCAGGGGTCCCTCGAAGAACAGCGGCTATAACGGCGCCGACATCACGGCCGGGAACTGAATATCCAAGCTCCCGCATGGCAGCGACATTGGCCGCCTGCTCAGCGCTTTCCATCTCCAAAGCACCCTGGGCCACGAGCTCACTGGCCGGAACCCCTGGACCGACCAGATCCTGCTGGCTGACAAGCTGTTCGTGATGGTGAAGCCACAACGTGAGGTAGTCGATCAGACGTAGCTGGGTGATCTCGACGTAGGTATAGAGCACAGGCTCTGCAACGTGGTGGCCGCGCCCGGCAGGCGGGGTCAGAACCGCGCTTACTGGTAAAGCGGCGCCAGGGGTAACTGCGTACTCGGACACATTTACAAGCGACGCTACCAACAGTAGGATGAGCACGACCACCACAGTCCCAAGGATGATCCTCCTCCAGCGCCTGGCTTTCCCGCCATGGCCGCCCGCGCCAGCACCAGTGCTGGCCTGTTCAGCCATGAACCCGGTGCCCGAGCCGTGCCCGTCGTTTGCGATGATATCTGACATGGTTGCCACCGATGAGAGTACCGGCAGAATTAAAGACAGTGCGGTCGGCTATGTCCTCTCTTCCTCTACCGCACGCCAAGAGGAAGTTGCACTCGCAGGGCACAGAGCCCGGTCCAGCGATGGCCGATTAGCACGCGCGGCCCTCTGCGACACCGATCCGAAAGTCCGTGCTACAGCTCTCGGTGCTCTTGCAAGAATGAAGGGCCTTGAGCTCGACGACCTAGTTGGAGCCCTTGCCGATCCTGATCCACACGTACGTTCAAGAGCCTGCGCCATCAGCATCTTCATGCCCTACCACCGAGAGCTTGCTACAGCTCTGCTGAGCACTCTTTCCGACAGCGACGATGGAGCAGCCCTAGCCGCTGCCAGTGCAACTGGCGAGATGCTTGGAGCTCTAAGAGATGAAGCGGATCAACAGCGTGAGATTCAAATGAGCAAAGCCCCCATAAGCTCCTTTGTAGCAGGCCAGGCGGATCTGGCCTCGGCCTTGGTCGATGCGCTGATCAAGATGTCCAGCTCGCACAAAAACCCCCTGTGTCGTGAAGCAGCGATTGCCGCGCTGGGCTCAGCAGGCGACGATCGGGGCCTACCAGCCATCCTTCGTGGCATGGAAGATAGACCGGCCGTCAGGAGACGCGCTACCATAGCGCTGGCATCCTTTGCGGGCGAAAGGGTCGAGGAAGCCTTGAGAGCAGCTCTTGAAGATCGGGACTGGCAAGTCAGGTCTGCGGCCGAAGAGCTCCTACACATCACTTCAGATACTAGTCTTGACTAGATATGTTAGCACTCTAAATCAGGTGACAATCACTTTCCCTGCCAAAGACCACACAGAGCTCTCCAGCGCTGCGCAGCCCTTGCAGCCACGGTCGCTACAGGGCCACCGATCGAGCAGATGCGGCTTTTTGCGAGCACCCTCGCGGCCACGGGCGCTATATCAAGAGCGCCTGGAGGGCATCAAAGGACTCCAGGCATTTTCCAGCCCCGAGCACCACGCACTCCAGAGGCATGCTCACTAGATGAACAGGAACGGAGCTCTCCTCGGCTATGCGCCTTGCCATCCCATCTAGCAGTGCTCCTCCACCAACGAGATGTATGCCATCATAGAGGACGTCCTGGGCCAGGTCGGGTGGAGCCTTGGACAGGCAGCTCACAACCGCTTTTAGTATGGCGTTGACTTCCTCTTCAATTGCCGACCTCACCTCTGAAGTAGATATAACTACGCTCCTGGGAACCCCGCTCAGGGCATCTCGACCACTCACCTCTGCTGCAAGCTGTCGGGACAAAGGATGAGCTGATCCTATCGCAACCTTTACCTCCTCGGCAGTGCGCTCTCCTATTCCGATGCCGTACTCGCGGCGTACATGTGCTTGGATGGCTGCATCGATGTCGAAACCTCCGATGCGTATGGCTTCACTCGATACTATTCCACCAAACGATATAACGGCCATTTCACTCGTTCCACCTCCTATATCCACCACCATATTGCCGACCGGTTCCTGCACTTGCAAACCGGCTCCTATGGCTGCTGCCATGGGCTGTTCCATGAGCAATGCCGAGGAGGCTCCAGCCCGCTTGGCAGCTTCTTCAACCGCACGACGTTCGACCGAGGTAATGGCCGACGGAACGCAAATCAGCACACGCGGTCGGTTAAAGCGCGACACGCCCACTCGCTGGAGCAGGAGCTTGAGCATGCGCTCTGTGACATCAAAATCAGTTATTGCGCCCTCTCTCAAAGGACGAACAGCGACTATGTAGCCTGGCGTTCGACCAATCATCTGCCATGCCTCCTGACCAACAGCTAGAACCTCACGAGTCCTTGCATTAAGGGCGATGACGCTGGGCTCGTTCAACACGATCCCGCGGCCGCGGGCGTAAACGAGGGTGTTCGCAGTTCCGAGGTCTATAGCCAGGTCCCGAGCCACTAAGGATCATCTCTCCCCAGGGTGCCTGGCAGGCGAGCAAGCAAGCATCGACCCATCGTAGGGGTGCCGTGGGGAAAATGCGCTCCCAGCTTCACTGGCGTTGAGCCCTGAGGCGCTGCCATGCGCGCAATCGAGCTCCTATGTAAGTTGGCAAAAGCTCTGACTAACAGACCTTTTGCCAACTGTCCCTCTTTGCACACTTACACCTCAACGGATTCCAGCCGTGAGCGACACCAATGCCTCAAGTCAGCGCGACGCCTATTTAGCCTTGGACGTAAGTATTCTCGTTCGCGATGACGCCCTCAGGTGAGTTTGACGACGAGCCCGGCGCGGAAGATGAAGGTGGCTTCGGTTGGGTATCCCCGGAATCGAGGGCGTGGCGGCACCCATCCGAGACCGGCCCGTTCGGGCCGCGCCGAGCTGGCCCGCCCCCACCGCGCTCGGCACGGCTTGCAGCCCGAGCGCCAGTACCAGGGCGTAACTGGAAGATGGCTCTCTCCGCTGCCGCTCTCGGAGCTGCTTTGGCAACCGGAGCTCTGGTGCTCGCCGACTGGGCTGTAGCGGGCACACCAGCAGCTCTGTTCGGCGGGGCTCGCATGCCACACACCAAAGTTGCGCTCTCCTCAAAGAGCTACAGTGCCCACGCCGGTGGCGGGCAAGGGAGATCGCGGTTGTCCAATACCGGCAGAGCCAGCAGCCAGAGCCCTGCAATGGTCCGGGCCGGTGCGGCAGTTATGCAAGAAGCCACGCAACTGCGCGATCAACTGGTTGCGCTTCAAGCATCTGGACCAAGCGGGACCACCTGGGGAACAGGTCTGGTGGTAAGAGAGGGTGGGCTGGTCCTAACAAGCGACTCTCTCATCCTTAGAGGGCAGCATATTGTGGCGATCACAGCAGGGAATCAAAGGGAGAAAGCGACGGTCCTGGCGAGCGACGCAAACAGTGGTGTGGCAATCCTCCGTATTGGCCAGAGCAACTTGACCCCAGCCAGTCTCATAGCTGCATCCAACATCACCCCTGGCCAGCTCGCCATAGCGGTCACTTGCAAACGCTCTCCTGAGTCACTGGACATAGCTGTCGGCAGGATCACGCAGATAAGCCAGCACGCCAGCTTGCAGGGCGGCTCGGTGCTCATAGACACGCTCAGCGCAGATGCCCCCGTCTCAACAGGTGCAGCAGGCGGCCTCCTCCTTAACGGCAACGGGCACGTGATTGCCATCCTGGATGCCGTGCAACATGAAGGTCCCAACGCCGTGGACATAGGAACTCCTGCCGAGATTGCAACTACGGTCGCCTCAGAGCTCATGACCCGAGGCAAAGTTGTCCACGGCTGGCTCGGGATTGAAGGTCACAACGCTCCTGCACCTGCTACGGGTGCGATCATCACAGCGGTGGGTCCCAACAGCCCTGCGGCCAACGCAGGTCTGCATCCAGGCGACATAATCGAGGCAGTCAACGGGATCTCGGTCAGCTCCATGGCTGCCCTGCAAGGACAGCTTTATTTGCTCCCAGCAGCTTGCGTCCTGCTCTTTGGATCACATGGTCCACAAATCCGAGCACCACTGCTACCAAAGCCGAGAGCTCTTTTAACGCTGCGTCCTGTGCTGGAGTCCTGAGATCA
>JAMCQF010000195.1 GCA_023379605.1 Actinomycetota bacterium
TGGCGTAGCGCTGCAACGCAGCTGGGTAACCTTGAACACCTCCCGTGCCGCCATCCCACCAGCCAGCTCCACCACTATAGAGCTGGCTGGGATAGACTCCACTATCTCTAGTTCAACACGCTGCTCTCTTCGGTGGGCAGAGCCATGTCCTGGCTGTGCCAGCACGAAGCTGTAGCGTGCTCCTCTGGCTGAGTCTGCTTTAGGGCCAATGCGCTCTACTTCGCTCACATAAGGGTTGTAGAGAGGCAGGTTCAAGAAATCGGCTCGGAACTCCCAGATCACCGCGGGGGGTGCGGGTATCTCGACCTGCTCGAAGACAGTGGCCGTTGGCATTTAGAGTCCTCCTGTGCACTGAAAGGCAACCGTCGTGGAAGGATCGGCGGTGCTTGGAGAGCTTATAGCCGGCATTGGCCCACCGACGGGGTCGCTAGGGTCCTTGCTGGTATCCTGCCGGCCAATGGAGTCAAACAGAGCGCCGGTTGGCATGAGTGAGCACGCTCGGATGGATCCGAGCCGCACCGCACTTGTGATGGGAGATGCCAGTCTTAGCTATGGAGAGCTCGATGAGCGTGCTCGCAGGCTTGCAACTGTCCTCGAAGACCTTCGAGCAGGCCCGGGAGCACCAGTGGCAACCGTTCTGCGCAACGGCTTCGAGCAGTTCGAGATCGCTATGGCTGCGAGCATGGTCCAAGCCCCGTACCTCCCTGTAAACCACCATTTCAAGGCGGCTGAGATCGCTTACATATTGAGCGATGCCGCGGTCTCGGTGGTGGTAGGAGATAGGGACTTAGCAGGCGAGCTCGTCAAGGCGCGCGACATGGCAGGGTCTTCAGCGAGGATGCTGCTTGTGGGAGAGGAACTCGAGGAACTTGTGGCCAAGAGCCCTCCTTACAGGTGCGACGGGGCTGGTCCGGGCCCAGAGCTTGTGTTCTACACCTCTGGGACCACCGGCAAGCCAAAGGGCATAGTGCGAGAGGGGATCGCCTCAAATGAGGCCAGAGCGGCAGGCTTGGCTGCGCAGGCGGACTTATGGCAATGGACTCCCAATGACATTTACCTGGTTAGTGGCCCCACCTACCATGCCTCACATTCCGGGTGGGTGCTCACATCGCTATTTGTTGGTGCGACGACCGTGCTCACCGAGAAGTTCGAGGCATTAAGCTGGCTTAAGGCCGTGCAGCGCTTTAGCGCAACCAGGTCGTTCATGGTCCCTGCCCACTTCATACGCATCCTGGAAGTTCCCCCCGAAGAGCGAGAGCGTATAGACCTCTCCAGCTTGAAGCTGATCGTGCATGGCGCGGCGCCCTGTCCTTTGTCAGTAAAGCGCAAGATGATGGAAGCCTTTCCCCACGTGGAGATCTACGAGCTATATGGAGCTTCAGAGGGAGGAGCAACGAGGATCTCTTCTAGGGAATGGCTCAAGCATCCTGGAAGCGTGGGCCTGCCCTGGCCTGGTGTGAAGATCTCCATCTTGGACGAGTCTGGCATGGAGCTGCCTGCAGGTAAGAGTGGAACCATCTACATAACACCACCTCGTGGTCAGGAGTTCACCTATCGCAATGACCCTTTGGCAACCAAGATGGCGTTTAAGGAGAGGTCCTTCACCGTGGGTGATATTGGCTACCTGGACAGTGCAGGGTACCTCTACATAACCGATCGGGCCTCGGACATGGTGCTATGGGGAGGAGTGAACATTGCTCCCCGTGAGATCGAGGAGGTGCTCTACGACCATCCAGCGGTTGTGGACTGCGCTGTGTTTGGCGTGCCCGATGACAGGGATGGGGAGCGGCTTAAGGCTGTGGTCCAGCTGCGTTGCAGCGCTACGCCAGAAGAGCTGGCAGATCATGTCCGTGAGCACCTGGCGGCCTATAAGGTTCCCAGGGAATGGGAGATCGTAGACGAGCTTCCCAGAGACCAGAGCGGGAAGATCAAAAAGCGACTACTTGGGTCTCAGGCAGCCCAAAGCATCCCAAGCTCGAGCTGACTGTGGTCGCTCGGCCGAGCTGGGCGCTCAGATGGGCCTTACTGGAGATCGCGCTGACAAGATGGCGGCAATCTCCGATGCCCGTCCAGCAAAGGGATCATCGGGTTCGCCGCGTATTATTCCAGCAGCGTGCTCAACGAACAGCCCGACCAGCAGTGCCCTTAGCAGGCGGCTGAGTGGACCTGCTCCCAGCTCGGAGGACAGCTCTGGCTCACAGTCCTCAAGCCACCGTTCGAATGCAGCCTGGGTGGCATTGAGCAGCTCTGTCCCCACAGCAAGTGCCGTAGGATCCCCTCTTAGGGCTTCACCCAGCATAAGCCGGACGAAGTCCTCCAAATCGAGCATCGATCTCAGCTGATCATCTATCAGCTCCTTTAACCCAGCCGCCTTTGGCTCATTCGAGCTGGTTGCGCTCGGCGCTTCCAGCAGATCCTCGTAGCCGCGCTCGGTGAGCACCGCGGTGAGCAGATCTGCTTTTGAGGGGAAGTAGTGGTACAGCGTTGCCACATTGAGACCAGCCGCGTTGGCGAGATCCCTCATCGAGGTTCCGTCAACTCCCTGCTGGGCCATGAGGCTAAGGGCCAGGTCAAGGATACGCCGGCGTTGCGGACTGTCGGATGACTCGGCGCCAGCGGTCTTTCTCACTGTGCCAAGCCCGAGCGCCATCTCAGATAGCTCATCATGCCTCCCAACGAACTGACGGTATATCCAGGTTAGCTGCCCTCAGGCTGCCTCCGGCCAGCCGAGACTGACAAGGCGCGCTTTACTCCAACGAACGTTTGATGTACTATGTAAGAAGATTCAGGCAGGGGGGTAGAGGTCACTTTGACATTCGTGGAGAGCCCGACTCCCGCCCATAGGAGGTAGCCATGACCACAGTCATCACAGGAAAACAGGCGACCCTGGAAGAGCCACTGGCCTTTGATCCATTCGAGCTTCAAGATACCGTGACCGGTGACGTGAGAGATCCTTTCCCGTTCCTAGAAGAGCTCAGGCGCAACAGCCCGGTTCATGTGGGCCCGCTCCATTTTCCCGGGATGCCGAGCACTTCCGGTCTACAGGCGCCAGACCGGCCCCAGCCGGTGTCTGTTCTAGGCTATGACGAGGTCGTGTCTGTGTTGCGTGACAATGAGAGGTTCTCCTCTTCTGTGTATGCGGACGTCATGGGCATCGTCATGGGCAAGACCATCCTCCAGATGGACGAGCCAGACCACCGCAAGCACAGGGCCCTGGTTTCACCGGCCTTCCGTTCCAGGATTCTTCAGCGGTGGGAGCACGAGCTGGTTCGAGCTGTTGTGGACGATCTCATCGATCGCTTCTGCTCCAAAGGCCACGCCGATCTTGTAAGGGATGTAACCTTTGCGTTTCCTGTCCAAGTGATAGCCAGGATCCTAGGCCTGCCAA
>JAMCQF010000196.1 GCA_023379605.1 Actinomycetota bacterium
CCTCATCGAGAGGGCGATAGCTGCCCCCATGGTCGATCTGTCGATCTTCAGGATTCCCACGATGAGCCCTGCGCTTTTCGCCTCGCTGTTCCAGGGCTTGGCCAACTATGCCGTGCTCTTCCTTGTGATCATGTACTTGCAGGGGGTACGCCAGCTCACGCCGCTGCATGCCTCGCTGTTGCTCGTGCCGGGGTACCTCTTAGGCGGTGCGATCGGCCCTCTCTCAGGACGGCTGGCAGACAAGATAGGCCCGGTCTGGCCGGCAACTGTTGGGCTCGCCGTGGAGATCCTGGGTCTTGCCATCTATGCACAGCTCTCCATGGCAACTGGCCTTTGGGTGGTCGTGGTCGCATCCATCATAAACGGGGTTGGGGCAGGAGGATTCTTCCCAGCCAACAACTCAGCGGTTATGAAAGCAGCGCCCAGCCGCTCCTTTGGCATAGCTTCGGGCATGCTGCGGACCTTTGGGAACATAGGCATGGTCTTCTCATTCTCGGTAGCAGTGCTCGTCGCTGCGCGATCAATCCCTCGCAACCTGGCCTTTGCCATCTTTGTGGGAACGACCCGGCTCAACCACCATCTGGCAGGAGCATTCAGCTCAGGGATACATGCGGCCTTCTATGCCCTCATGGGGTTCATGGTCCTTGCAGCACTACTGTCTTCGACCAACGTGCTACATCGCCGCAAGCTTCCTGGTGGCATGATGACGCCTGCAGGCACGGCCACTTCTGAATCTGTTCCCGACACCTCCTCTGCGTCCTGATCGGTGGAGGCTTGGCACCTTTCCCAACTTGCGCGCTGGCGAGGTTGGCCAGCACCGGGTCATGGCATCCTGTGGAGGCTTGGCACCTTTCCCAACTTGCGCGCTGGCTGCCCTTGCCTTCCGGGCCACCAGAACCAGCGATCCATCTGCACCATTAGCCCAGGTACGACCAATGTGCGCACTATGAAGGTATCGGCCAGCACCCCGACTGCGACTACGAGGCCTATCTCCTTGGAGGGTATGACAGGGATGAGAGCCAGCGTTGCAAAAGTGCCTGCGAGAACCACTCCGGCTGCCGTCAGCACAGGGCCTGTCTCCACGAGTGCGTGGGTGACGCTGGCGGCGCCATGGGCGCTCTTGCGCTCCTCACGGACACGCATGGCCAGAAATATCGTGTAGTCTGCTCCCAAGGCAACCAAGAAGACAAACGTCAGGGCTGGGACCGTCGGATCTATGCCTGGAAACCCAAGCGCCATCGAGGCAATGGTCCCCACGCCCAACGCCGCAACAAATGTCAGGGCGATGCTTGCTGCTAGGATCAGCGATCCAAGAAGCGCTCCTGTTACTAGGAACAGTAAAAGGAGCACCACCGCAAAGACCAAGGGCAGGACCACATGCTCGTCGCGGCTGGCTGCCAAACGAACGTCTAGGTCTTGTGCGCTTTGGCCCCCGACCAGTGCAGCACCCCCCACTGAGCGCTGTAGAACCGACCTCACCTGCTCAACTGCAGCAAAGCTCTTCGGACCCGAAGGAGGCGCGTGCAGGATCACCAGCAGCTCGGCGAGCTCGTGGCTGCCACTGCCCGCCGACGGCCCATCGCTTACTCCGGCGACCACAGGGTCAGCGGCAAGCACATGGGATGCGTGCTCGATCTCGCGCTCTTTTTTTACCACGACCTGCAGTGGCGCAGAAGCACCGGCAGGAAAGGCCCTCGCCAACAAGTGATCTGCCACCACTGCGGGCATGGAGCTAGGTAAGTCGTTCACGGTTGTGACGTCGGTGTTCATCGCCACAAGCCCGATACCGCACGCACCGAGCAATATTGCCGGAGCTACCCAGGACCTTCCAGGATGCACTCCTACCCAGCTTGCCAGCCTGGTCCAAAGAGGGCTTTTCGTCTGCGAGGAAGAAAGCGGTTTCCAAGGCCAGAACACCGCTTTACCAAAGAGCGCGAGCAGAGCCGGGTACAAGCTGACCATAACCGCCAGAGCCGAGACGACACCGATAGCCCCTACAACCCCAAAGCCCTGACTCAATGTCAAGCTGGAGGCAAGCAGACAGAGCAGGCTCGTCACCACAGTGGCACACGATGCTGCCAGCGTCGGGCCCACCGATCTAAGCGATCTTGAAAGGGCAGCTTGGTGGTCCTGGCCGCTCAAAAGCAGCTCGCGGTACCTAGCGGTCAGCAGAAGGGCGTAGTCGGTCCCAGCGCCGAAGACAATCACGGTGAGCAAGCCCGCGCTCTCGCCGCTCAGGGTGAACCCCAGATGCACCAGCGCGCTCACAAGACCCTGGGCAAGCGCCTCTGCGGCTCCAACGCACACCAGGGGGAGGATCCACAAAAGTGGGCTCTTGTATATGACAATGAGCAGGATGACGACAAGGGCTGCTGTGGCTGCCAAAAGGGTGGTGTCTACCCCGCTAAATGAGCTGTCGATGTCAGCATTGAAAGCCGCCGGTCCTGTCACGCCGTCCCTCAGCCCTTTGACATGGGGAAGGCCTCTCCTCAGGCGGGCTATGTCGGTCTCAATGGCGGAGCCGCTGCCACTGAGATTTACCGCGTATACCGCTGCGGTACCCTTGGGGGAGAAAACGATCGGTCCAACTCCCTCGATGCCGCCCGCGTGCTGCTTGGAAAGCTCCAAAAGCTGGTCACGCTGACGGGCAAGGTCATCGCTTGCTTCTGTTCCAAGACCGCTCCTGCTCCAAAAGAC
>JAMCQF010000197.1 GCA_023379605.1 Actinomycetota bacterium
GGAGAAACTACTGCCATCCCCGGGGATGCCGAGAGTGGCAATGGGTCTTCTGCTGGGGCTTCAGGCTCCGCTCCAAGCGACGTCCATGTCGGTAGCTTCACCCCATCAGCTGTGCCATCGCGTGGAACGACCGAGCCGGTCGATCTCATGCAGCTCGCCGGGCCGTCGGTGATGAAAAGGCTCGCTGCTGCTTTAGCCGCGTCTGGGCTCATTGCCGTGGTGGTCATGTGGGTGAGACACAGGTTGAGGAGAGGCTGAGCTAGGCCTGCTTGGAAAGAATCCGATGGCCATCGTCTCATCGAGCTGATCGCCCCCCCAGCAAAGCTGAGGTGCGAGGGCTGGGCCGAGATTCAGCTTCAGCGGTAGCCGCAGCCACCGCCAGCTCCCTGGCAGTCTTTTTCGTGGCGGCCCTG
The DNA here is from genome assembly GCA_023379605.1 of Actinomycetota bacterium. Classification (GTDB taxonomy): domain Bacteria; phylum Actinomycetota; class Acidimicrobiia; order Acidimicrobiales; family JAMCQF01; genus JAMCQF01. Next base: position 414 of record JAMCQF010000197.1, read on the forward strand.
GCTGTCGAGATTCGAGGCTCACTTCACTTCGGTGCTTCAGCGTTCGGCCTTGCTCTGTCTCTCTACTATGTCGGTGCCGCTGCCGGCTCGGTACCGTTGGGTCGCTTGGCCGAGGCAGTCGGCGGGCTTAGGGTGATGAGAGGGGCAGCGCTCGCCTCAGGGTGTGTTCTGGCAGCGCTGGGCGGTCTTAGCCACTCCTGGGCAGCACTAAGCGGGCTGCTCTTTCTGGCAGGGCTGATCAGCTCTGCCATGCAGCCAGCATCCAATCTCTTCCTGGCTCGGAGAATCGACCGATCCCGTCAGGGGACAGCCTTTGGCATCAAGCAGGCAGCCGTTCCAACTGCGGCGCTTCTCAGTGGTCTGGCGGTACCTGCAATTGCTCTCACTGTGGGCTGGCGCTGGGCATTCGCAGCAGCAGCTCTGCTCGCGCTGGGAGCTTATTTTGTACTGCCCAGGCCGCGACTGACCCTGGCCGCACACCGTGAGGCTCTTTCCCAATCTGCACCGCCTAAGGTCGGACTGCCACTACTGGTTCTCGCAACAGGATTCTTCCTCGGGATCTTCGCTGCTACTGGAATGACGGCCTTCCTTGTCACCTCTGCTGTGGCATCCGGGCTGTCAAAAGCTGATGCCGGCCTGGTCGCTGCCTTGGCCGGAGCGATTGCAATCGCTACAAGAGTGATCGTCGGCATACGCGCGGACCAGCGCGGGAGAGCGCACTTTCCTGTGGTAGCTTTAATGCTGCTTGCAGGCGTAGCTGGCTACTGCGCCCTTGCTCTGGCTTCAGCTAAAGATTGGCACTGGCTTTTTATCCTTGGCGCTGCGGTGGCTTACGGGGCCGGGTGGGGATGGAATGGACTGTTCAACTTCGCTGTCGTGAGAACTCATCGGCATGCACCTGCTCGGGCAACCTCTATAACCCAAGTCGGTGGGCGGCTTGCAGGAGTGGCTGGCCCGCTGACCTTTGGCATCGTCGAGGCACACGCTTCGTTTGCGACCGCGTGGTCCATAAATGCCATTGCGGCGCTAGTCGGCTCGGGCATTATACTTCTCGGACGCCACCTTATGATCCGGGCTGCCTAAACTCAGCTCCTCTGGGGATCGTCGGGCTTGGTATATGCATGGACTGGACTATGACAGCACTACCGCCGCGTCAGGCTGGGCCACCCGAAACGAGAAGGTCTCCTCGAGGTACAGATACACTCTCTCGGCATCGTGATGCGAATAGCCAACTGAAATATCTTGTCCAGACTCGAATAGGAACTCACTGCCTCGTTGAGACATCAAGATTGCGCCTTCCACTCCAGGAGCCCATACAATGGGACCGCCTAGAATGTGGTGAAGATGGTCGAACACCAGATAGCCGCCGTGCTCTGTGCTCTCTACGACAGCCGTATATACTTTTGGGCCCAACGCCAGGCCATATGGCCCGCCTATCCCAGCGTTGCGCAGAGTCTCCACGGCCTTTGCAATGCGGCTCGGGTACCCAGCATGATCGGCTCCTAGGGATAGAGGCTTGTGGGTAGTGGCCTGGGCGATTCCAACTATCCCAGCCTCTTTCCAGCCGTTAAATACCGCGATATTCTCTGCGAGGGAGATCTTCCCTGCAGCCTGGTCCAGGCTCTCGAGATCTAGGTCAGCTGCTCCTCGTTCAAGATCCATGAGCTCAGATCGAGCTATTGTGAACTGCGCGCGTAGCTCTACAAGTGGGAGCACCCTACGTCGGCTCGCCTGCAACCCATCGAAGGGTGCCTTTTCAATTGCCTCTGTGCGACCCAGGTTCGTAGCAGAGTGCCGCCAGCCATGCGGTCCTTCGAAGTCAACAAGCTTGCGAGCAGCAAGCCCAGGTACAAGGCGCTCACGGGCCTCACGGTCGATCTCTTCCCATGCCTTGTCTGTGATGGGAGCATGAGACCTTAGCAGATGGTTCACTGGCCTAATCCCTTCAGGCTCCCGATCCCAAGTGATCCGTCGATCATAGGCGGCGAGGCTTCGGAGCTCGAATCAGATTCTTTGGCACTTTCGATCTCGGTTACCAGTTCATTAGTGAAAAGATACGTGCGCAGATGACCGTCTAAGGCTGGGTCGTGGCGGCGAAGCCACTCCAATAGCATCGCTGCGTGCTCTTTCTCTTCATCGCGATTGTGAGCCAAGATCGCTGCCAGTTGTGAGTCTTCGGTGGCGCTCACTCTTTGGTCGTACCAGTCGGCAGCCTCAAGCTCTTCTTGGATTGAGGTGATCGCTCGGTGCCTGTCTATGGTCTCAGAGGACAAAAGCGCCTCGCTCTCGTGCAGGCCAACACTGTTTGCCATCAGTTAAACCCCTCTCCGATCCGGGAACTGCGCCCGGATCGCTCAAAACGATGCTACTACCAGGTGCTGGCACCTAGGACCGAATGGCCCTTAGGTGAGCCCGATGCTCTCAGGAACCTCTAGATCCACCGCAGGCAGGTCCTGGACCTGCTGCTTTGTAATGCTCAGCTGGATCCCTCCGTCGACGGCCCTTACAGCCTTGATAGGGATCGCGACCTGCTTCTTGCCCCATAGATGCCCCTTTTGCAAAAGCACATGGGTCACCTGGTGGTTCTTGGGATCGATCACAAGACCTTGGACGTGCCCGATGGCCCCGTCGGTCGCATGAACCTGGTCACCCCTGCGAACAGCCACTTCGCCAGCGGGAAGAGAGTCTGTTACGACCGGCTCTGACATGTTGCCCATCCCCAATCCCATCTCCACGCCCATGTTGCCCGTGCCCATGCCGCCTCCCAGGCCATAATAAGGCCAGAGGAGAGCCTGACCAGGACCGTAGCCCGCGTAACTGCTCGCGGGAAGGAAGTGGGTCTGTTCTGCGAGGTCAAGCTTGTCCAGCTCAGACACTTTGCAAGAGAGACTGACCTTGCTTGGAGTGGAGCCTTCAACGAGCTCAATTGGGACAAGCCGACCGAGCCCGCTTCTATGCTCGGGCTCGACGACCAGGTGCGTGACAGCTCGAGCCACTGGATCTACAACGACGCGCCGCAACTCGCCTCCCACCCCGTCGGTGCAGACGACCATGGCACCTATCACGAACTCTTCCGTCTCTCCCATCTTGGGCCTCCTTACCCACTCCATGCACGGCGCTCGCGCTCACGGTTTCGCAATTGCCTGCTCACGCAGCCGCCCAAGGCCAACCTCCTGGAACATCGAGTAGGTTATCGCCTCAAGCGAAGCTCCTCATGCCCACAGGACCGCCAGCGAGCGAGCGACCCGATCGCATCCTTGCGCTTCGATAGCTCGTCTGGGTCGGTCGGGATGATTTCAACCGGGGCGGGCATCTGAGCGCTCTCGAGCTGGCAGAGGGGAACATGGCATTTTATTTAGCAGGCTCGGCAGCCTCCGCTGACCTTGCCCAATACAGCCTCTGGAACTGGGTGCTTACAGGATATTTTGTCTCAGCAGCCATGGTGGCTCTTCTCTGAGCCTGCTTGGCAATTGACCAAGGCGGCGCAAGCAACCGAGGCGACTCTCAGACCCAGCCAGCACCTAACGCCGATGTCACCGTGGCGCGGCAGGCCGATCATCGTCGACTCCGAGCGCGTGGCTCGGATGGATGCGACTCGTCGTGCCAGAAGGCGGGCCCCGACGCGACAAACGGTCCGCCAAGGGGCCGAACGCTGAGTGTCACAGCCGCGCGACAAGCACAGCAGCCTAAAGGTGAACCGCCCCCACGTAGGCATCTCGTGCCGTGACAGATTTGGTGGGCGCTGCCGGACTCGAACCGACGACCTGCTGGTTGTAAGCCAGCTGCTCTACCAACTGAGCTAAACGCCCCCAGCTAGGCTACAACGATTTTGCAACCATTACGGCTGGTCCTGGTCCACCCCGCTCACCTACGGTTCGCCTCCAAGCACATGTTGCACTTCACGCAGCTCCAGAGGCTCCAATCACAGATTCATAGAGCTCACTGAGCAAGCTGGACGTCGCTGCAGCGAAGACCTGATGGCGAGCCAGCCCCTGTTCTCCGTGGACATCGGTCAAGGAAGAGGCTGTATCTCCAGCCACCAGCGCACCTGCCTCTTCACATACAAGCATGCCTCCCATGTAATCCCACGATCGCAAGCGGCTTCCTCCCGCAGTGGCAAAGCCATCTAGGGAGCCGTCTGCGACCGCGCAAAGGTCCAAAGCGGCAGCGCCAAGCGAACGGTACTGGTGCCACCCCAGGTATTTGTGCGGATACCCCGAGAATGCCACTATCGCCTCCTTGAGCGATCGGCAACCCGAGGAGGCGATCCGCTTGCCATTGCGGGTAGCCCCTTGTCCACGGACGGCCTCATAGCACACCGCTGTGGCCTGGTTGACCACGAGGGCAACGCGTGGCCCGTCCCCGTCAAGAACGCAGATGCTCGTTGCATACCACGGTATCCTCCGTGAAGCGTTGGTCGATCCGTCCACGGGGTCCACGACAGCGACCAACGCACGCTCTGGCTCATGCCAGCCAGACTCTTCGCTCAAAACTGCGAACCCTGCGTCAACGAGGACCGTTACAGCCACTTCATCGGCAGCCAGATCGCTGTGGTACTGCCCGTAGCGCGTGCCCGCCAAGCCCCAGTCGTCCAGGCCAGCAAGCGAATCTGCCACAGCGTCCGAGGCAACGTGCAGAGCTTCGAGCACTGCCCTGTCATCCATACCCATCGAGACTACCTGGCCCTTGAAAGGTTGTGACCAGGATATCTCTGCTTAGGTGCCCGCGCGTAGTGACGTAGGCCTGCGGTGCGCTTAGGCTGGAGATGTGGCTGCCATTGATGTCGCCGGCTTCGTGGCCGATTTGAAGGATCATGCTGTGGATCATGGCTTTCACGTACACGACGAGCGCCACTTCGTAGAGACCTACTCCCTTCGCCAGTGGTGGGAGGTAGATCTTCATCCAGAAGAGGGCTGTGGCGGTCCCATAGACCTCCATCTGGCCCTCGACGTCGACCCTAGAGTGCTGCTGGCCTTCGAAGACTCGGTGCTCACTCTCCCCGATGACGCAGACCCCCCTGATGAGTTCCACTTCCCCCTGACTTTTACTTGGGGCCTTCCACCGCTGCCCTCAGGCCCCGATCTGCTCCGTCTGGCAATAGACTTAGCTGGCGTCGGAGGCATCGAGTTGCCCTTGGAGGTCTCCGCAATAGATTCTTTCGCTTCTGCTACTGACGCGCCTGAAAGACGTCTCAGCCTCACAGCGCGCCACCCAGTGTCGCTCGCCAAGATCCTCGTGGGAGAGGAGTCTCTCTGCGAAGTCTTCGATCGTTGCCTGGAGGTGAGCAATTATCTGTTACAGGAGTGTCCAGAGTGGATGACCTGAGAATGTGGGCTAAGCCCTCGGTTAAGATCCCCTCTCGGTTCTCAGGCCTGCGAGCCAGGCGAGGAGCGCGCCTGGCAGCATTTGCGGGGCTTGCCGTTGCGGCAAGTCTTTCCTTGAGCGCTTGTGCCAACTCGAACAGCTTTGGCCTGGCAAAACAGGCTTGTAACCACGTAGAGACCTCTATCAGGCTTTACAAGGACGCCACATCCGACACGAACCAGGCCTTGGCACAAAAGCAGGCCAACAGTGCACTAATGCAGCTTCGTAAAGCGCTGCCGTTGGCAGCTCAGGCAGCGAGTGACTCAGGGCAGTGGCAGGCTCTTATGACCACCCTGTCGGAAAGCTCCCGAGTGTCTGAGAGCCATCTCGTGCACGCCCTCAAGCTTCAATGCGACGTCGCCTACAACCCGTTGCCTCTTATATCTCCTGGTCCAGGCGCCAACCAGCCATCCAATATCTCCCCAGCCAGTGCCAAAAAGGTTCCTTATACCCCCAACACCGTGCCATACCCCACGAGCGGCTGAAAGCTCCAACTACCTAAGGGCCAGGTCTCCCACCCGCCACTATCAGTCCCGGGTTCAGCAGAGCGCCTTATGGAAAAGATGTAGCTGGGCAGGTCCACCCCGTCACCAGTCCTATGGCTGGAGATCCGCTATAGCCTCTGGCGCAAAAGGTAGAGCTGGGCCATCATTGCTGGGTCTGAAGCTCGAAAACTTTAGCCCGAGGAGATCCCCGCTATGGAAAACCCTGCTCCGTGCAGCTCTGATGCTCTGGTAGGTGGAGCGGGCGCTGTCTGGCATAGCCGCTCACGACCTGTGGTGGGGATTGTAGGTGCAGGCCAGCTCGCCAGGATGATCCATCAAGCCGCCATATCGCTGTCCATAGATACCCTCGTACTAACCACCAACGAGACGGATCCAGCAGTACTTGCTGGTGCTCACCGCCATGGCGGCTCTCCATCGAACCTTGAAGATCTAAGGGCGCTTGCCAATCTCTGTGACGTCGTCACATTCGACCACGAGCTTGTGGACATGACTCACATCCAAAAGCTCGAAGCAGAAGGGTACGTGGTCCGGCCCGGAGCTGAAGCGTCCAGGTTGGCAACTGACAAGCTCCATGCCCACCAGGTGCTCTCCTATGGGATCGGCGTGCCGGTGCCAGCCTTCTCCAAGGCCTCAAGCGCAGAGCAGATCATAGACTTCGCTCAAGTTCATGGGTGGCCGGTTGTGGTCAAGTCTTGCACCAGGGGCTACGATGGAAAAGGGGTTCGGGTCATCGCAAGCGCAAGTGCCGCCCATCAGCTGGTAGAATCGCTCCAACACGGACTGGACCCAGCAGCTCACGATTCAATCGAGCCTATGTTAATCGTGGAGGAGTATATTAGGTTTAGCCGAGGAGATCCCCGCTAT